>DVIH01000035.1 GCA_018711405.1 Candidatus Avibacteroides excrementipullorum | reverse complement strand
CTCGAAAGGCTTTAATATGGAAATACGGAATAGCCAAAATACTAATTATATTTAATGCTGACTAACAATGATTTGCCCGAATTGCGAAAAAGAAATAGAACCGAATATACCACAATGCCCGAATTGCGGTTGCCATTTCCCGGTAAGCCATATGCCGAAACCGGTTTCGATTCCTGAGCCAGAAATTGAGAAACAGCCGGAAACCACGAAATCTGCAGCGGAGCAAAAATGCCCGGAATGCGGAAAGGCTGTCCCGCTAACGGCACGGTTCTGCAAGTGGTGCGGCTCGCCGATCTCCAAAGAGAAGGACGCTCCGCAGCCTGTCTTGAATCAAACGACAAACAACGAAGAAAATACGCTGTCGACAAAAATTTGCGGAAACTGCGGAGGGACAATCAAAGTTACCGCTTCATTCTGCAAATGGTGCGGCAGTCCATGCAACAATAAAAAAGAAAACGAAGAATGAAACGGACAATTTTAATGACAGGAACAGTGCTATTACTGTTCAACACACTGATTGGCTTAATCATAAGCTTCTATCCGCTGTTCAACTGCATAATGACAGACCTGAGCATTGCAATCTCCACAGCACTGATATATTACACAGCCTCCGACAGATTGGACGATGGCTACAAAATAGGCTTGATATGGCTATTCTCGTTCACTGGCTTTATCCGTACGATTTGCTGCATCTTACTACCTCAAGAAACAGGCAACAACATCCCGCTTATAATCGCTGCAGGCATTTTGCTCGTGGAAATACTTTTACTGACAATTTCTATAGCACTATTATCAAAAAAATAATCAACTCATACACAAAAAAAACAATTCAATTGGTGTATTGACTATAATATTAATTTTTGTGAAATAGAAATCTACAATTCATATAATCACGTTGATACTCCACACTACAATGGTAACACAACAGCAATCAAATTTGTAAATGAATGATTATACAATTAATTATATCAAACATAGCTAAACACCTTCAAATAGAATAGCTCATTACCTTTTGGATAAAAACTATGAGGGTGTGTCGAAAGCACACTTTCTTCCGTTTATATCAACATGACAGGCACGATGCACCCGTCACTGACCGGTGAGCAGCGCGACAACCTTCCCCACCTTCGTATGCTTGTAGCGCATTATCAGTCTATAGATAAGGTATGGCACGAAAAATCCGCTTGAAAACGCCAGAGCCGTGTTTAACAGCCAAGGCATATCCATGAAAGAGAGCAGGAACTGCTGCACGAAGACCTGCGGAAACCATGAAAACAGATAAATGGCGTATGACGCCTCGAAATAAGGATTCAGGAAACTCCATTTGCGCCCGACATAAATATGCGCTATGGCGAAACTCATCGCTATGCCGTTGAACGCCAACAACAACGATTTCACATCGCCATCGGGCAGCAGCAACATGGCTATGGATATGACAAAAGTAACGCCAAACACAAGCCCCCTATGCACGGCAATAAAATTTTCCATTTTGCCATACTTGCAAAAATAATATCCAGCTGCAAAATAGAGCAGATGGATGTTTATGGCTTTGCTGATGTTAAACAGACGGATGTCGCCGGCCGACAACGGTGTCACATGCGGCAGCAACAGGACAAGCAGGATGATAAGCGGATGCACTTTCAGGCGCATTACCCGCAGGATATATGCCCCTGCCGCCACCATGCAGAACATGACAAACAGCGTGGGCAAAAACCAGAAAAGCCTGATGGCATTGTAGTCGGGATATACAAGCATCTCCACATAGCTTGACAACGACAGTTCCACCGGATGCATGGCATAGACGGAGAGCAAGGCCTTAGGCAGAAACACCGCACTGCTTATCACCGCATAGGGGATGAGCAGACGCTTTGCTTTCTTTGCCAGGAAGCTGCAAACCCCGCCGGCCGTCATGCCGCCGAGCGGACGGTGTTTCGCCCGCGCAGTATATTTCAGCAGATAACCGGACATGAACATGAACAGCGGCATGGCGAATTTTCTCCAATCATACAGATAGTTCTCATCATACAGTTGCTTATAGGCATAAAACGAATGCCCCAGCACCACCAATATGATGCCGAACGTGTGTAGGAAAGATATCGCATTGTTTCTTTGCTGCATGTCTGTCTGTATTTTCAGGAAACGAAATTATAAAAGCCGCCGCCGGCAATGTCTGCGCGGCATATACTCATACACAAAAAAAGAGACCACATCAATTATGGCTTGATTGCAGTCTCTTTTCCGTTTTTGCTCTTCAGGTTGGACTTGAACCAACGACCCTCTGATTAACAGTCAGATGCTCTAACCGACTGAGCTACTGAAGAATGTTTTCGCTCTCTTTTGAAAAGCGATGCAAAGATAGCACGTATAGTTGAATTGTGCAACCGTTTCCGCATATTTTTTTATCGCCGCCCGCATTTTTCACAATCCGATGCCAGATTTGGAGGGGGCAGAAAAGATATACGCCATCTTCGCCCGGGATGTGCGCCATCCCCACCAATGATGTGCGCCATCTCCGGCAAAGATGGCGCACATCCTCAAACGATAGCGGACCGGCCACAGGCAACAGTCCGCAACGACGTGTGTATCTGCATTATTTCTTATGTACTTCCACTATGTGGGTAGGCGCCTTTTCCTTGTTGCGCCTGTCTGTCTCCTCCACTACCCTTTCGGCCAATGCCATGAAAGCACGCCCCGTTATAGAATCTTTATCGAGAGCTACGGGTGTGCCCTCATCGCCGCTTTCGCAAATGCTGCCAACGATGGGAATCTGTCCGAGCAAAGGCACATGCATCTCTTCCGCCAGACGTTTCACACCCTCTTTGCCGAATATGTAATATTTGTTGTCGGGCAATTCTTCGGGAGTGAACCACGACATGTTTTCCACCAGGCCGAGTATGGGCACATTTATCTTGTCGTTGACAAACATGTTTATGCCTTTCCTTGCATCGGCCAAAGCCACTTCCTGAGGAGTGCTCACCACCACCACTCCGGTCACAGCCAGCGTCTGGACTATGGTGAGATGAATGTCGCTCGTTCCGGGAGGGAGGTCGAGCACAAAGAAATCGAGGTCTCCCCAGAGGCTGTCGCCTATCAGTTGCCTCAACGCATTGCTCGCCATGCCTCCGCGCCACAACGTTGCCTGGTCGGGATCAACGAAGAAACCTATGGACAGGAGTTTCAGGCCGTATTTCTCTATGGGGACAATCATGTCTCTGCCATCCACCTCTTCGGCATAAGGGCGTGCGTCTTCCACATTGAACATCTTAGGGATGGAGGGTCCGAATATGTCGGCATCGAGCAATCCGGTCTTATATCCCATGTTGGCAAGGGCTACGGCCAGATTGGCGGCTACAGTGGACTTTCCCACTCCGCCTTTGCCTGAAGACACGGCTATGATGTTTTTCACACCCGGAAGCAGCTTGCCCACTTCCGGCCTTGCCGCTTTCCTGGACTTCACAGCTATGTTTCCTCTGATTTCCACATCCTGCCCCACATAGGTTTCTATGGCAGTCTCAGCGGCCTTGACTATGGATTTGATGAACGGGTCGGTGGGCTTGTCGAATATAAGGGAGAAAGACACTTTGCTGCCCTCTATCCTTATGTCGTCTTCCACCATGTCGGCTTCGACTATATTTTTCCCTGTTCCGGGATAACGCACAGTCGACAATGCGTCAAGAATCAATTTCGGATATATAGACATGATAAATGTATATTTGTTTTTCTATTTGCCTGCAGCGCTTCCGCTGCGTTTGCTGCGGTTGTAGCTTCTGTAAGAGTCGAGTTCAATCTCCACGTCAGGTTCCGACAACTCTGCCTCATGCGGCAGCATGAATTTCATATACTTAATGGTCAGCCCCCTTTCCAGCCATTGCTGTTCGTAGTAAGTCTTTATGGAGAGTATCTCATCGTCCAGCCCCGAATGATACAAATCGTCGGTTTCGGCCAGCAGCGGCAGCCTGTTATGCTCCACCATGTAATGCGTGTATGTGAACAGGAAGTTGCTGTCTGTCTTCAGGCTTATAGTCCCGTTGTCTTTCAGAAAACGCCTGTAACGCTCCATGAAGAAAGTGGAAGTAAGGCGTTTGGTGCACTTCTTCATCTGCGGGTCAGGGAAAGTCAGCCAGATGCCGCTCACCTCTCCTGGCTCAAAAAAGCGGTCTATCATCTCAATGTTGGTTCTGACAAAGGCCACATTGCCCAAGCCTTTGGCCAGCGACTCGGTGGCTCCGCTCCACATCCTCGCACCCTTTATGTCCACACCTATGAAATTGCATCGGGGAAACATCCCGGCAAGTCCCACCGTATATTCCCCGCGCCCGCATCCCAGTTCCACGACAATAGGATTGTCATTGCCGAAAAAATCTCTCCACCTGCCCCTTATGTCCGGATCTGCGTCTTTGATCTTTGAATAAGGATATTCAAACACATGCGGATAAGCAGCCATGTCGGCAAATTTAGCCAATTTGTTTTTACTCATAAACCTGACATGTTTTTTTCTCTGTTGTCATGCAAAGTTAGAAAATAAATTCCAAACACCGGCGATATTATTTAAAATGAAGATTTTGCCCTCCTGCCGCAGGGCAAGTATAATGTTTTGTTTATATTTGCCGCCGGATTATGTCGGAACGCAGAAAAAAGATAGGTGTTTTCGGAGGCTCTTTCAACCCCATACACATAGGGCATACGTCTCTGGCCAACTGGATATGCGAATATGCCGGTATAGACGAGGTGTGGTTTGTGGTAAGCCCGTTGAACCCCCTGAAAGACGGACACGGCATGCTCAGCGACATAGCAAGGATGGATATGGTAAGAAAAGCCATTGCCGGCTACGACAGATTTGCGGCTTGCGATGTGGAGATGCACATGCCCCGCCCGTCATATATGGTCAACACGCTGTCGAAACTGAGAGAGGAACATCCGATGCACGATTTCATACTGATCATAGGCGCAGACAACTGGGACGTGTTCGACCGGTGGCACGGCTACAGGGAAATCCTGGCCTCCACCGAGATACTGATTTACCGCAGGACAGGCGTGGCCATAGACATCTCCACACTCCCCGAAAACGTAAGACTGCTCGAGACGCCTGTCATTGAGATAAGTTCATCGTTCATACGCACAGCCATTGCCGGCGGACACGATGTGCGCTATTTCCTGCACCCCGATGTCTGGGCTGCCATAGAGCGGCACGGGTACTACAAAAAAACAAGCCTCTGAGGAATCATTTCCCCAAAGGCCTGCACCTTATCAAAAAAAACTATTCAGTATTATTTTTCCGCCGGTTTGTATTTCTTGTTCAGCCTTTCCAGCACCAGACCTGTGATGTCAAGGCTTTCAACGCCATACAACGGGTCTGACATGATTATCTTATAGCCGAACTCATCGCTTACCTCTTTCAGCACATTGTGTACCGAGTCCATGACGATGGTCGAATTTTTTTGCTGTTCGGCCAGCAGCTCGTTCTGAAGTTTCTCAGACAGAGCCTGCAATTCGCCCTGCTTCTTCATGAGCCTTGCATTCTCCTCTTCCGCTCTCTGCTGTGTGGCAAAAGCGTTGTTCTGCAATTTTCTCTGGAAATCCATGGCATCCTGCTCAAGGTCTCTCTGCTGTTCATTCAGAGTGGCTCTGGCATTCTCCTCCTTTTTCAACATTTCCTCGCTCAACTCTTTGAACAATGTATAGTTTGTCAACAAAGAATCATTTCTGACATAGACAATCGTTGTCTCGCCCGGCACCGATGGCTGAGTAGTGTTTGCTGATTGCTGTGCCTTGTTAGATCCCGAAGAGTTGCCGTTGCATGACGCCATTGCAACTCCGATGACCATCAGAATTAATGTTTTCGCTGAAAGTAAAATTTTACTCATTTCTAATAATAAATTTGATTTATTGGTTATTTAATATTTCTTCCATCCGTTCGGGTGTCATCAGTTCACGCCGTTGCGCCTCCCTGTCCTGAGATTGCACACACCCTATACCTTTCTTGGCCAAATGCTTGTTCCCTCCCACATGGGTATTGGGAAACCTGCCGTTTTTCTTCACTATTATTTTAATGGCCAGCAACGCTACACATGCTGCAATTATTATGACCGATGTTATGGCTGTCTCAAGCATTTCTGTTATATTTGTGTGCAAATATAGAATTTTGTAAGTATTCGAGTATTCCATTGAGAACAAAAACTAACGCAATATTGTAAGTTTTCAATTGAATTAACAAATATTTACCAAAACGCAAGTTATAATAAACAAATACAGAATTATGAACGAAATGGAATTACAGCCGAAAGTATTGTTCGACTTTTTTAATGAAGTATGCCAAGTGCCGCGCCCGTCCAAAAAAGAGGAAAAAATAAGGGCGTATCTGAGAGATTTCGCAGCAAAACACAATCTGGAAATGAAAGAAGACAAGGCCGGCAACATTTTGATAAAAAAACAGGCGACAAAAGGCTATGAAAACCTCAAGACAGTAGTCCTGCAATCGCATGTAGACATGGTATGCGAAAAAAACAAAGACACCGAACACGACTTTGAAAAAGATCCTATCAAAACTTATGTGGACGGAGAGTGGCTCAAGGCAAAAGGCACTACGCTCGGAGCCGACAACGGCATAGGCGTGGCATCCGAACTGGCCATACTGGCATCCGACGACATAAAGCACGGCCCTATAGAATGCCTCTTCACGGTGGACGAAGAGACCGGACTGACAGGAGCATTCGCTCTTGAGAAAGGCTTCATGAACGGAGACATTCTGCTCAACCTTGACTCGGAAGACGAAGGCGAGCTTTTCATAGGATGCGCCGGAGGAGTAAACTCCGAAATAGAATTCTCCTACGACCTGACAGATGTGCCGGCAGGATTCCACAAACTGAAACTTACCGTAAAGGGACTGACCGGAGGACATTCGGGCGATGACATAAACAAGAAAAGAGCAAATGCCAACAAACTGCTTGTCCGCTTCCTCTACATGTGCATGCAGAAATACGACATGTATCTGTGCGAGATTGACGGCGGCAACCTGCACAATGCCATACCGAGAGAAGCCAACGCCATAATAGCCATACCGGATGCGGACAAAGAACAGGTGAGAGTGGATTTCAACGTTTTCGCTTCGGAAGTAGAAAACGAATACAACGTGACAGAACCCAATGTCAAATTTGTCATGGAGTCTGTGACAGAAACATGCAAGGCCATAGACAGAAAGACCGCCGGCAACATCATCCGCGCATTGCAGGGAGCATGGCACGGCGTATTCTCAATGAGCCAGGACATTGACAACTTTGTGGAGACATCTACCAACCTCGCTTCAGTGAAGATGACACCCGACAACAAAATCAAGATAGTGACCAGCCAAAGAAGTTCCATCCTCTCTGCAAGAACCAATGTGGTCAACACCGTAAAAGCCGTATTCGAACTGGCCGGAGCCAAAGTCACGGTTGCAGACGGATATCCCGGCTGGAAACCTAACCCGCACTCCGAAATACTGAAGATAGCTGTAGACTCATACAAAAGACTGTTTGGCACAGAGCCCAAAGTAAAAGCCATACACGCAGGACTCGAATGCGGCCTGTTCCTGGAAAAATATCCCAACCTCGACATGGTTTCTTTCGGCCCCACACTGCGCGGAGTACATTCGCCTGATGAAAGGATGCACATTCCGAGTGTGGAGAAATACTGGAAACACTTGCTCGACATACTGATAAACATTCCACGCAAGTAAACAATAAAACAGCTATCATACCGTTAATAAATAACAGCCTGATAAAATTGGGCTGTTATTTATTTGTCTATGCGCAGATTAACTAACATACTACTATTGACCGTCATCGCAAGCGCTATGCTTACGGGCTATTCCTCGTGCGATGATGTGGATTACACTACCAGTTCCCGGAATGTACTCGACTTCTCATCAGACACAGTGAGTTTCGACACCGTATTCACCGGCGTAGGAACATCCACCTACACCCTGAAAGTATACAACAGGCACGACAAAGCCCTGCTGATTTCATCCATAAGGCTTGGCAAAGGCCAGGACAGTTATTTCCGCCTGAACGTGGACGGACAAAAAGGCTTCAACTTTTCAGACATCACTTTGCGTGAAAATGACAGTATGTACATTTTCATAGGCATGAACATGCCGCAACAAGACAGCGATGAACCGGTATTTGTGAAAGACTCGCTCGTGTTTATGACAAATGGCGTAATGCAAGACGTAAAACTACTGTCTCACGGCTGGGACGCATTGCCGCTGCACGGATTGAGCATAGAGAGCGACACTGTCTTCAGCGGTAAAAAGCCAATCATTATATACGACAGCCTCGTCGTGAAAGAAAACGCCACCCTGACTTGCGAACAAGGTACCAAGATGTTTTTTCATGGGAAGTCTTTTCTCAGAGTAGACGGGAAAATAATAATGAACGGTACTTTGACAGAACCTGTGACGCTCAGGGGAGACAGGACAGACTATCTGTTTTCCTACCTGCCATACGACCGGGTGCCGGGACAATGGAGCGGTGTCAACATAGGTTGCAACAGTTTCGACAACGTGCTCAACCATGTGGACATACACGGAAGCGATTACGGGATAATATGCGACTCGTCTGACATGACAAGACAAAAAATGACCCTGAACAATTGCAGAATAAGCAACACCACCGGCAACGGCATAGAGATGACTGACTGCAAAGCGGACTTTATCAACTGCGAGCTAAGCAATGCCGGAGGCAGCTGCATAGACATGACCGGAGGAAACTGCCGGTTCATTCATTGCACAATGGCCAACTACTATACATGGGGCATAAGGTTCGGGGTGGCTCTCTCCCTAAGAAACATTACGGATGAGAAAATAGTACACCCCATAACAGAAGCAGCCATAATCAATTGCATAATAGCAGGCAACGGCGAAGACGAAATCAGCGGACAAGTCTCTGAAGACAAAACAGTAGCATACAATTATCGCTTCTACAACTCGCTCATCACATCCATACAGCCCGAAAGCGGCGATGTAAATGCCTGCATATGGGAGAAAGATGATAATTTCATGCTCATAGACAAAGATAATTATCTGTATGACTTCAGACTCGACTCACTGTCAAAAGCCATAGGCATAGGCAATATGGAATATGCCCAAAATTACCCGACAGACAGAAACGGACGTTCCCGTCTGGACGATGGAGCGCCTGATGCAGGTTGCTATGAATGGAGACCAAATGACAAAGCCGAATAGACTGCCCGCCATAATCTGTTTCATCACATTATCATGGTGTCATGCAGCATCGCTTGACGCACAAGACACATTGCGATGCATGTTTTACAACGTGGAAAATTTCTTCGACTGCCATGACAACAAAGAAAAAGACGATGAAATGTTTCTGCCGGGCGGGATATACGGATGGAGCGAAAAACGCTTCAGACAAAAAGCCTTGTCGATAGCCAAAGTAATAATGGCAGCAGGAGAAGACAAGATTCCGGCAGTGATAGGACTTTGCGAAGTAGAAAGCCGGGATGCAATGGAAGAACTCATACAACGTTCCCCGCTGTCTGCACTCGAATATGAATATGTCATGACAGAATCACCGGACAAAAGGGGTATCAACATAGCCATGATGTACCAACGGGCAAAATTCAGACTTTTAAAAGCCACCTCCATAAGGATTCCGTTAATCGACAACGGCCTGCCTCCGACAAGAGACATACTGCATTGCTGCGGAATGCTGGGCAACAAAGACACACTCGACCTCCTGATATGCCATATGCCAAGCCGATTCGGCGGAGCAGACTCGCAAAAAGCGAGGAAATATGCCTTTGCAAAACTGAGACATGCCATAGACTCTTTGTCTGCAATAGGAAGAAAAAACATCATGCTAATGGGCGATTTCAATGCAAATGCAGAGGAGACCGAAAAGAGCCTGGCAAATAAAGTACTGACAAACCTAATAAGCGCAGAACTTAAAAATACCGGAAGTTATAAATATCACGGACGATGGGAAACCATAGATCTCATATTCGTCTCATCCGATTTGACAAAACAAACCAGACCGACCCATGTAGCAAAACATGGAATATTCTCCGCGCCATTCCTGCTCGAAAGAGATGACAAATATTTAGGAATCAAGCCATTCAGGACATACTACGGAATGAAATACATAGGAGGATTCAGCGACCACTTGCCTGTATATGCAGATCTGGTCGTGACTAAAAACTAAAGGCACACATAACCGGCCTCTTTGGTTTCTCCGCTTTCATAAATGCACCACAACCTGTAAAAGCCTTTCTTCAGGCCTGAAAAATCAGGTTCAAGAGAATAATCAATGACCAAAACGGACTTTCCGGTAAGATCGGTCAACATTATCTGAATAGGATTTTTCTCATTCCACGTCTGAGCCAAAGCGGTAGTCCGCGGCATTTCCATATGAAACTGTGCCGCCTCACTTTCATTTCCGAACATATCGGTTGAAGTCACGGCATAGTAACACACCCTGTCATAAGTATAGACCGGAACAATATCGGTTGCCGTATTCTCTACTCCCGCAAGCAATATGTTGGCAGGATCGGCAGTATTCACAGGGAACTCATCAGACACATATATATTATAGGTAAGTTTTCCTCCGGAATTGTCTTTAGACTTATCCCAAGACAACTGCACGGTATTCCCGTCCCACACCTGAAAGGCATTGCGCGGACGCGATGGAGCCATATTGTCTTCCCATGTCATAGGCGGCTGCATGGCCTTGAAGCGGAAAAGCGGATATCTGAGTTTATATTTCAGGTTCTTCGTATTGTCGGTCAAAAATTTAGTCCTGTACAAAGCGACTCCGGCAGTTCCGATAAGCCGGCAATAATTTATCTGTTCTTCAATCACCCCTACGTCCCAGTTTCTTTCTTTCGGATCCAGGAAGTATATGCCCAAACCGGGAATGACATATCTGCCGTGCCTGTTGTCCTGCCAATCGGCCACAAATGGGAAAAAATGATCATCCCTGAAATACGTCATGGGATATATCATATCTACAATACCTCTCTCAAGCCATGCCACAGGATCTTGCTTTACGACATGAAACGAATTCCATCCCTTCGATGAATAATCTCTCGTATCCTTGTATTTTCCTATTGTGGCACATGTCACTTTCACCCAACGCTTTTTACTTTTTACTTCTTTGTAGATACTCTCTACTATAGCTGTTATGTTGTCACGTCTCCACTCAGCGCGAGTTTTCCCTGCCCTGTTATATTTTCTGAACTCATTGTAATCAGGGAAATTCTCTCCGCTTTCAGGATAACGGATATAATCCAGATGTATTCCATCTATGTCATAATGTTCAGTTATCTCTCCGGCCATCTTGGCAAGATAGGTCTTTGTCTTAGGATTGCCGGGATTAAGGTACCACTGCCCTTTGAACCTTTTGAACAACGATGGATTTTTCTTCACCGGCGATCTCCAACCTGCCTTCCGCACCATTGCATCATCTCCGGCCGGTATGCAAACCAGCCACGCATGGCATTCCATCCCCCTCTTGTGGCATTCTTCTATGGCAAAGGCAAGCGGATCATAAGAAGGAGACTTGCCAGTCTTGCCTGTAAACACATAAGAGTATGGCTCATATTCAGAATCATACGCCACATCAGAGCGCAGTCTGACTTGCAGCAGCACCGTATTGAAATTCAATTCATAAAGTTGGTCAAGCATATCTATAAGCTCTGCCTTTTGCCGCTCAGCAGTCTTGTAAGAATATCCGTCTTGCTCAGGCCAGTCCAATCCGAATACGGTCGTCAGCCATGCTGCCCTTATCTCATATTTACCTTGAGTATACGCTGAAACAGATATTATACATGCGGCCAAGAGAGTCAATATCCTGTTCATTTCTATTGGTCTTTTTTAAATCATACACTTTGCAAAGGTAATCATTAAGCTCGTTAAGTCACTATGTTTTTATTCCGTTAACCTTTTGACTTTACGACATTACAATTATTGACATATAGATTTTTCGTTTATCGACTATTTTAGATACATTTGCAATGTCACAAAACATACTGTTCTTATGAAAAAATATCTGAAAAGGAGCATCATAATACCATTGATACTGTTCCTATACACTACAATCACAGCCATATGGTTCTTGCCGCACAACAATGACATGAAAACTTCGGAAAAAGTGTTCATGATAGCATTCTCATACCTCATAATAGCAGCACTCCATTTCGTGCTGAAAAGGAGAGAGAAAAGGCGTGAAAACACGTTAGCACAAATGAAAGGCAACAAAAAAGAGTAACCGTTTCCTCCACAAAAAAGAAAAACAGCCTCTCAGCTGTTTTTCTTTATAT
Source organism: Candidatus Avibacteroides excrementipullorum (assembly GCA_018711405.1). Taxonomy (GTDB): domain Bacteria; phylum Bacteroidota; class Bacteroidia; order Bacteroidales; family Bacteroidaceae; genus Avibacteroides; species Avibacteroides excrementipullorum. The sequence continues at coordinate 4,438 of DVIH01000035.1, read as the reverse complement.
ATTCCTCTATTTTCTTCACTGCATGATGATATGATGCTTTCAAAGCCCCGACCGAAGTACCGAATATCTCCGAAATCTCCTCATACTTCATATCGTCATAATATTTCATATTGAACACCATCCTCTGCTTTTCCGGCAGGGTCTGCAATGCTTTCTGAAACAATATCTGTATCTCATCTCCTGTGAAATAAGGGTCTTCCGCCAGCGCGTCCGCCTTAGTCTGACTTTCTTCATCCATTGGGACAGTCAACTTTGTCCGGGACGTGAAATTCAGACATTCATTCAACGCTATCCGGTACAGCCATGTAGACATCTTGGCCTCTCCGCGAAAATAATCTATATTGAGCCAAGCCTTGATGAATGTATTCTGCAATATATCGTTGGCATCGTCATGCGACAGCACAATGCGCCTGATCTGCCAATACAACTGCTCGCTGTATTGCTTCACAATCAGGGAGAAAGCTTTCTTCTGCGTATCTTTGTCCTGAAGCAATGCCAATACTTCTTTTTCATTATATCTGTTTTCCATCGATGTGCGCATTGTTTTAGGCAATTTGCTACTGCCTGTTCGACTTTTGTCAGATTCGTTTTCTCTATTTTGCCTTGCTGCTACGCCTCGACATTTCTTTCAACAGATATTTCTGGAACGAAGCCTCCGCTTTGTTCAACCTGAAAAGTTGCCTGTAGGACAATATCTTTGAAAATTCGTTATAATATTTCTTCTCCAGTTCGTCCGACATTATTTGCAAATCCAGCAGGCGGTTGATTATCTGACGATATTCTTCCTCGCCTGCAATATCGGCACGATCCATGAGAGACTGGTTTTCATCATAAATTTGTTTCTTTTCTTTTTGGAACTTCTCGTACAAAGGAAAAAACTCTTTTGCTTCTTCTTGCGTCAAAGCCAGTTCTTTGATAAGGTATTCCTGTTTTTGTTTCCTGAACTCCTGTTCAGTCATGTTCTTCAAGTCGGTTTGCGCGTTCGTACAGACTAAAGCGCAAAACAACATTAGGGCAGTAAGTATAGTTCTCATTATTTAGTTTATAGTTTTCTTGTTTTTAGTCTTAGTCTTTCAGATATTGATACATGGAATAGTCATCCATCATAGAATTTTCCAACATGTAATTGTAATAATCATTCAGGTCTTCTTCCATACCGGCATCACATTCCGGCTGCGCCTCCACAATGTTTATCTCGTTCTTGCCCTGACCTCCCGACAGGTTATTGAACACTTCAAACATAAGTGCAATACCGGCAAACATGGCTGCCATATATACCCACGGTTTGACTTTCAGCCAAATGCTGCTCTTGCTGTCATACAGCGATGGGTCATACTCCTTTTCCGGCAACTTGCTCATTATCTCCTCCTGCACACTGTCGAAATAGTTGTCAGGAACTTTGAAATAATTATCCGTGCCTATCTTTTTGAAAAGTTCGTCTTCCTGCTTCATTTTGTCATTCTTTTATAAATTCTCTTCTTTAGACATTCCAAAAGTCATTTGGTTTAAATATCCACCGTCAGACCTTCTGTCGCAGCCACTGTATTCCTGAATATGCTCCTGCACTCGCGCAAGAGCAGGTTGCTGTCCGTATAGCGTGCTGAGAAATGTCCTATAAGCAATTTTTTCACTTCAGCTTTCAATGCCAGAGCAGCAGCCTCGCCCGATGTGGTATGATAGGTTTCTTTCGCCCGTTTCACATCTTCATTGCAGAAAGTCGCTTCATGATACAGCAGGTCTATCCCCTTGAGCTGCTTCTCAAGTTCCGGCATATATATTGTGTCCGAACAGTAGGCATAGCTTCTCACCGGATCAGGCGGAAAAGTTATCCTTTCGTTTGCTACAGTCTCTCCGTCTTCAGTCACAAAATCCTCACCGTTTTTTATCTTTCCTATCATAAAAGCCGGAATGCCGTAAAAATCGCACATTTCCCTGTTTATATGCCTCAGTCCTTGCTTTTCCCTAAACAGAAATCCGCAACAGGCTATGCGGTGTTTCAGCGGGACGGTTGTCACCGTTATGCTGTTGTCTTCAAATATCATTCGTTCTTCACCACCGTCAAATGTCACCAGATTTACATTGAAAGGAATGTCCCGGCAAAAATAATCAAGCTGCGCCCTGACAATCTCCTCACCGTCTTTTGGAAGAAACACATTGATATCGGCCGTGCGTCCGAGCAATGCCATAGTCGATATTATGCCCACCAGACCGAAACAATGGTCTCCATGCATGTGCGATATGAAAACAGACGTCAGCCTGCTGAACTTCAGTTTCGATTTGCGGAACTGGAGCTGTGTTCCCTCCCCGCAATCTATCATATAGAGTTTCTCGCGTATGTTCAGCACCTGAGCGCTCGGATTGTGCACCGATGTCGGCAGGGCAGAACCGCAACCCAATATGTGTAATCTGAATTTCTCCATAAAAGCTGCCTATTGTCTTGCAAAAATACAAATTATCACTGTTTTTTCATGACTGCGGCATTATTTCCTTATAAAAAAGAAACGGGCTTTGCCTGTATTCAGATAAAGCCCGTGAAAATAATCGCATGTTTATGGCGGAAAGGCAGGGATTCGAACCCTGGGAACAGTTGCCCGTTCACCGCATTTCGAGTGCGGCCCGATCGACCACTCCGGCACCTTTCCCTACTCCGTTTCCGGAAAAGCAATGCAAAGATAGATGTTTTTCCTTTTACTCAAAACTTATAGGCATTTATTTTTTTGCAATAAAAAAAGAGCACGCCGCACCACTTGCCACGACACGCTCTTCCTGCCTCTTAAAAACTGAATCGGCTTTTCGCCGCAAAAACGGCGAAAAGCATCAATGTCATTCGGTTATGTACTTGTTCAATACAATGTAAGCTATCAGACCTATAACGATAGCCGCAAGAGCTCCCAACAATATGCCATTATTGTTGACATTGCCCGTGAAAGCACATACCATAAGTATGACTACACCAACAAGAATGATGAGCAGACCTAAATTCTTCAATAAACCTTTCATTTTGTATATATCGTTTTTATATTAAATTTTCCAGTTACAAAGAAAACAATAATTATCCAACATACGAAATTATTTCGCAAAAAAATAATCATTTGCTTCTCCGCAACCGTCATCCAAGCCGGCAGACTGCCCTGTTGCCTGCCGGCTTGGATGCGCAGAAATCATTTCTTCCCGAAATTCTTGAATAAAGGTATGAACACCAGCGCTCCGGAAAACAGTATGGTCAATATCACCGGACCGTCGATGCGTTCGGCTGTCATCAGCACTACATAGCATAGCACAACCCACAATAGGGTGAAACTGAATATCTGAAACTTATTGAATTTCCTTTTCATGACAGACCAATATATATAATTAAATGTGCAAACCGCCGGCTACCTTATGCGCTTGCAGGAATTATGAAGCAGGAAATCATTGACAATCTTCTCGTGGTTGCCCCTGACAAGTACATGATGATTGGATATGGGACGTTCCAAGAAATAATCTACTGCCTCGTTCAATCTCACCTTTATCTGCGTGCGGCACAGCTCATCACTGTAAGCATGGTTCATAACCGTTCCGTGCGACACGAAGTATTCATCCAGACACTCACCGCCACACTTCACCACAGTAACGTCTTCCTGCTCCTCCATAATGCCATGCACGGCCACGCCGCTATTGCTCTCGAAATGAGTGTTAAGATAATATCCGGCAGTCATGTCGGTGCTGATGGAACAGTGTGACATCAGGATAGAATTGTCCCTGTGATCCACTCCCGACACATTGCCCATAAACGATTTTTCGCCGGTCAGTTCCTTGAGCATCAACATGGTGAAGATGCTCTGAAGGTCGCCTTCGCTGCCCGCCGGTATACCTTCATTGTTGAGCAGCGACAATGCCACGTCGCTCGTCGTGTTGAGCCTCTTCTGTATGCGCATGCAATAGACAGTCACGGCATCCAGTCCGTTTTCGGCTATGACGCGCCGCATGGCTTCATAAAATTTCACTGCCCTGACCACATCGTCAGGATTTATGTTCTCACATCCGGCCGCATGAGAGACAAGAGCTTCGCATTTGCCGTCTATCTCGTTTTCAGTGATGGCTTCATACACCGGCAGCAAATCGTCTTGGTTTATATCTACAAACTCCACTCCCCAACGCCTCTGCGTCAGCAGATAGTTGACCTCGCTCGATACGAGCCACTTGGCCGGAGTGCCTATGACACCTATCTTTTTCCCCTTCAACGAGACTTGGGCCTGAAAGACAGCGTACTGCATGTTTATCTTGTGCAACATGTCTTCCGGAGAGCCATATATGATTTCCGCTTTCACTGACTGGCTGTTGGCCCATGCCAGCACTTCGAGCGCCACTCCCAACGAGTTCCTCTTCCCGTCAACTACTATATAAAGGGGATGCGGCAGATTCTCATACTTATTTATTATCTCATTACCCACATTGC
>DVIH01000034.1 GCA_018711405.1 Candidatus Avibacteroides excrementipullorum | reverse complement strand
GCATGTATTGTATCTCAAATCTGCATTTCCTGTAGATGTTCCATTGCAGTCCGGCAATGTAGTCGGTCTGTTTGTCGCAGGTCTTCAGGTTTTTGTTGAGCACATCATATGAGAGCATGAGGTCGAGCTTGGGGTGCAGATGTATGCTTGCCATGACATAACCGCCCTGACTGTCGGCCGAGCTGTCTTTGCCACGCAGATATTCCGATCTCAGAGTCAGGTATTTGTGGAAATATTCCGTGCCGACGCTCCAGCGGTTGCGCTTGTAGTCGTCTCCTTTTTTGAAAAGGCCGTACGGGTTGTCGGCATAGGCGTGTCCCTGTCCTATCTGGAAAGAACCGGCCAGCCTCCAGTCTTTGAGCGGATACACCGACACCATTCCGGCCACATCTTTGCGTTTGTTGCCGTCTTTCTGGTTGATGCCCTGTCCGTTGAACACTCCGATGCTGTATGCGAACAGGTCGTGGCTGCCCGCATTCAGCAGCGAACCGCTTGCCATGATACCTATGTCTCTTCCTGCAAACGGGCCGTAGCTCGGATCGCTCCCGTTGATGCCGGCCATGTATTGCACAGCCTGTGCGCCGCGTATCTGCTCCACTACCGACAGAGCCATGTTGCTCTCTATGGTGTACGGGGTCTTGAACTGTCCGGCTTTCAGCTTGAATGCGGGGGCGAAAGCATATTCGGCCCATATCTCGTGCAGTGTGCCTTTGGCCAGGTCGTACATGCAGAATGCGTTTAGCCTGTCGGTTATTTTTATGTCGGCCGTAAGCATCACCCTTGTTATCTCAAAAGAGTTTGTACTCTTGCCCGATGCCGGGTCGAAATCGTTGTATACGTAACCGATGTGTGCATATCCTCCTATGTTGACATGCTGTTTGATGCGGTCGAGCAGTGTTTCGGTCTTTTCCTGTATTTGCTTGTCTGCGTTGCCCGCGCCTTGCGCGGAAATCAGGCATGGGCAAAGCATGCCGATGAAGAAGCTGAATATTTTTGCTGTTGCTTTCATTGTTATTGGGGTTATGTTTTCAGTTTGTTTCTTTCCATTTGCAGAATACGGAGTGCATTATGTCTATCAGTATGAATATGAAGAATCCGAGTGTGCCGAGCATGACTATGCCGCCGTACATGGCCACGTAGTCTATGCGCATCCATGCGTCGACTATGAAGAAGCCCATGCCGCAATCCGTGCCGTAGGTTTCGGTGACGAACAGGGCCGACATGGCTGTGCCTGTGGCTACGCGCAATGTGGTGAAGAAGTCGGGGAGCGTGGCAGGCAGCACGAGGTGTGCGAGCAGGTCTCTTTTGCCTGCGCCCAACGATGTCATGAGGTCCCAGCAGTCGGACGGTATGTGTCTCACCGAATCGCGCACCGATATGATTATCTGGAATACGATGATAAGTACTATCATGGTGATTTTCGTCACTTCTCCGATGCCTGCCAGCAGCATGACGGCCGGGAGCAATGCCAGTTTCGGTACCGGGTAGGAGAAGTAGACCGCTGCGCCGAGTATCTTGTTCACGCCTTTGTACAGTCCCATAAGTATTCCGGCGGGCATGCCTATGGCTGTAGCTATTGCAACTCCTGCGACTATCCGGTACAGGCTGTGCATCAGATGCCGCCACATGGACGTGTCGAGCAGTTCGGGCAATGAGGCATACACGCAGAGCGGATCGGCGAGCGCGGGCGAACCGAGCAACTTTGCTGCAATCCACCAGACGAGGTTCACTATCAAGGCTCCGAGCGTGAATTTATAGAGCAGTCTGTAAAGTCTCTTCATCGGCGGAATGTTTTATGGTAGCTGTTATGTGCGATATCAACTCTCTTCTCTCCGGCGAATCGTCATCGCATCCGGCGAAACTGTTGGAGAACGTCCTGAAAAGTCTGCCCGGAGAGCCGGCAAGTACTACTATCCTGTTGCCCATGTACACGGCTTCATCTATGTTGTGTGTTACCATTACCGTAGTCATGTCGTTGGTCTGCCTGTCTTTCAGCATGTGGTATATCAGCTTGCGGCTGTTTGCGGAGGTCATTGCATCGAGAGCCGAGAAAGGTTCGTCCATCAGCAACATGCAGGGCTTCTGCATGACAGCTCTTGCTATGGCCGCGCGTTGTCTCTGTCCTCCGCTCAGTTCGCCGGGATATTTGTGCCCGATGTCTGCAATGGCGAGTGCTGACATGGTGCGTTCATACAGTGCGTTGTCCCAGCCTATGTCTTTGATCGAGGCGCCGAGCGCGATGTTTTGTTTCACAGTCTTCCAGGGCAGCAGGCCGTAGCTCTGCTGTATGAGTGCGGTGTTGTGGCGGTGCGCATCGGGTGCCGTGCCGTCTATCAGCACTTCCCCCCGATAGTCTTGCAGTATGTCGGCCAGTACTTTGAGCAATGTCGATTTTCCGCATCCCGAAGGGCCTGTGACGATGCATGTTTCCCCCCTCTCTATGGACAGGGATATGCCTGCCAGTGCCGGAGACGTGCGGTTCTTGCCTTTATATGTCACCGACAGGTCGTGTATGTCAATGAAACTCATTTGCCGGCTGTCGTGAAAGATGAGTCGCAGAGTGCAGCTGTGTCGTATTTTTCCGGAATCAGGCTTTTGCTTTTGAGCCATTTTATGGTGGAGGCGATGTCTTTTTCCGCAGGGAGTTTTGCCGTTTCATAAATAGGCAGGGCAACTTTGTGCAACAGTTCCTGAGGCACTCCGGCACCTTTGACTATGATGTCGCTCCATTCATCGGCGGGGTGTGTGCGCATGTATTCCACAGCCAGGCTGTAGCCCTTGACGAGCAGGCGCAGTTCTTCGGCTTTTTCTTTCAATGCTTTTCCGGTTATGACTGTGGCGGTGACTGATATTCCGAGATTCTCGGTATTCTCCGCTTCCATGCATCCGTCTCGGGCAGCCATGCTCACAAACGGTTCGGGCAGTATGCATGCATCTATCTTTTTGGCTCTGAGCATTTCGAGTCGCAGGGGAATCTTGTTGATTTCCACTTTGTCTATGTCATCGGGCGAGACTCCTGCCGATGCGGCCATGAGGTCGGTGGAATATTCTATGACAGTGTTTCTCGATACGGCTGTTTTCTTCCCGGCGAGGTCTGCCGGTGTCTTGATGCCGCTTTCGTCTGTGGCGACAAGGCTGAAAGAGCCGTTGTTTTTCATTATTATTTTCAGATCCACTCCTCCGGCTTGTTGCATGACAGCTCCCGTCAGGTCTATCACTGTGCCGTCTATGCTGCCCGCTTGCAGTGCGGCATCGCGGTCGTTGGCAGAGAAAAATTTTGTTATTTCCACATTTACTCCGAGCGAATCATATATGCCTTTGTCGCAGGCTACCGCGAAAGGCAGGTAGTCGAGCGAAGACATGGCTCCGAGCGTTATTTTTGTACCGTTGTCCTGCACACTGTTTCCCGTGCAGGAAGAAAGCGCAGCGATGGCGCATGCGAGAAATAAAGCTAAAGTTCCTTTCATTCCTGTCTGTCGATTTTGAAATATTCTGCAAAAGTACATAAAATATTAGGATGAAAGGAACTTTGCCGTGTGCATGTTCAGACGAATAGGTCCCAGACGTTGTTTCCTGCCTTTTTCCTGTATTCGTCCATTATGTCGTCAATGATTTCGGCTGCTGTCTGTCTCTTGCGGAGCAGTGATGCGATTTGTCCTATTTCGAGTTCGCCTTCTTCGAGGTTTCCCTCGAACATGCCTTTTTTTGCCCGTCCTTTGCCGAGCAGTTCCCGCAGTTCATCGGCTGATGCGCCGCGGGCTTCGGCTTCTTCCACTTGCGAGGCGAAACGGCCTTTGACAAGGCGGGTGGGCGAGAGCTTTTTGAGCAGCAGCCTGGTGTCGCCCTCGTTCAGGTTGAGACATAAATCCTTGAATGCCTCGCTGGCCGAACTTTCAGCGGCCAGTGCAAAGCGCGTGCCTATTTGCACTCCTTCTGCTCCGAGTGCCATGGCGGCCAGCATTCCGCTGCCTGTGGCGATGCCGCCCGCTGCTATGAGCGGCAGCGAAACTGCTTCTCTTACGGCCGGTATGAGACACATGGTGGTAGTCTCTTCGCGTCCGTTGTGTCCTCCGGCCTCAAATCCTTCGGCTACTATGGCATCGGTGCCGGCTTCTTCGCATTTTTTTGCGAATTTAGACGAGGATACCACATGCGCCACTTTTATGCCTTTTTCTTTCAGGAATCCTGTCCATGTCTTGGGGTTGCCTGCCGATGTGAAGACTATCTTCACGTCTTCATCGGCCAGTATCTGCATGAGTTCGTCTATTTGCGGGTACATGAGCGGCACGTTCACTCCGAACGGCTTGTCGGTTGCGGCCTTGCATTTGCGGATGTGTTCCCTCAGCGTGTCGGGATGCATGGAGCCTGCTCCTATCAGTCCCAGCCCTCCGGCATTGCTTACTGCGGCAGCCAGCCTCCAGCCGCTGCACCATACCATTCCGCCTTGTATTATCGGATATTTGATTCCGAAAAGAGATGTTATTCTGTTCATGTCGGATAAAGTTTATTATGTTGTCGCATGCAAATATATGATATTGTTTCCGTATTTCGGCAGCTTGCCGGCTGAAGATTGCGAAAACGGAGTGCCGCGCCTGTAGTCGCGCAGAGGCGTGTGGGCGCAGTGCTTCGGAGGACTTTTTCGGGGTCGGGTAGGGATGTGCGCCATCTTTGTCGGGTATGTGCGCCATCTTCGCCTGGGATGGCGCACATCTTTACCCGTTACCGGGCCGATCCCCGGCGGGGTTTTTTACGTGGCTGACGCAGGTGGCCTGTCGAATTTGTCGTTTATGCTTCCGCTTTGATTTTTTATGGTTACTTTTGCAGGGCGTAAATCAGGAAAAGTAAAGTGGCAGTGGTGGACAATTTTGCAAATATCATAGTGCCTGTTCCGGTGCCGGAACTTTTTACCTACTCCGTGCCCGACAAATTGAAAGGGCGGGTGCATGTGGGCAGTCAGGTTGTTGTCAGTTTCGGCGGCAGGAAGTTCTATACCGGCATAGTGGAAAGCTTTTCGCCAACGGTTCCGCCGCGTCTTGCCGACAACGGTGTGGAGATAAAAGACATAGAAGATGTGACCTGCGACAGGCCGGTGGTTACGGCGGAACATTTGAGGCTTTGGGCGTGGATGGCCGATTATTACCTTTGTAATATAGGCGATGTGTATAAGGCTGCGGTTCCCGTGCGCATGAGGATGGAGAGCGAGACTGTGGTGGAGCTGGCCGATGGCCCGGAGGACGGATGCCCTGATTTGTCCGATTCGGAGAGGAAGATTGTCGAAGCCATGCGCGCCTTGAAAGAATGTCCGCTGTCGCGCATCGTTTCGGCCACTGGGTTGAAAAGCATAACTCCCCAGATAGCATCGCTCATAGACAAAGGTGTGCTTGCCATAAAGGAAGAACTGCAGCAAAGCTATAGGCCGAAATATGAGACCCGTGTCAGATTGTCAGACAAGTATGCGGACGAAAGAGCCTTGAACGAGCTGTTCGGACAGTTGGGCGGAAAGCACCGGCAGCTGGATGTGCTTATGAAATATGTGGAGCTGTCGAAGGCGTATGCCGGCATCCCGCAGAGGGAAGTGTCGAAAAAAGAGTTGGGACAGGCCGTAGGCTTTTCCGAAAGCGCACTGAAGACGTTGCGGGATAAGGGCATAATGGAGGTTTACAAGGCCGAGACGGGGCGGCTCGCCACAGACCGTGCGGCGACAGTGCCTCTCCATGAGCTGACCGAAGCTCAGGCTGTGGCTTACTGTGCCATAAAAGATGCTTTTGCACGCAAGAATGTGTGTCTGCTACACGGCGTAACGTCGAGCGGCAAGACGGAGATATATATAAGGCTGATACAAGATGCTCTCGATAAAGGCATGCAGGTGTTGTACATGCTGCCCGAAATAGCTCTGACCAAGCAGATAACCGAACGGCTTGAACGGGTGTTCGGCGACAAACTGGGCATTTACCATTCCAAATTCCCTGACAATGAAAGGGTGGAGATATGGCGCAAGCAGTCGGGCGATGCCCCGTATGACATAATAGTGGGCGTGCGTTCGTCAGTGTTCCTGCCTTTCAGGCGTTTGGGTCTGGTCATAGTCGATGAGGAACATGAAAACACCTACAAGCAGTATGACCCCGCGCCGCGATACCATGCCCGCGATGCTGCCGTGATGTTTGCTTCGATGCTTGGGGCAAAGACGCTTCTCGGTTCCGCCACTCCTTCCATGGAAAGTTTCTGCAATGCCCGGACGGGGAAATATGCTTATGTCAGGCTTGCCACGAGATTCAAAGACGTGGAGTTGCCGCAGATAGAAGTGGTCGATACTAAAGAGCTGCGGCGCAGGAAGATCATGAAAGGTTTTTTTTCTCCGTTTCTCATAGGGAAGATAAAAGACGCGCTTGCCGCACATGAGCAGGTGATACTTTTCCAGAACCGCAGGGGGTTTGCCCCCATGCTCGAATGCCGCACTTGCGGATGGGTGCCGCGGTGCATCAATTGCGATGTCAGCCTCACCTATCATAAGTCGGCAAACCGACTGACCTGCCATTATTGCGGCTATTCGCTCACTCCTCCCGATGTGTGCCCTGCGTGCGGGGATTCGGGCATGAGGCATGTGGGGATAGGTACGGAGTTTATAGAGGAGGAGATGAAAAACCTTTTTCCCGAAGCGAGGACGGCCAGAATGGATGTGGACACCACTAGGACGCGCAGCTCTTATGGGAAGATAATAAACGATTTCCAGCAGGGGAAGACCGATATACTTATCGGCACTCAGATGGTATCTAAGGGACTGGATTTCGACAATGTGAGTGTGGTGGGCATTGTCAATGCCGACAACATGCTCAATTTCCCTGATTTCCGCTCATACGAACGTGCTTTCCAGCTGATGGAGCAGGTGGCCGGCAGGGCAGGGCGCAGAAACCGGCAGGGACTTGTGGTCATACAGACCGGCGACCCCGGCAATGTGGTGATAAAAGAGGTCGTGGCACACGATTATGAAGCCATGTATGAATCGCAGTGTGAGGAACGTCTGATGTTCAAGTATCCGCCGTTTTACAGGATGGTGAATGTCTATCTCAAGCATAAGGACGGCCTCAAGATATCGCATATGGCTGAAATCATGGCCGGAAAGATGAGGCAGGTGTTTGGCGCAAGGGTATTGGGTCCCGACCGCCCGCCGGTGGGGAAGATCCAGAATTACCATATCCGCAAGATAGTCCTCAAGGTGGAGGGGCGGTTGCCTTTGGCCTATGTCAGGCAGGAACTGCGGCGCATCAGGGCGGAGATGAAAGCCGATGCCGAATGCAGGTCGGCTGTGGTATATTATGATGTGGACCCGATGTAAACAAACAAGCGAATAATATGTTAAAGGTCAAAATATTTAGTTATGGATTTGAAATTAGGCGACTATAATACATTGGAAGTAGTGAAGCAGGTGGATTTCGGCGTATTCCTTGACGGTGGGATAGAAGGCGAGGTGCTGTTGCCCGCCAAAAGCGTGCCCGAAGGCTGCAAAGTGGGTGACAAGCTGGAGGTTTTCCTCTATCTGGACAGTGAGGAAAGGCTTATCGCGACTACCGAGAGGCCGTATGCCAAAGTCGGCGATTTCGCCTATCTTGAAGTGGCATGGACAAACAGGTTCGGGGCATTCCTGAAATGGGGGCTGCTGAAAGACCTTTTCGTGCCGTTCAGAGAGCAGAAGACACCGATGGAGATAGGCAAAAGCTACATGGTGTATGTCATGGTAGACCGGCAGAGTTACCGTGTCATGGCCACAGCCAAAGTGGAGCATCATCTTTCCAAAGAGCCGGTGCCTTATGCGGCGGGCGATGAAGTGTCAGTGCTGGTATGGGCGAAAACTGATTTGGGATACAAGGTGATAATCGACAACAAGTATGCAGGGCTTGTGTATGATTCGGACATATTTTCACGCATACAGCCCGGTATGCGTATGCAGGCCTACATAAAGCAGGTACGCGAAGACGGTAAAGTGGATGTGGCATTGCAACCGTCAGGGATAGGATATGCGGAAGACTTCTCGGATACGCTGTTGCGCAAGATAGTTGAGGCGGGAGGACGTATGCCGTTCGGCGACAAAAGTCCGGCTGAAGATGTCTACCGGGAGTTCGGGGTGAGCAAGAAAGTGTTCAAAAAAGCCGCAGGCATGTTATATAAGTCGCGCAAGATAAGGATAGACGATTTTTCCATAGAAATTTTCAATGGCGGATAATCTGTGTCTTGCATTTGTTCAATAATTGGGACATTTTGATTACAAAGTGAAAAACATTTGATTTTATTTTGAATTTTCAAGATAGTTTATTTATTTTGCATGGAGAAGTTAACAGGAAGTAATTATAAATTAAATTTATAGATATGAATACTAACATGGAAAAGCCTTATGTGGTTGGTATAGACATAGGCGGAACTAATATCGTCTTTGGCTTGGTGGATGCGCGCGGCACTATATTGTGCAGCGATTCAATCAAGACACAGGCTTATGCTGAGGTAGAGGAATGTATCGATGCCGTTTGCGAAAAACTCATGCCGCTGATAGAATCTCGCGGTGGCGCAGACAAGGTGAAAGGCATAGGTATAGGTGCTCCTAACGGGAACTATTATAACGGAACAATAGAATTTGCTCCGAATCTCCCTTGGAAAGGTGTGATAAGACTGGCTGAAATGTTCGAGGAGAGGCTCGGCATCCCTACGGCTTTGACCAATGATGCCAACGCAGCGGCCATAGGCGAAATGACTTACGGCGTGGCAAGGGGACTGAAGGACTTCATAATGATAACTTTGGGTACCGGGGTAGGCAGCGGCATAGTGATAAACGGCCAGATGGTCTACGGTCATGACGGATTCGCAGGCGAGTTGGGGCATGTCATCGTGAAAGAAGACGGACGTCCTTGCGGTTGCGGACGCAAAGGTTGCCTTGAGACATACTGCTCCGCAACGGGCGTGGCGAGAACAGCCAGAGAGATGCTCATAGCACGTTCGGATGAGAGTCTGTTGCGCAAAATTCCCGCTGAGGAGATAGTTTCCAAAGATGTGTACGATGCAGCAGTGCGCGGTGACAAATTGGCTCTGGAAATATTCCAGTACACGGGCGACATATTGGGACGCGCGTTGGCCAATGCCATTGCATTCTCAAGTCCTGAGGCGATAGTATTATTCGGCGGTCTGGCCAAAGCAGGCGATTTGTTGTTGAAGCCAGTGCAGAAGTCGATGGAAGAAAATGTGTTGAACATCTATAAAGGCAAGACAAGGTTGTTGCTTTCCGAGCTGAAAGATGCTGATGCTGCCGTGCTCGGCGCAAGTGCTTTGGGCTGGGAACTTAAAGGCGTATAATCCCTCCTTGAGTTTTTATTATAACTTTATTCGGGCTGTTCCGTGAGGGGGTAGCCCGAATTTTTTTGCCATGCGGCCGCGCGGCCTGCTCCCGGCGCGCTCTAGATGCCTGCCCGGGATGTGCGCCATCTTCGGTCATGATCGGCTCGGTGTCGGGCGAAGATGTACGCCATCTTCACCCGGGATGGCGCACATCCTTTTCGGGGGTGTTTTTGCTCCTGTGGGGAGGTAACAGCAAAGGCCGCGCCTTGTGCTGTTTGCCGGCGCAGCCTTTGCTGTTTTCAGATTGTGTGGTTGTGTGAGGGAGGTGTCAGAAACGCACCATCATCTCCACGCAGATTTTATCCTGTTCGCTTTCTTTCGGCACGTCGCCCGAGCGGTAGAAATATTTCTCGTAGTTAATGCGCAAATCCGAGAGAAACGGTTTGTCGAAACTCAGCGTCACGCCTCCCGTGATCCTGTGGCGGAATACGTCTGTGGTGACAGGCGCGTTGGTTTTCTCGTCGAATGTCTCTCCGTCCCACTGGTCGGTCATCATGTCGTATCTGCACAGCAGCGATATTTTTTTCAGTGCCTTTTTCAGCGGGATGTCGTAGTTTACGAAACTGTTGAAAGCATGCACTTTGTCGTATGCGTTGTCCTCGTATGTCTTGTACAGGTATTCGGCTTCGATGTGAAAGCCTGCTATGTCCACGTATGTGCCTATGTCATACAGATATATCTTCGTCACATCGGTGGGGCAGATTTTCTGCGTGCTCAGCGTCAGGTTGTAGTTCTTTACGGGGAAAAGCTGGAGTTTGAACGAGTAGTTCATGTCTTTTTGCCAAGGCTTCTGGTCTTTCAGTCCGGAACCGTTGAATATGCCTCCTTCGAGGATTATCTTCATGTCTTCCTTGCCGAATGTGTATGAGCCTGTCAGACCCACGTCTCTCACGTTGCCCACCTGCTTGGCTATGAACGAGCGGTTGGCGAAATACTGGAGATGCGGGCTGCGGTGCGCATCGATGGAGAAAGGCACGCGCATCTGTCCTATCCTTAGGTCGAGTCCTTTCATCGGATATACGGCTGCGTATGCATCGAGCATTTTTATTTCGCCTTCGTCCGAGAGGTCTATTTCGGTCTTGTACCCGATGAGGCGGTTCACTTTGCCCGAAAGCGAGAAGCGTGCGTTGCGCACCTGGAAACGGCCGGCGTTGATCTGGGGCTGGTATTCGTATTTGCCCCTCACTACTCCGTGTATTTCAGGGAGCCATTCTTTCCAGTTCTTCTTTTCTTTCTGCGATTCCTCCGTCTGCTGTGCATTGGCTGTGTGTGCCAATGCGCATAGCAGTACGGATATTATCAGAAAAATCCTTTTCATGTGTTTCGGCTTTTTGCTGTACGGTTTAGTGCTGGAACTTGAAGTTGGCCCTGAGGCTATGCTTCAGACAGCTCAGCATCTCTTGCGATTCCTGCATTATGTTGAGGTATATCAGGTCTACTTTCATCGAGCCGTTGTTGTCGTGAAGTCTTTCAAACTGTGCCTTGCGCATGGTCGAGAGTTCTTTCTTGTATGCTCTGACCTGTTTCTGGAGTTCGTCCATGCGGTCGTATGCTCCTGTCTCCACTATGCTTGATGCCTCTTCAAAGCTTTTGCAGATGTTTTCATACAGCGGCCTGAACTCGTCGATGTATTCTTTGGGCATGGGGTTGAAGTTGTTGTCCACATGGTTCTTGCACGGGTCTGCCATTCTGCGCAGGCAGTAAATCATCTGTTTGTCGCTGTTTACGCCCAAGTGAAACCATGTGTTGTACTCTATGGCCGTCTCCGCTTTCAGCTTTCTCACGCCTACGAGCTGCCTGTGCCTGTCGAGGTCGAATGCGTTTCTGTGGTTGACTATCTCTTTTTGCGCTTTCCTGAGTTCTTTCAGGTTGTTGTTGAAGAATGCATCGAGCATTTCCTTATATTCCTTGCCGGTCTCGGCTATGTTCTTGGCCTGAAGCTCGGCGTAGTATTTGCGCAGCAGCGTCCATACTTCGTCCTTGTCTTTGGTGTTGAGTATCTCCTGATATATGGTAGCCTTTTTCTCTTCCGATATTTTCTTTTTGTATTTCAGGTTGCTGCGGATGAGCAGGACTACTGCGAGGACGATGAAGGCAAGCATTGCCGGCACGTTGAGATAGAACATTATGAGTGTGACTATGGCACATACGGTGAATGCCACGAATGCTGTTACAAACCATCCGCCTATGACCGACAGCACTCCGGTGATGCGGTATACTGCGCTTTCGCGTCCCCATGCGCGGTCGGCGAGAGATGAACCCATAGCCACGATGAATGTGACGTAGGTGGTGGACAACGGCAGCTGCATGTTGGTGCCTATCACGATGAGCAGTCCCGATACTACCAGGTTGACCGATGCGCGCACGAGGTCGAATGCCGCGCCGTTTTCCAATATTATTTCATCTTTGTTGAAGCGGGTGTCTATCCATTTGCGGACATTTGCCGGAATCCTTTGTTTCAGGAAATCGTTTATGGATGATGCCCGTCTCACGATGAGGCGTCCTATGAGCGAGGAGCCGAAGCGTTCATCGCCGGCGTCCTGGCGTCCCAAGTTGACTTCTGTGTTTATCACGTTGTGGGCTTTCTTGGAAGTCCAGAGTGTCCATACCATTACGAGACCTGCGGCAAAGAGGAATATAAACGGTGTCTTGGCCGAAGAGTTGAGCGAATGCATCATGAAGTCGTAGACGCTCTGCCCGTTGTTGTTTGCCACATAGTCCAGATATGATGAATATCCGGCCAGAGGCACACCTATGAAGTTCACAAGGTCATTGCCGGCGAAGGCGAGCGCAAGGGCGAATGTGCCGAGCAGTATGATGATCTTGAACACGTTCACACCCACAGCGTGCAGCAGTTGCATCAAGACAGTGAACAGCACGAAGCTGGCTCCCACTATGGGCCATGTGTTCACGTCTATCCATTGCATCATTTCGGGAGATACGAGCGATGATTTGCCCACTCCCTTTATCAGGATGAAATATACCATAGCGGTGCAGGCAATGCCGCCGAATATGCCTATGGTGTATTTGAGCTTCTTTACGTAATTGAATGAGAATATCATGCGGGCCAGATATTGCACTGTGGTTCCCACCACAAAGGCGATTGCCACCGACAGGAATATGGCGAGTATGACCTGCAAGGCTTTTGACGTGTTGACAAGCATCCCGAAATCGTATATTCCCGCGCTGTCGCCCAATAGCTTTATGGCTGCGAGGACTATCGTTCCTCCCAATAGCTCAAACACCAGCGACACGGTGGTGGATGTGGGCAGACCGAGTGTGTTGAACACATCGAGCAGTATCACATCGGTACACAT
Source organism: Candidatus Avibacteroides excrementipullorum (assembly GCA_018711405.1). GTDB lineage: Bacteria > Bacteroidota > Bacteroidia > Bacteroidales > Bacteroidaceae > Avibacteroides > Avibacteroides excrementipullorum. Next base: position 10,191 of record DVIH01000034.1, on the reverse strand, counting down.
TACGGCCAGGAATATGCACATCAATTCAAAGAAACTGAAATAGGACGGGTGGAATATGCCGTGCCGGGCTATGTCCATCATTCCGTTGCTCATGATGGCTCCTGCCAGTACTCCGAGAGACGCAACCATGAGGATGACTTTGAACTTCGCTGCTCTGGAACCGACTGCCGAGTTCACAAAGTTTACGGCATCGTTTGCCACGCCGACCGTCAAGTCGAATATGGCCAGCAGGAACAGAAAGCCTACGATAAAGAGGTAGATTGTTTCCATTTACTTAAATATTTAGTTATTATCTTTTTCGGCGCAAAATTATCATAAGCATGTGACATATCTGATACATAGATATTACAAAAGTGTTACAAATGTTTTCTTGCGGAAATATTTGCAATACTTTTAAGCTTTCTATTCCCTGCTGTCGCGCGGAGGCGGGCAATGGGTTGGCGGAGCGAGGGTTAGACTTGTCTGCGCTTTATGATGAGCAGCGAGAAGTATGGCATCTTGCGGCTTAGTATCTCTTCCGGGGCGGTGGAGCGGAATTCGTCTTCCGTGCCTACGTTCTCGAAATAATGCCATGTGCATCTGTCGTCCGTCATGGCTATGGCTTTCCTTATCTCGTCTGCGCATTGCGATACTTTCATGACTATGGCCGTGCCGTTGGCGGCTGCTTCGCACAGCGATGCTGCTGTGGCTGTGCCCGGAAATATTTTGACGGTCTCTTCCTGCTCTGCCACAGGTATGCCGGCCGATGCTGCTGCGGCTATGAATGCGGGGATGCCGGCTATATGTGTGGTCTCGGCTCTTTTTTCCTGCATCTTTTGGCTCATGTATGCCGTAGACGAATACAGCCCTGCATCGCCTTCGGCTGTGATTGCTATGTCGAGGCCTTTGCCGTACAGGCCGAGCGCTTCTTCGCACACTTGGTCGTAGATGGCGTAGGCCGCGTCTCTGTCCTTGAGCATGGGCAGCAGGTAGGTTTTTATTTTGTTGCGGTCGATGCCGGCTGCATGCAGCAGCTGTGCGGCGCGCGAGCCTTTGCTTGTGGCTGGGCAGTATATGATGTCGGCTTTTTCCAGGGCTTTGAGTGCTGCTATGGTCATCATGTCGTGATGTCCGGGGCCGAGAGAGATGAAATATATCTTGTTTTGCATGTCTGTATGTGTCATGAAAAAAGGGTGCGTCCACACACCCTTTTTCATATTGTTTCCGTTGGTTTCGTTCACACGTAAGTTTCGAGCAGCTTCACGTGGTCGTGCGGCTCTATCGTCACTTCCTGAGTGGTGGCTGCCAGCAGGGTCGATTCTCCTGCCTGAAGTTCTATGCTGTCGCCTTCGTTGTTGGTGATGGTGCACGAGCCTTCCATACATATATATATTACGAAAGAGTCAAGCTCTGTATAGTCGCAGTTGATGGTCTCGGTCATGTCATATACCGATGTGGTGAAATACGGGCATGCCACGAGTTCCACCGGTTCGTTCATCTCCGGAGTGTATTGTGTCCTGTAGTCATCGTGCACCTCGTAGTCTATCACGTCTTTGGCCAGCTCGGTATGCAGTTCGCGCGTGTTGCCGTTGGCATCCTTGCGGTCGAAGTCGAATATGCGGTAGGTTATGTCCGAAGTCTCCTGTATTTCGGCAATGAATGCTCCCGCACCTATGCTGTGCACTCTTCCTGCCGGGAGGAAAAATACGTCTCCTTTCTTTATCTCATATTCGGCCAACACGTCTGTTATGGTAGAGTTGTGCACCAGTTCCTTGTATTCTTTCGGGCCTATCTGGGTCTTGAATCCCGAACGCAGCTTGGCGCCTTCCGTAGCATCCATTACATACCACATTTCGGTCTTTCCCAGCGAGTTGTGACGTTTTTTCGCCGTCTCGTCATCGGGGTGCACCTGTATGGACAGGTCTTGTCTTGCGTCTATGAATTTTATCAGGAGCGGGAATGTGGTGGAGAATCTCTTGTATACGCTTTCTCCCACGAGCTCTTCGCGGAATATGTTTATCAGTTCGCGCAGCGTCTTGCCTCTGAATTCGCCGTTGGCTACTACCGACTCATTTCCGGGTACTCCCGATATTTCCCAGCTTTCTCCCACGTTGGGCAGATTTTCATTGAGATGTTTGAATGGTATTATCCTGTCTCCACCCCAGATAGTCTGTTTCAGGATGGGCTTAAACTTTAATGGATACATTTTTTTCTGTTTTCGTTTTTTGTTATTAATCTTATTGTTTTACAAACATATAATATCGCTTTTCATAGCAGGGGCAAACTTACGTAAAATAAATATCCTGACAATAAAAAAAAGCATATTTTTTACGTCCGTCCGGGATGTGCGCCATCTTTGCCGATGATCGGCTCGGTGTCGGGTGAAGATGGCGCACATCCCGGACGAAGATCGAGCCGATCCCCGGCGCGGTGCCGGAAAGGCATGGAGAGGCTTTGCTTTGGCTGTCAGATTCAATGCTTTATTGTAACATTTGGTTAAAAAAGGGGAAAAAAAGAAAGAAAAATCATGCACGGTGCAATATTTACGTATATTTGCTATATCTATGTAGAGAGTATATCTATATAGTAATCGAGATTAATAAAAAACATAAGTCTATGAAAAGGTTAGTTTTGTTATTGGGACTGTTTTGCCTGATGTCCGTGTACGGACTTTCGCAAAACTATTATGACGATTTGTATTATATTCCCGATAGCGACGATGAAATATCGGAGAATATAGAGTCCGACGATTCACAGACTGTAGAGACGGAAGATAGCCATGACGCTGTGACGGAAACGGGGGCGGATGTGGATTACGACTCTTCGGGCATGGCTGTGGACGTGGATGCTTACAACAGGAGATATGATGCCGATGATACGCGGACGGTTGCGGCTGCTGCTGAGACCGGCAGCGGCACGGACGTGAAAAAATCGGCGGGAGAATACAGCTATGCGGACCGTAACGAGGATGAAGGCTGGGTGGACGGTTTCAGCGGCAGCGTGGATGACTACGAATATGCCCTGCGCATCATCCGCTTCCACAGTCCGCGTTTTGCCGTGCACATCAGCAGCCCGTATTATTGGGACATAGTCTACGGGCTTAATTCTTTCGACTGGAATGTCTATGTGGACGGCTCTTATGCGTGGGCTTTCCCCACATTTGCCAACCCGCTGTGGTGGGACTGGCGTTTCTCCAGACCTTATTGGGGCTTCGGGGCATACCCGTACGGCTATTATGCCGGCTATTGGGGCATATACGACCCGTTCTATTACAGCCCGTATTATTACAGGCCGCATTATTACGGATGGTACGGAGGGCCATGGTGGGGACACGGGCCGCATCACCACCGTCCGCATTGGAGCAGTCCGGTCTATTATGACAACCGCAGGCCGGTATCGGGCCTGGCTTCGGGCGGCGGACGCACCACCGGCACTTATCGCCGCACCAATTCCGATGCCACACGTGTGAACTCGGGCGACACGCGCCGCACTTCGGGCACAAGGGTCAATGCATCTTCCGATGCCACACGCAGGCTCGACACATCCACCCGCACGAACGCTTCGGGAGTAAGGAGCACCGTGCGCCGTTCGTCTGCCGATGCAAACGACAGAAGCGGATATACGAGGCTGGAAGGCGACAATGTGCGGAGGTCAGGCTCTGCATACGGCGGAGTACGCACCGGCACATCTTCGGTGCGCAACGGCAGTTCGCCTGCGAGAGACTTTTCCACCACCACGAGGAGAAGTTCCTCTACAAACCGGTCTTCTGCCACACGGTCATCGTTCAACAGCAACAGGTCTTCTTTCAATAGCAACCGCAGCAGCACATCGTTCAACCGCAGCAGCGTGGGCAGCAGCCGCTCGTCGGGAGTGAGCACACGCACCACGTCTTCGGGCAGGAGCGGCGGCGGACGCCGATAATTCCGGCGGCGGAGCGGGAAGACTAAGTCAAGAAACATATTCAGAAACAGATAAAGATGAAAAAGGTTCTATTGATAACATTGGCGCTTGCCTCTTTGGGCGGCATGGCACAGGCCCAGACCGTGTATGAGGCAGCCAAGCTCAATGAAGAGGATATTGACGGCACGGCGCGTTATGTCGGCATGGGCGGAGCGATGAACGCGCTCGGAGGCGATATATCGGTGATGAAATCCAATCCTGCCGGCATAGGCATATTCCGCAGCAACGACTTGTCGCTGTCTTTCAGCTATGTCAATACCGCTACCGGCAGCGAGGCCGGGAGGAAAGGCGGCATGTCTTTCGACGATATCGGTCTGGTGTATGCCAACAGGGTGAGCGGCAGCGGATTGCTGAGGTTTATCAATATCGGTTTCAATTATCACAAAAGACGCAATTTCAATAACCGCACGGTGTCGCGCAGGGGAGGGGCGGGCTTCAACAAGTCGCAGACCTACCAGTTTGCCAACATGGCCACGCAAGGCACCAACAGATACGGCGAGCCGGGATACGACCCCGACCAACTGGATGCGAAAGAGACTTTTGTCACGTCCAATCCCTATGTGGGCTGGCTTCCGGCAATGGCATATCAGGCCTATCTGATAGACCCTGTATATTATGAGAACGAGGGGCGCTATGAGTTTGACGGCGAATACACTCCTTATATGCAGTCGGGGCTTTTCACGAGCGTGGACAATTATTACGAGTCGGAAGAAAGCGGCTGGGTGAATGATTATGACTTCAACATATCGTTCAACTTTAGCGACAGGCTGTATTTCGGTGCCACTCTCACGGCATCGGATGTGCGCTATCGCAAGACTTCACTTTACAAGGAAGACTTCTATGACGATACCACAAGTCCCGTATATTACGGCGGAGGCTATGACTTGAAGAATTACTTTTCCACCAAAGGCTCCGGACTGGGATTCTCGGCAGGTGTCATATACCGTCCTTTGTCTTCAATGAGGGTGGCATTCTCGTTTGCCACGCCTACCATATATTGGCTCAACGACTATCAGGAGTCATCTATTGCCTATGATGTGGATGCTGTCATAGAGGGAAGCGTGCAACAGGTGTCCGGCGAGGTCTTTCCGGTGGACGGACACGGCAATTTCATCCCATACGAATATTCCTACCAGGTTGTTACCCCTTGGAAATTGAACGTGGCAGTGGGAGGCACCTTGCTCAACTGTCTTGCTTTCGATGCCGAGTACGAGTTCAAGAACAGCGCCAAGACCAAGCTAAGAGACATGGACGGCATCAAGCTGGTGTACGAAAACGATGCCATGTCGTCATGGTTCAAAGGGCAGCACACGTTCCGTGCAGGTGTGGAGGCCAAGCCTCTGCCTATGCTGGCTTTGCGTGTGGGCTATAATTACACCACCGCCCTTTTCGATGCGTTCGATGCTTCCAATGCGGATGCCAATGCATATAAGTCGCTGAGCCCTTCGGCAGCGCGTACCGATACGGAGTATTCCAATTCTTATGCCAAGCAGAGCATTTCTGCCGGTCTGGGATTCCGTTCGCGCTATTTCTATGCAGATGTGGCATATCAGTACAGCATGTATAAGCAGGATTTCTTCGAGTATGACGATGTGGCTTTGTTGCCGGTCAACCTCAAGACAGACAGGCATCAGTTGCTGTTCACTTTGGGATGCAGATTTTAGGAGATAAATAATTTTTACCTTTTTTGTTCAAATAAAACTTGTTTTTTCATTCCCGGTCGGCTGTGAAGTCGGCCGGTATTCGTTTATAGCGCGCCTTCATCGGCGTAGCTGTAATATCCGTGTTCCGTGATGATGATGTGGTCGAGCAGTGCCATGTCCATCTGTGCGGCTGCGTTCTTTATCTTCATAGTCAGCTTGTTGTCTTCCGCGCTCGGCTGCATGTTGCCCGACGGGTGATTGTGGCATACTATTATCCCGCTGCCGTATGCGAGTATCGCCGCACGCAGTATGAGGCGTACATCGGCTACCGTAGCCGAAATGCCTCCTTTGCTAATCATGCGCCTTTCTGTGATTCTGTTTGAGCGGTTGAGGATGATGACCCAGAACTCCTCATGCGGCAGTCCTTTCATTTCTGGCAGCATGATGTCGTAAATGTCGGTCGAGGAGCATATCTTTTTCTTTTCATCGGTCTCTTCGGTCATCCTTCTTTTCACTAGTTCCATAGCGGCAAGTATGGTGATGGCTTTTGCCGGGCCTATGCCTTTGAATGCTTGCAGTTCGTGTGCGGAGTATGCACCCAGCACTTTCAGCGAGTCGCCGCACGACTTCATGACTTCCTGCATGAGCGCCACTGCGCTCTTCTCCGGAGTGCCGCTGCCTATGAGTATGGCGAGCAGCTCGGCCTTGCTCAATGCTCCGGCTCCTTTGGCGGCCATCTTTTCTCTCGGGCGGTCTTCTGTGGCCCAATCTTTTATCGGCAGATTGTTCTGTTTTTCCATAATCTTATTCAGGCATCAAAATTAGTGATAAAGGCGGATTTCGCAAGCGGCGTTTTTTAGTATTTTTGCAGACAGTTTATAAATGTGTTTTATGGAGACGACAAAAGAAATATATAAGATTGGTTTCGGCCCTTCGAGCAGTCACACGATGGGGCCTCATAAGGCGGCGGAGATATTTGCGAAACGTCATGGCGAGTGCCATTCGTTCAGGGTCACCCTCTATGGCAGCCTTGCTGCGACAGGCAAGGGGCACTTGACTGACAAGGCTATAAATGATGTCCTCTCGTCTATGGGAGGCGTGGAGATTGTTTGGGAACCCAAGATTTTCCTGCCCTATCACCCGAACGGGATGAAGTTTGAAGCCCTTGACGGCGAAGACCGGGTGTATGACTCTTGGACTGTGTTCAGTGTGGGCGGAGGTTCCCTGTCGGAAGGAGAGGGGGACGTGCACAGGTTGCCCGACATATATGAGATGAAGCATCTGACCGATATAAAAGACTGGTGCGAGAGAACAGGAAAAAGCTATTGGGAGTATGTGGACGAATGCGAAGACAGCGACATCTGGGACTATCTGCATGAGGCTTGGAACGTGATGAAAGAATCGGTGCGGCGCGGACTTGACGCCGAAGGAGTATTGCCGGGACCGCTCAACCTGCGCAGAAAGGCAAGCATGTATTACATAAAGGCCATGGGCTTCAACCAGTCGCTGCGTTCGCGCGGTCTGGTCTTCTCCTACGCTTTGGCGGTTAGCGAGGAAAACGCTTCGGGCGGCAAGATTGTCACGGCTCCCACATGCGGCTCGTCAGGAGTGATGCCGGCGGTGCTGTATCACTTGCAGGAGACGCGCGACTTCAGCGATGCACGCATCCTCAGGGCCATGGCCACAGCCGGCGTGATAGGCAATATAGCTAAAGCCAATGCCTCCATATCGGGAGCGGAAGTCGGTTGTCAGGGCGAAGTAGGTGTGGCGTGTGCTATGGCTTCGGCCGCAGCCTGCCAACTTTTCGGCGGCAGTGCGGCACAGATAGAATATGCTGCCGAGATGGGACTCGAACATCATTTGGGCATGACGTGCGACCCCGTGTGCGGGCTTGTGCAGATTCCGTGCATAGAGCGCAACGCATACGCTGCCGCAAGAGCGCTCGATGCCAATATATACTCTTCGTTCACCGACGGTAAGCACCGCGTGTCATACGACCGTGTAGTGGAGGTCATGAAGCAGACGGGCAAGGATATACCCTCGCTTTACAAGGAGACGAGTGAAGGTGGGTTGGCCAAAGGTTTCAAACCCATGTGATTTCCGCGCCCGATATTGTGAGTGAAGAGAGTGTTTTTCCTTTTATATTCGTATATTTGATGTAGTTTGATTAAGATCCTTTGAGTATCATGCTATCTCCACAGTCATCAGGACATGCCGTGACACGTCTTGTGCCATGATGCGGCGGGCTACATGAATCGGGGGAGAGACATGCACCCGGATAGCGTGCGGTGTCCTCCCCCGACCTGACTTGTGCCTATGTCACGGCTTTTGGCATACGACCTAATCGCCCGTGAGGTGCAACCCTGTCGCCGTGGGGTTTAATGTTTTTGCCCTTACCATTGTATGTAAAAAGGCCTTGCCATCGGTCGTGTGTCTGACTACACGTGCAGGCAGGCTGCCGGCAGGCTCGGGCGATGTCGCCGTGGGTGCCACGTTGGCAGGTGAGGCCGGCGTCGTGAAGTCTACACGCTCCAACGGTCCCCACTCGTCATTGATGTTCACTCCTATCGAGAATGCTATGTAGTCTGTCGATGGGTCGGCATTCCAATAGGCTTCATCGACACCATACTGGTTCCAGTAGGGGTCTTCAGGTATGTCGGTCTTCAGATATTCGGTTATCTTATCCTCTGTCCACTCCTTGTCATACCCTTCTTTCTCGATGATGATGTCGCGGTGCATGGATGTGTGTTCGTTGGGGGTGTAGGTGACTATCTGATAGTAGCCGTTGATTGCGTCGCCTTGGAATGCGCCGATCTCGATTGTCATCTCAGCCACCCCCGTGCCTCCTATATTGTCAGTAGTGACCGGTATGACCAGCATGTCGGCATACGTGCCGTTTACATCCCACGCCTGTACGTATATCTCATAGTCTGTGCCGGGATCGTTGCTTGTCCAAGTGAATGTCTGTGCTTCTGTGCCGTTGAAACCGAATGCCTTGACATAGTCGCCCAAGGTGGTGAAGCCGAACATGGCTCCCATCTGCTCAAACTGCTCCTCGGCCTGACCGGCATTGAACATACAGGCTGCATAACCGGCGACGCCCGATGCCGGGGTAAAACTGATAGTGACGGCATCCATGGTCTTCTCGGTCACGTCATACGTAATGGTGCAATCGCCTACAAGGGGCTTTTTGGGTGTCCTGAAGTCCACACGCTCGACGCCGCAGGCTATGCCATACTTGTCATAGCCGACAGTGACAATGCTATACTCGACGTCCGGTGTGAATTCATACCCTGAGAGGTCGGCTCCCGTGAAATCCTGCCAATAGTATTCGCTGCCGCTCTGGTCAAGGTAGGCAGCCAATGCCGCCTCAGTGCCCATAAGGTCCGCCCTGCTCTTGAGCAGGCAATCGATGCGGAATGCCTCACAGCCTGATGTGCGGGTGATAGCCACTTGGACTTTATCGGGGGTGGTCCCATCGCCCTGTGTGAATCCGAGGTACTCTATCTCTGCAGCTATCCGTCCCTCCACACGGGCAAACCAGATGCTGTCCAAGCGCTCGGCCAGAAAACCTGTCGTATTCCCTGTCTTGTCGGTCAGGAGCACACGGTTGGGATTTGTCTGGGCAAAAAGCGAAACCATGCCGGCAAGAAATGCTATTAATGATAGGAAAGTCTTTTTCATTGTTTTATAAATTTAATGTTGCTGTTCTCTACGCTAAACACATATATACCTCTGTCAAGGCAGTCTGTCGCGATGGGAGTGCCGTCCCAATCATCAACAGTAATCCGGACTGTCCCGTCCAAGCCGTAAACTGCGGCGCGGGCTGCATGTCCCTGCTGCCATCCGTCAGCGTAAATGTATCCGTCATGGTAATAGGCTCTCAGTTGAGCACCATCACCGGCCACCGCATCTACGCCGCTGGCAAAGTCCGTAAACTTGATGCTCCTCACATCAGCATATTCAAACTCCGACACTCCATCCTCCACGGTATTGACTGCGAAACCATTGCTGTCAAACCGTATACTGCTGACATCAGTCAGGGCAAAGGTCGAGGCCGCAGAATTATCAGACATATAGACGATAATGTTACCGTCACCCGCCATTGATGCCAGAGCAAGCATTGCGAGACACATTGTTGTTAATGCCTTTTTCATCCGTTTATTTTATGGTGAGTTCTATCAATTCAATTTATCCTCTTGTATCAGACAGCAGAACTCTTTAACTGCCCAATTTGTGAGCTTTAGTCTTGCAAATTTAGCGAATATTTTCTACCTCCCCCGGTTTTTACAATAATTAACTTGTGTTTGTTGTAAAAATTGGATGTGCAGGCATAATTCACCCCAACAACTCAGGTTTCAGCCTGATTATTTGCGTGTAACGACTGATGTTATACACAAGACTGGTGAGTGCTACATTGGCTTTAGCACGAATAAGCTGTAATAGTCAAGACTTGTTCTGACATTTTCTATACTATCGGACAAAAAAGTGTCCGATGCCGCATCTCCTCTTTCGTCACGGGCTTCGGCGCTTCCTGCAAAGACCGGTTGAGCTCATCGGCCATGGACATAAGGTCTGCCGGCGTGAAATCCTGCACGTTGTCACCTTG
>DVIH01000033.1 GCA_018711405.1 Candidatus Avibacteroides excrementipullorum | reverse complement strand
GAGGTCGTGGCATTGTCCTTTATGGAGTCGAAATCTATGGTGAAACTTACTGTGAAGTCGGCTGCCCACGGGCGTATGTCAAGGCTGTCCACAGGCACCATGAAGTTGTGGCTGCCGTCCACATGCAGGCCGCCATCCGGCAATGGTTCCTGCCCGAATCCCATCATGGGAAGCAGGGCTGAAAGGAACAATGTGTAAATGTACTTTTTCATAATATTTCCTCCAGATTTTAATAATCAATATCTTTCTTTATTATCAATTCCGCGCCTTTTTCGGTGGAAAATCCGCTGTCGAGCAATAATTCAAGATGAGCTTGCCTGCATTGTCATTGACAATCGTGACAAGGCCCTGACACAGCTTCTCATAATACTCTCCGGCCTCATCGCCGATGTTGGTGTTGATCTCTGAATCCACTCTGATTTGTCCGAAACCGGAAACCGATACAGCCAGAAAAGCGGCAGCGAAAAACAAACTCTTTTTCATAGTGCTTAATTTTAATTTAACTTGATTAAAAACTATGCTCTAAATTTATGCAGACAGAATCAATAAAAAAAAGTTTTACTGCGATTTTTTTACCGCTTACCTGTGTTTTTAACACATCAGACTGATTTTTGCAAGGAAACGGAAAGGAATGCCTTGCAATCTGACAAATGGACTTTGCAGAAAATATAAAAGATAAATGCACCTTGCGACTTATTATGTCTTACCGTGATCAATAAAAGCCTGTAACAAATTTAATTGGCACATTTTTTTTGCAGCCTATCATAAAAATGAGTACATTCGCAGCCGAATCGGATATGACAAAGGGGTGCCGTAACAATAGGCTGAGAACATACCCTCATAACCTGTACACGGATAATGCCGCTGCAGGGATTGTTGTGAAACTTCTCGTCTATTTGCTTTCCTGGTTCTGTCCGGCAAACGATTAAATCTTTTATTATTTATGGATGTAACAGTTAATTCCAAAACGGTGAGCGTTGGCGATGATGCCAGTGTCCGCGATTTGCTTGCGGAGCTGAATGTGGACGACAAGGGCATTGCCGTAGCAGTGAACAACGAGATAGTAAAAAAAGACGAGTGGAACGGTTTCAGATTGAAAGAAAACGACAAGATAGTGGTAATAAGAGCTGCCTGCGGAGGGTAAAATCATGATACAGTTTATCACTCACTACACTGAAAGTATAAGTTATCTCGATTCCGCCATGTATGCCTTGCGCGGCGGCTGCAAATGGATTCAGCTGCGCATGAAAGATGCGTCTGACGAAGAAGTAAGGCCTGTGGCTGAGGCTCTGCTGGAGGAATGCCGCAGGCATGGGGCTGTGATGATTATAGACGACAGGGTAGCCCTTGCAAAAGAAATCGGAGCTGACGGAGTGCATTTGGGGCATGACGATGTGTCCATAGCGGAAGCGAGAGCCATGTTGGGCGGTAAATATATAATAGGTGGTACGGCCAATACGCTGGAAGACGTGATGAGGATTTATGAAGGAGGCGGGGACTATGTGGGTTGCGGTCCGTACAGATTCACCACAACGAAGAAAAAACTCAGTCCGGTATTGGGAACGGACGGTTACCGGAGGATTCTGGGCGGTATGAAAGCACACGGCATAGAGTTGCCTGTGGTTGCTATAGGCGGCATAGAATTGGACGATGTGGCAATATTGAAAAATACAGGTGTTGCCGGCATAGCTATATCGGGCGCCGTCATCAGGTCTGCTTCTCCGGAAGAGACAATGCGAAATTTTATCAATGCTGAAAAAAGAGTATAAAAATATATAAGACGATATGGAAAAACTGATTATTGCCGGGATGGAGTTCTCTTCCCGGTTGTTTTTGGGAACAGGCAAATTTGCCTCTAATGATTTGATGGAAAAGTCCATTCAGGCATCCGGTACGGAAATGGTCACATTTGCCATGCGCAGGATAGACCTGAACAATTCCGGCGATGATATGTTCGTACACATAAACAGGCCGGGCATAAACATACTGCCCAACACTTCCGGGGCAAGAGATGCGGAAGAGGCGGTACTCGCTGCAAAAATGTCGCGCGAGGCTTTCGGCACCAATTGGCTGAAGCTGGAGATACACCCCGATCCGCGCTATTTGTTGCCAGATTCGGTGGAAACACTCAAGGCCACAGAAGAACTTGTGAAACTCGGATTCATAGTGTTGCCCTACTGTCAGGCCGACCCTACGCTTTGCAAACATCTGGAGGAAGCGGGAGCTGCCACAGTCATGCCTCTCGGGGCACCTATAGGCAGCAACAACGGACTTCGTACCAAAGATTTTCTGGCCATGATTATAGAGCAGAGCAATGTGCCTGTGGTGGTCGATGCCGGTCTCGGAGCGCCGAGCCATGCGGCGGAGGCAATGGAGATGGGAGCTTCGGCTGTGTTGGTCAATACGGCCATAGCGGTGGCAAAAGATCCGGTGGCTATGGCCCGGGCTTTCAGAATGGCGGTAGAGTCAGGACGTATGGCTTATGAAGCCGGTTTGGGAGGACGCAATATTAATATGGAGGCTTCGGCAAGTTCTCCTCTTACATCATTTCTTGATAACTGACGAATTATGAAAAACCATAGAATAACATATCCGCGTTCGGAAAAGGTATATCTGAGCGGAACTATATACCCGGATATCAAAGTAGGGATGAGAAAGGTGTCGCAAGTGCCGACAGTAACCGTCGATGCCGATGGCAACAAGACCGAACATGCGAATCCCGATGTATATATATATGATACGAGCGGTTTTTATTCCGACCCGTCTTTCAAGATAGACTTGAAGAAGGGATTGCCGCGTCTGCGCGAGAAGTGGATACTTTCGCGCGGCGATGTGGAGCAATTGCCCGAAATTACATCGGAATACGGACGCATGCGTCGCGATGACCGTTCGCTTGACCACTTGCGTTTCGAGCATATAGCATTGCCCTACCGTGCCAAAGAGGGCAGGAGCGTAACGCAGATGTATTATGCCCGTCAGGGAGTAATAACCCCTGAGATGGAATATGTGGCAATCAGAGAGAATATGAACTGCAAGGAATTGGGCATAGAAACGTTCATCACTCCCGAGTTCGTAAGGCAGGAGATTGCGGCAGGGCGTGCCATACTGCCGGCCAACATCAACCATCCGGAGGCTGAGCCGATGATTATAGGAAAGAATTTCCTTGTGAAGATAAATACCAATATAGGCAATTCGGCCACAACTTCAAGTATAGATGAGGAAGTGGAAAAAGCTTTGTGGAGCTGCAAGTGGGGAGGCGATACCCTGATGGACCTGTCGACCGGTGACAATATCCATGAGACAAGGGAATGGATCATACGCAACAGTCCGGTACCTGTCGGCACAGTGCCTATCTATCAGGCATTGGAGAAAGTGAACGGCAGGGTGGAAGACCTGACGTGGGACATATATCGTGATACTCTGATAGAGCAGTGCGAGCAGGGAGTGGATTATTTCACCATTCATGCCGGTGTAAGGCTGAAAAACATACATCTGGCAGACAAGAGAAAGACCGGTATCGTGAGCAGGGGCGGCAGCATCATGTCGAAATGGTGCGAGATGTTCAACAGGGAAAGTTTCCTGTATGAACATTTTGACGACATTTGCGAAATCCTTGCTAAATATGACGTGGCAATATCTCTGGGCGACGGACTTCGTCCCGGAAGCATATATGACGCCAATGATGAAGCGCAGTTTGCCGAACTCGATACGCTGGGCGAACTTGTGACCCGTGCATGGGCGCACAATGTGCAGGCGTTCATAGAGGGACCCGGTCATGTGCCGATGCATAAGATAAAAGAGAATATGGAACGGCAAATCAGCGCGTGCCATGAAGCTCCTTTCTATACGTTAGGTCCTTTGACTACCGATATAGCTCCGGGATATGACCACATCACTTCTGCCATAGGAGCTGCTCAGATCGGTTGGCTGGGCACGGCCATGCTTTGTTATGTCACTCCTAAAGAACATTTGGGATTGCCCGACAAAGAGGATGTCAGGGTAGGCGTTGTGACTTATAAGATTGCAGCACATGCGGCAGATTTGGCCAAAGGTCATCCGGGAGCACAGGTGAGGGACGATGCCTTGTCTAAAGCCCGTTATGATTTCAGGTGGAAGGATCAGTTCGACTTGTCGCTCGATCCGGAGAGGGCTCTTGCCTACTTCAAGGAGGGAAAACATATGGACGGGGAATACTGCACCATGTGCGGTCCTAATTTCTGCGCAATGAGACTGAGCAAGGATGTTAAGAAGAAATGATATGTAAAATTGTTTGTTCAATTTTTTTGAGAGGATAGATAATGTTTTCAGATTATATAGAAAAAATATCATGGGATGAAACGACTGAACGTATTTATTCCAAAACCGCTTCGGATGTAGAGGCCGCTTTGCGGAAACAGCATCAGGATGTTGATGATTTCATGGCTCTTATATCTCCTGCTGCCGCTCCGTATATAGAGCATATGGCTGAATTGAGCAGGAAGATAACAAGGGAAAGATTCGGCAATACGATTTCTATGTTCATACCTCTTTATCTGACAAACTCGTGTGCCAATTCTTGTGTGTATTGCGGATTTCATGTGTCCAATCCTATGAAAAGGACGGTACTTACCGAAGATGAAATAATCAACGAATACAAGGCTATAAAGAAGCTGGCTCCGTTTGAAAACATCCTGTTGCTTACCGGAGAGAATCCGGTGGTGGCGGGAGTGCCTTATCTGAAAAGAGCGTTGGATTTGGCCAAGCCGTATTTCAGCAATCTCAAACTGGAAGTCATGCCGCTGAAAGCCGAAGAATATGCGGAGCTGAAAGAACATGGGTTGTATGGCGTGATATGCTTCCAGGAAACGTACAACAAGGCCAATTACAAAATATATCATCCGCGAGGCATGAAGTCTAAATATGAATGGAGAGTAAATTCGTTTGACCGTATGGGGCAGGCAGGACTGCACTATATAGGGATGGGAGTGCTTATCGGCCTGGAAGAATGGCGTACAGATGTGACTATGCTGGCTTATCATTTGCGCTATCTGGAGAAAACGTATTGGAAAACAAAATTCAGCGTTAATTTTCCGAGAATGCGTGCGGCGGAGAACGGAGGCTTTCAGCCGAATGTGATCATGAGCGACAGGGAACTGGCTCAACTGACTTTTGCAATGCGCATCTTCGATCACGATGTAGACATTTCATATTCCACACGCGAGGCGCCTGCATTCAGAGATAATATGGCAACGCTCGGAGTCACTACCATGAGTGCTGAAAGCAAAACGGAACCGGGTGGCTATTATTCTTATCCGCAGGCTCTTGAACAGTTTCATGTGAGTGATGAAAGAACAGCCAAAGAGGTCATAGCAGCACTCAAGGCAAAGGGTCTGGAACCTGTGTTTAAGGATTGGGAGCATGTCTTGGACTGACGATAATAGTACATGTATCAATGAGAGATATGCCCGTCAGGTAATGCTCGGCGAGATAGGAGAGTCCGGTCAGCGGATGTTGGGCAATGCTAAGGTGCTTATCGTCGGCGTTGGCGGACTGGGTTCCGTATCTTCGCTCTATCTAGCAGGAGCCGGAGTCGGTACGATAGGACTTGTTGATGCGGATGTCGTGAGTTTGTCCAATCTGCAACGTCAGATCCTTTATGACGAATCGGAAATAGGCTTAAAGAAAGTGTTTTGTGCAGCACGGCGTTTGAAAGCCATAAACGGCAATGCCTGCATAAACTCTTATCCTGTCTGGCTGACAGAGGAAAACGCGGATGAAATAATAGACGGATACGACATAGTCGTGGACGGGTGCGACAACTTTGCTGCAAGATTTGTCATGAGTGATGTTTGCCGAAAAAAAAATAAGCCATATATTTACGGTGCCATTTCTGATTTTACCGGACAGGTGTCTGTGCTTTGCCTGAATGGAGGGCGTACTTTAAGGGATATTTATTCTGATGAAGATCTGGCGCAGACGGTTTTTCCGAAAGGCGTTGTCGGCATGACACCGGGAATAGTCGGCAGCGTGCAGGCTTTGCAGGCAGTGAAATATGTTTGCGGCTTTGGAGAAACGTTGGTAAACAAGTTGTGGATCATAGATTTGAAATCTATGGAGAGTGATGTAATATCTGTCTGATTATGAAGTTTATTCTTTTTACCCGACCGGATTTTTTTGCCGGAGAGGAAGATATAATAAATACGCTTTTTGAAAACGGATTGGAGCTGCTTCATTTGCGCAAGCCCAATTCCGCGCCTGTCTACATGGAGCGTTTGCTGTCATTGATA
>DVIH01000032.1 GCA_018711405.1 Candidatus Avibacteroides excrementipullorum | reverse complement strand
ATTGGACATATCTTTGCACCCGCTATAGAATTAAGGCCCATTCGTCTATCGGCTAGGACGCAAGATTTTCATTCTTGAAAGAGGAGTTCGATTCTCCTATGGGCTACAATTAACAAAGATATTAGAAACGTATAAAAAGATTAGTCGAAATGGCAAATCATAAATCAGCGGAAAAAAGGGTAAGACAAATAGAGAAAAGAAGACTGCACAACAGATATTACGCAAAGACCATGCGTAACGCAGTTGCGAAACTTCGTGCGACAAAAGAAAAAGCAGTAGCGGTAGAATTGTTACCGAAAGTTACCAGTATGCTTGACAAATTGGCTAAAAGGAACATTATCCACAAAAACAAAGCAGCCAACCTCAAATCAAAACTGGCAAAAGTTGTCAACAACTTAGCATAAATCAATTGTAAACATATCCATACATTTTAGCCGGAGCGTAATGCTTCGGCTTTTTTTGCTTAGACACGGCAAGTCAATTAAGAAATCTAAAAATGCCGCCTCTTTACCATTTTTTCATTATCTTTGTATGCTTGTTTCAGCAGGCATGACATGTGTTTTTTCTATACCTATAAACAACAAAAATGGCAGAAAACAATAATACAAACAACAGCTCAAACTACTCAGCACAAAACATACAAGTTCTCGAAGGCCTCGAAGCAGTACGCAAACGCCCGGCCATGTACATAGGAGACATCAGCGAAAAAGGACTCCACCATCTGGTCTATGAAGTGGTGGACAACTCCATAGACGAAGCGCTGGCAGGCTATTGCACGCACATAGAGGTGACAATCAACGAGGACAACTCCATAAGCGTACAAGACAACGGACGCGGAATCCCGGTGGACATGCACGAAAAAGAAAAGAAATCGGCACTCGAAGTGGTAATGACAGTGCTCCACGCAGGAGGCAAATTCGACAAAGGCTCATACAAAGTGTCGGGCGGACTGCACGGAGTGGGCGTGTCGTGCGTAAACGCCCTGTCCACCCACATGACCACACAAGTGTTCCGCGACGGGAAAATCTACCAGCAGGAATACGAATGCGGCAAGCCGCTATACCCCGTCAAGACCGTAGGAGACGCAGACATCACCGGCACAAGGCAGACATTCTGGCCCGACAACACCATATTTACCGAAACCGTATATAAATATGACATACTGGCCGCAAGGCTCAGGGAACTGGCGTTCCTCAATGCCGGACTGAAGATAACCCTCACCGACATGCGCGACAAAGACGACAACGGCACGCCGAGACAAGAAGTGTTCTATTCAAAAGACGGACTGAAAGAATTCGTGCAATACATAGACTCATCGAGAGAAAGGCTCATCCCCGATGTCATCTACCTCAACACCGAAAAACAGGACATACCGATAGAAGTTGCCATCACATACAACACCTCGTATTCGGAAAACATATATTCCTACGTCAACAACATCAATACCATAGAAGGCGGCACACACCTCACCGGCTTCAGACGCGCCATAACAAGGACACTGAAAAAATATGCCGATGACAACAAGTTCTTGGAAAAGAGCAAGGTGGAAATATCGGCCGAAGACTTCAGGGAAGGCCTCACAGCAGTAATATCCATAAAAGTGGCGGAACCGCAATTCGAGGGACAGACAAAGACCAAACTCGGCAACAACGAAGTGATAGGAGCCGTAGACCAGGCAGTGGGGGAAGCATTGGCAAACTATCTGGAAGAGCATCCCAAAGAAGCAAAGACCATAGTAAACAAATTCATACTCGCCGCGACTGCCAGAATCGCAGCCCGCAAAGCCCGCGAGACAGTGCAACGCAAAAACCCTCTGGGAGGCGGCGGACTGCCGGGCAAACTGGCCGACTGCTCGAGCAAGAATCCGGAAGAATGCGAACTGTTCCTCGTGGAGGGAGACTCCGCAGGCGGCTCCGCAAAACAGGGGCGCGACCGCCGCTACCAAGCCATCCTGCCGCTGAGAGGAAAAATCCTAAACGTGGAGAAAGCCATGTGGCACAAAGCATTTGAAAGCGACGAGGTGAACAACATAATTCAGGCTTTGGGCGTAAGGTTCGGGCTGGACGAGGAAGACAGCAAAAAAGCCAACCTCGACAAGCTGCGTTACAACAAAGTCATAATCATGACCGATGCCGATGTGGACGGTTCTCATATCGACACGCTCATCATGACCCTCTTCTTCAGATACATGAGAGAAATCATAGAAGGAGGCCACCTCTACATAGCCACTCCCCCGCTCTACAAATGCGAGAAAGGGAAGATATCAAAATACTGCTACAACGATGCAGAACGGGAAGAATTCATACGTACATACGGCAACGCAAACGCAAATGACAAGGAAGGAGGCATCACCACGCAGCGATACAAAGGTCTGGGCGAGATGAATGCAGACCAATTGCGCGAGACCACCATGGATCCCGAGAAACGCATACTGAAACAGGTGACCATAGAAAATGCAGCGGAAGCAGACAAGATATTCTCCATGCTGATGGGTGATGATGTGCAGCCGCGCCGCGAATTCATAGAGAAAAACGCGACATACGCCAACATTGACGCATAAAAACAGATTCCATACATCATATAACGAGCGAGAGGCTGCCTCGATGGATTACGGGGCAGCCTCTCGCATATCCACAGGCAAGGCTTTGAATCTACAAATTTCCTTTCACGAAGTCTGACAGTCCCTTGCGTGCATCAGCCAACTTATCTGCCCACGCCTTGACCGAATTGCTCCCTATAATGTCAGTGACATACTTGACTGCAAAAAAAGGCAAATTCCTTTTTTTGCAAGCCTTAGCCACAGCAAAAGCCTCCATGTCGAACACATCCCCGTCTGATGCCGGTGCCTCGGTCACAAAGCTGTCTCCGGTGTTGCAGACTCCAGAGAAATCGAGCGATGGAGAAAAACCGAAAGCCGCAACATCCTCACTACCGAACGTCCGCATCCTGCAAGTCAGCATGGAAAGACCTGTCTTTTCCAAATCCCGATCCACAAACTCCGAACACAGCACCACATCGCCTACCCTGCACCTCACGCTGCCGGCCGTCCCCATACTGACGACCAGATCGGGAGTATGCTTTTCTATAGCTTCCAACGCAGACAAGGCTGCATCAACCTTGCCCACACCTATACATTCGCTTACGACCTCCATGTTTTTCACCGCCACAGGTATCATCTCTTCGGGCAAAGCGAACAAAACAAGACATCTTTTCTTCATCACACAAATCTTTTAATTATTACAGCGCAAAAGTACACCATAAAACAGAACCGGCAAACAAACCGACAACCGTTTATCACGACCGGACAAGAATCCGACAAGGCAATCGGCAATATCGCAAATCAGACACCGTGCAAGTTCACATTTCGGGATAAATTTGTTACTTTTGCTTTCTGAAGTAAAGGAAATTGTAACTTAAAATAAAGAATGGTATGAAAAATCTATTTGTATCGATTGCCATGATGTCAGCAGCGGCTTTTTCCGCTTCGGCTCAAAGTCTGTTTGAAAAGCATGATTCTTTTCTGACTCTGCCGGAACATTACGTATGCTACCGCACCGATGAGAAAATCAAGGTAGACGGAAAAGCTGATGAAAGCGTATGGCAAAAAGCCGAACCGGTGAAACACTTTGCCGACATTCGGGGAGAAGGCTATGAAAAGCCATGCTATGAGACGACAGCCAAAATGCTGTGGGACGATGATTATCTGTATGTCTTTGCCCGGCTCGAAGAAGAAAACATCCAGGCAAAGCTGAAACAGAGAGATACCATAATCTATTACGACAACGACTTCGAGGTATTCCTCGATCCGGACGGAGACGGACAGAACTACTTCGAGATAGAGACCAACGCGCTTGGCACCCTGTTTGACCTTATGCTCGACAAGCCATACCGCAGCGGAGGCAATTTCATGATTCAGTGGGACTGTCCGGGACTGAAACTCGCTGTCAAGAGAGACGGGACACTAAACAAGAGCAAGGATAAAGACAAATGCTGGACAGTGGAAATGGCCATACCGGGAGAAGCATTGAAAATGAATTTTGACAACCCTCTGAAAGCAGGAAACATCTGGAGGATGAACTTCTCGCGTGTGGAATGGCTCAAACCCGGACAGCGCGAAGAGAACTGGGTATGGTCGCCTACCGGAAAGATAGACATGCACATGCCCGACCGCTGGGCATTCCTCTTGCTGTCAGACAAGACAGCGGGCACGACAGCCGATACATTTGAATATCCATACGACATGAATGCTTACAGATTGCTTTGGGCAATGTTCTATGAGCAGCTCGACAAATTTGCAGCAGAAAGCAATTACATAAGAAACGTTGACTACTTCTATCTCACAGACAAAGAGAAAGCATACATCCCTGAAGGCGGAGAGTTGACAGTAAATGCTTCTGCCGATGCGTTCACCATGAGCATTACCGTCCCTTCACGCAATGAAGTCTATAGCGTAGACGAAGAAGGACGCTTCTCAGTGAAACCCATTGAAGCGAGAGTGGTGCGCAACTGGGTATGGGCAAGACCCGATCTGAGCAAAGGAGATGCTTATTGGAAAGAATATTTTGCGTTGCTCAAAGACTGCGGCATAAGCGGAGTGATGTTTGAAGGATATGACGAAAATCTCTACCGCATGTGCCATGAAGCCGGGCTTGAAGCTCATTACTGGAAGTGGACAATGAACAGACGGGAACTGCTCGACAAACACCCCGACTGGTTTGCTGTCAACAGAAAAGGGGAATCCTGCTGGGACAAACCTGCATACGTGGATTACTACCGCTTCCTCTGTCCTTACCACGAAGGAGTGGCCGAATATCTTGCACAAAGCTATATAGCCGATTCCAACCTGCCCTATGTAGACGGAGTACATCTCGACTACGTGCGTTTCCCCGACATTGTGCTGCCTGTCAGCCTGTGGCAGAACTACGGCATAGAACAAACGAAAGAATTGCCGGAATACGATTATTGCTACTGTGATGTGTGCCGCGCCCTGTTCAAGGAGCAGACAGGCAAAGACCCCATGACACTGGAATATCCTATGGAGAATCAGTCGTGGATAAATTTCCGTCTGGACGGCATTACAAATGTAGTGAAAACCATAACGGCAGAACTCAAACAGCACGGCAAACGTGTCTCTGCGGCAGTGTTTCCGGGACCGTCGATGGCAAAGAAAATGGTGCGCCAGGATTGGGGCAACTGGTCACTTGATGCATACTATCCCATGATATACAATGGTTTCTACTATGAGGGTCCTGAATGGATAGGCCGTTCGGTGAAAGAGAGCGTGCAAACGGTTGCAGGAAAGGCGAAAATATACGCAGGCCTGATGTTCCCCGACATTAAGGACTGTTTCGAGAAAGCACTCGATGAGGCATTCGACAACGGCGCTTCGGGCGTGTCCTTCTTCGACGGGCCGGACAAGGAATATCTGCTCCGATTCAAAGCATACTTGCAGAAGAGAGGATTTACGGTGAAATGACATGACAGACACAAGTAAAAGAAAGCGGCCTGAGGCCGCTTCTTTTATTTTATGCAGTCGGGAAAAAATAAAAGCGTAAAACATTCGCAGGTTCTACGCTTTTCCGTCTACATCGTGTTAATATCAAAATGAAGTATTTTTGTGTTTGAGTTCTTTCTTTTTACTTTCGTGCTTTCAGTTTCCGTCTTTTCGCTTGTATCACATTTTTAACACTTATCGTAACAGAATGTCTGCTTTATTCTCCATTACGTTGTAAAAGTACAATTTTATTTCCATAAAAACAATACGGCGGAGCAATTTTTTTTCATCTTTTATACCTGCTCTCTCCTGTGGGACATCTGTGACGCATGTCATTTACAATTGTAAATAATATTTGAGCTATTTAATGATGTCGCCTCTCCTTGTTTTCGAGTTTCCACAATGATGTCGCACGAAAATTTTATTAACACTTCCGCTATTATCACATATAGTCGGCAGATATTGTTTTTATCCTTACCTTTGCGCTCCGGATATTTATATAACATGGTTAATTGACTTATGCTTTTTCCTACGCCTGTATTTCTGTTCGCATTCCTGCCGCTGACGCTTGCGCTTTACTATGCGCTGCCATCGGCAGGCGGATGGAGAAACCTGTTGCTGCTCTTGGCCAGCCTGCTGTTTTACGCATGGGGAGAGCCGGTATTCGTGTCCGTGCTTCTTCTTTCCGTTGCGGCCAACTGGGCGATAGGGCTCGGTGTGGCGCACGACATTGATTCCGGGCGCAAAGGATTGCGTTGGGTATGGATGGCCGTTGCATTCAACGTAGGAGTGCTGTTTGTCTTCAAATATCTCAATTTCACTGTCGACGCTTTCAACTCCATGTTCAGCACGGATTGCGACATCCGCCGCATAACATTGCCCGTAGGCATCTCTTTTTTCACATTCCAGTCGCTATCGTATGTCATAGACGTGTACCGGCGTCATTGCAGTGCACGCCGCAACGTGCTCGATGTGGGTCTGTACGTATCATTGTTTCCCCAGCTCATAGCCGGGCCCATAGTGCGTTATGAAACTGTGGCTGCCGAAATCTCGCGCCGCCGTTGCTCTTGGGAAGATTTCGCCACCGGCACGGAACGTTTCATCATCGGGCTGGCCAAGAAAGTCCTTATAGCCAACAATGCGGCGGTGGTGGCAGACTACATATTCGACATGCCTCCCGCAAGCCTTTCGGCAGGCGCGGCATGGCTCGGAGTATTCGCATACCACATCCAGATATATTTCGACTTTTCCGGATACTCCGACATGGCCATAGGGTTGGGGCGGATGTTCGGTTTCCATTTCCCCGAAAATTTCAACCATCCCTACATATCGCGTTCCGTATCGGAATTCTGGCGGAGATGGCACATATCGCTCGGCAGCTGGTTCAGGGATTATCTCTACATACCGTTGGGCGGCAACCGCAAAGGAGCGTGGCGCACGGTGTTCAACCTGTTTGCGGTATGGGCGCTGACCGGACTGTGGCATGGAGCGAACTACACATTCCTATGCTG
This sequence comes from Candidatus Avibacteroides excrementipullorum, assembly GCA_018711405.1. Lineage (GTDB taxonomy): Bacteria > Bacteroidota > Bacteroidia > Bacteroidales > Bacteroidaceae > Avibacteroides > Avibacteroides excrementipullorum. The sequence continues at coordinate 34,745 of DVIH01000032.1, read as the reverse complement.
GGGACTGATGTTTTTCGTCCTTATCATGTTTGAAAAAGCCGTGCGCTTCGAGAGATGGCGTGCGGGACTTTTGCGCGGTCTCATGACAACGTTTTTCATCATGTGCAGCTGGGCGTTGTTCCGGAGCGACAGCATATCCGATGCATGGACATACTTGACAGCCATGTTCGGCTGCGGGGCAGACAGCACGGACATGATTTCTTTCCTGTGGTCGGAACATGCGGCAGTCCTCATAACCGGCACCCTGTTTTCATTTCCCGTGGCAGGCAGGCTGTCGGCTTTGGCAAGCGGCAGAAAGTGGGGATATGCCGCAAGATATGCAGTGCTGCTGTGCCTGCTGTTCGTATCGCTTTGCTATGTGGTGAAAGGCTCGTACAGTCCCTTCATATATTTTAATTTCTGATGAGATATGCGTTATTATAAGATTCTGACATACACGCTTGCCGTTCTCCTGTCTGTGATGTGCGCCGGCACCCTGTTCAATCTGGGAGTCAAGGTGCGGCAGGTCTCGCAACGTGCGGCCGATGCCGAAACAGACAGCCTCAATGTGCTGCACGGCGAAGGCAGGTCTGCCGGACGGGAAGCCACGACTGCGGAGCAGCGCATCAGAGGCATCATAGGCGAAGTGGAAGAACAGGTAGGCAAAAATGCAGCCATGCGCGATGCCTATGTGGAGGCTTTCGGCGGATTGCAGCGTGCGCTCGGCAGACGCTCCATAGAGTCGGACGACAAATCCATGACAGTGCTGCATCTGCTCAACGGACAATACACGTTTTACGACATGCAAGGCCGTCCGGCCGATGTCACCGGCAGGGTGGACAGCCTCAGCCGGTGGTGCGAGGCTCACGGCACGCGGTTCATCTATTTCAACCGCCCGAGCAAGGTGATGAAAGGCACGTTGCCATACGGTCTGCACGATGTGCTCAACTGCTCGGCCGACAGCCTTGTGGCCGAACTGCGGCAGCGCGGCATTGAGACATGTGACCTAAGAGATGACATGCCCGCCTCTCCCGAAGAATACGCACGGATGTTTTACATCACCGACAACCATTGGACATTGCAGACGGCATTGCTCATGGCCGGAAAGATTGCGGAGTCAGTATGCGGAGACGCATCAGTCTACGATTCGTTGCAGTGGCGCGAAACGGTCTGCCCCGCCCCGTTCTACGGCTCCATAGCCCTGCGTGCAGGCTCTGCCTATTTTCCCGGAGCCGATACCATACGCATTCCCGTGCCCGAAGGCTTGGGCTCGGATTTCAGGACTGAGGCATATTCCTACATACAACCTTCGGCAATAAAGGACGGACATTTCTTTGAAGCGATGTTCGACACGACTTTCCTCTACGGCGAGGACAAATACACCAACCGCTATGCCGGCTGTCTGGGGGGAGACCATCCGCTGATAAGGATAACCAACAGGAATGGCAACGGAATGAAGATGCTGCTGTTCGGCGATTCGTTTTCGCTTTCGGCCGGCATCTACCTGTCTGTGGCATTGTCGCGCCTCGACATCATAGATTTGCGTTCCTACCGCGAAGACGACATTGCATCGCTCATTGCCGGTGGCGGATACGACTGCGCGGCCTGCCTCTATCCGGGCAATATGGACGCGATACTGTTCAACTTCGGCAAGTTTTTCTGAACCTCCGGCAAATTATTGTTTTTCAACCCTTTGCATATACCTGAAAAAGTTCAATCCGGCATCGGCCGGGGATGTACGCCATCTTTGCCCGGGACCGAGCCGATAACGGTCCGGGATGTGCGCCATCCCGGGTGAAGATGGCGCACATCCCGGACATCGGTATCTGTCATATATTTTTCTGCCTGTGCCTGAATCAGTCCTTGATGCCGTAGGCCAAGTCGCCTGCATCACCCAGTCCCGGCACGATGTAGGCGTGAGCGTTGATTGCCGGATCTATGGCAGCGCACCACACCACAGTATGTTCGGGCAGACGATGGCGGATGTATTCCAATGCTGGTTCGCTGGCTATGACGCATGCAATGTGCAGCTTGGCGGGAGTGCCTTTGGCAAGTATGGAATGGTAGCATGTATCCATAGAGCTGCCTGTGGCGAGCATCGGGTCTATCATGAGCAACGTCTTGCCGTCTACTTTGGGAGAGGCTATATATTCGGTGCGGATGACAAAATGCTCCGCATCGCTGTATTCCCTGAATGCCGATACGAATGCATTTTCAGATTCATCGAAATAGCTCAGGAAACCGCCGTGAAACGGCATTCCGGCACGGAGTATGGTGCCGAGCACCACTTTCTCGCAAGGCACGGTGACAACTGCCCGGCCCAATGGCGTGGTCACTGTCTTTTCTTCGTGGCTCATGGTCTTGCTTATCTCATAAGCCATGATTTCCCCTACTCTCTCCAGGTTGCGGCGGAAGCGCAGCCTGTCTTTCTGTACGTTTACGTCTCTTATCTCTGCCACAAACTTATTGAGCAGTGAACTTTTTTCCGAAAGGTTGATTATCTGCATGATGATATGGTATGTTTCTTCTTGTGTGTCTTATATGTTAAAGGTATGTGAACATGTCCTCGAATGTCTTGCGCCAGCCTTTCCACTCGCAGTCTTCGCCCAGCGATGAGTTGTGGAACAGGGTGATGAATTCTCCTCCGCACCTCTCGGTTGCGTAGTGCAGGCTCCTTATGGCATCGAGAGCGTGCCTGCTGTCCATGCGGCATGAGTTTTTCAAGGTCACGTCCATGACGCACGACGGGTGTACCGTCACATCGAGTTCGCGCCCCTGTTCGGCATCGAAAAACCTGTAGGGTACGGATGTACTCGCCCTGAACCCGATCTGAGACGAATACATCATGGTGTAGTCGTGCCTGATGCCCGTCTCTTCCAATATGCGGTATGACAACGGCAACTGCATGCGCAGGTAGTGGAAACGCGCCCTTACGATGCTTTCGCCTATGATGCTTTCCAGCCTCTCTTTCTCCCTGCTTATGAGTCCTGCATCGAATGAAGCCCGGTATGAGGGGTGCAGCCCCATGAAAAATTCGCTGCACAGCGATCTGAGCGCCTTGTTGTAACGGCGGCTCGGATAGATATATTTCCTGTCATACCGGCCTTTGTCGCCCGTATGCACGAAAAAGATGGGGGTGCATCCGTTGGCCATATAGGTGGACTCTATATATTCAAAACAGAAATAAGGGTCGGGCTTCAGGCGGCACACCACAGCCAGCCGTTCCGGAACTTCACGAAACCTCCGTTTCGCCATGTCGCGCACCAGCCCGGCGGCGTTTATCACCAGCCCTTTATTGCGGTATTTGAACGGGTGGTCAATGTCTATGGTCGATACGAATTTCCTCTCTCTCGTCCTGCATGTGAGTGCGGGCCAGCGTTCGCATAGCATGTCAAACAGCTGCATACACCATTCGTCTATGAGAGGCCGTTGCAGAAATCCGTTGGCGAAAGCTGTGCTTGCTTCTGCCTTGAACCGCCCGTGCACATCGGTGTCCCGACTGCCGTATTCCTCCATGCGCGTGAGCAGGAAAAACGATGCGGAGAATATGTCAAACGGGATGTCTCCGCCTTCAGCCGTGAATATCACCGGCATGCCGTGCCAGCTGCCTATGCCTTCGGGACGGTGAACTATGAGCGACATGTCGTCCGTCAGCCCGCACGGCATGATATTGAACGCCCCCTCCACGCGATGGCGGGAATAGTTGATGAGAGGCTCATCCGCCATCGTCTCCGAGATGGCAGACATATCGCATTCACACCCCATTATGTTTTCTATGAGATGCCTGACTATATACTCCTTTCGCGGATTCGTGCTATCGATATGTACTTTTATCCTGTTGTTCATAAACCAAGACAAAATAAGTAATTAATTATGTAAAAAACACATGACGGGAGATTTTCTTGACATCTTTGCCTTAATATTTCCCTCGTTTCGGCGCAAATGGCTGCATTATGAGCGGAAAATGACATGTGCAGTGTGCAAAAGACAAACAAACGTATGGTTTTTCTGCAAAATAAAGTATTTTTGCATGATAGGATAACAAATACGAACAATACATACAAACATTATGAGAAAACTGATTTTGCCGGCAATACTTATTGCCTTGTCTTTCTGTTCGTGCGCCGAGAAGAAAACCGAACTGGCTTCTCCTGACGGAAAGATAGTGCTCCATTTCGATGTGGACGGACAAGGGCGCATGACCTATGATGTGGCGGTGAACGACTCCGCTTTTATACTCCCGTCAGATATGGGACTGCTGTCGCGCAACGGCGTGAATCTGAACGAAGGTTTCAAGGTGGTCGATGTAGATTTCGCTTCGGCCGATGAGACTTGGTCACAGCCTTGGGGAGAAAACAAGACGATACGCAACCGCTACAATGAGATGGCCGTATCGCTTTACAATGAAGAGGGCACACAACTTGTGGTACGCTTCAGACTGTTTGACGATGGTCTCGGCTTCAGATACGAATATGAAGTGCCCGGCGCGGACAGCCTCTTCGTGATGGACGAGAATACAGCTTTCCGCTTTGCCGGCGATGCCCGCTCATGGTCCATAAAGGCAGATTTTGATACATACGAACTGCCCTATCGCGACATGAGACTGTCGGAGGTGGAGACAGCCAATACACCTATCACGCTCAAGACAGGCAATGGCATCTACGCTTCCATACACGAGGCGGCTTTGACCGACTATCCGGAAATGACTTTGAAGAACGAAGGCGGACTTTGTTTCCGCGCGGCGCTGGCACCATGGCCGGACGGAGTAAAGGCGCGTTTCGCCGATGATTCGTTCAAGACACCCTGGAGGACGATACAGATAGCTGACAAGGCCGTCGGACTTATCAATTCCTCTCTGATACTGAACCTGAACGAACCTTGCGTGCTCGAATCGACCGACTGGATAAAGCCCATGAAATACGTAGGCGTGTGGTGGGGCATGCATCTCGGCATAGAGACTTGGGCAATGGACGAAAGGCACGGAGCCACTACTGCCAATGCCAAGAAATATATAGACTTTGCAGCAGCCAACAACATACAAGGCGTAGTATTCGAAGGCTGGAATGACGGCTGGGAGAGCTGGGGCAAAGGTCAGATATTCGACTACACGAAGCCATACGCCGACTTCGACATAGACGAGATAACGGAATATGCCAAATCGAAAGGCGTGGAAATCATAGGACACCACGAGACCGGAGGCAACACATATAATTATGAGAGACAACTCGATAACGCTTACAGCTGGTATGCCGATCTTGGCATCCACTGTGTCAAGACCGGATATGCGGGAGCTTATTCCGGAGGACAGTATCATCATGGACAGTTTGCCGTGAGACATTACAGGAAAGTGGTGCAGACAGCTGCAAAATATCACACCACCCTCGATGTGCATGAACCGATAAAAGATACCGGTATCAGAAGAACATACCCCAACATGATGACCCGCGAGGGCGCACGCGGCATGGAATGGAATGCATGGAGCGAAGGCAATCCTCCGTCTCACCATGTCACTCTACCTTTCACACGTCTGCTGGCCGGACCTATGGACTATACTCCGGGTACGTTTGACATACTATATGAAAAGACCCGCAACCTGCCTACACGCAAGAAATGGAACGACCTGGACAAAGGCAACAGCAGAGTAAACACCACTCTGGCAAAACAGATAGCCGACTGGGTGATACTCTATTCTCCTCTGCAGATGGCATCTGACCTTGTGGAAAATTATGAAGGACATCCGGCTTTCCAGTTCTTCAGAGACTTCAACCCTGATTGCGACAGGTCGGAAGCATTGCAAGGCGAACCGGGAGAGTTTGTAGTAATCATGAGGCAGGCCGGAGAGAAATTCTTCTTGGGAGCTGCCACTAATGAAGACGCAAGGCAGCTGTCAGTGCCGCTCGACTTCCTCGACAGCGACAAGACATACGATGCCGTGATATATGCCGATGGCGATGATGCCGACTGGAAGACAAATCCCACATCATATAAGATAATGAACAAGAGAGTGACGAGCAAAGACACCCTCAATGTGGTGATGGCCTCCGGCGGCGGACAAGCTGTCAGCTTCATACCTGTACAATGATTGCCATGAGACATGTATTGTTGATATTGGCTTTCTTCGTGCAACTCATGTCGCATGCCGCAGAGGATGACGGATGGACGATAAGCGTTTCAGACACGACAGGATACACCGGTATATGCCTGGCCAACGGAGGCATAGGCATGTTGCCCGGCAAGGAACCTTTGTCTGTCGATAGGGTGATTCTGAATCATGTCTTCGAGCAGGGCAGCAAAGGTAATGTCAGCCGTGTGATGCAAGGAGTGAATCCGTTTGTCCTCTCAATGCAGGTCGACGGCGTGCCTGTCTGTCTTGAAAACATATCCGGCTGGGAACAGACGTTGGATTTAAGCAAGGCTGTGCTTGTCACAGCCTTTACTGTACTGGGCAAGGTGGAAGTAAGATGCGAGATGTCCGCCCTGCGCAACCTCGCATATGCAGGACTTATAACCGTCAAGGTCAAAGCTTTGCGCAAAACAGACTTATGCTTTACAGCACGAACTGACATACCCGCCGACTACGCACAACACGAAACACTTTTGAGGACCGTCTGGGGAGAAGGCGGCAGGAAAGACATTTTGAGGACTGAAGCCGTTTCTGCCGGAGGCTCGCAAAAGGTCGTTGCCGCATCCTGCTTCATTGCCGACAATGCCGTATGGGACTATAGCAAAAATGAAGCGGCTGAGACGGCATCCATCACAATCGCATTGGGCAAAGGCCAAGATGCGGAGTTGTCCTTAGCCGGAGCGGTGTGCAGCTCACGCGACTTTTCCGATCCGGGCAACGAAGCAGAACGTCTTGCCATATATATGAAGCATGAGGGAAGGGACGAACTGATGCAAAGGCACCGCTCGCTATGGCAAGAGCTGTGGCAGGGAGACATAATAGTAGAGGGAGACGATTATGCACAGAGAGCCATACGCTTGGCATTATTCAACCTCTACTCCTCATGCCGCAAGGGCAGCAGGCTGAGCATCCCTCCTATGGGACTTTCATCTACAGGATATAACGGACACATATTCTGGGACTCTGAGATGTGGATGTTTCCCGTGATGAATCTGCTCAATGCCGATATAGCCCGCTCCATGCTCGACTATCGCTTCGACCGTCTCGAAGCCGCTCGCAAGAAAGCTGCGGCTTACGGCTATGACGGAGCCATGTTCCCTTGGGAATCGGATGACAAAGGAGAGGAAGCTACACCGACTTTTGCACTAACCGGACCTTTCGAACATCATATTACAGCCGACATAGCCATTGCCGCATACGACTATTTCCGTGTCTCGGCCGATACTGCATGGCTGCGGGAGGAAGGTTACGAAATGATAGAGGCCGCCGCACGCTTCATCGAAAGCCGTGTGTCGAAAAATGATGACGGGACATATTCCATACGCAATGTGACCGGAGCGGACGAATACGCAAACGGCGTGACCGACAATGCCTTTACCAACGGCTCTGCGAAATGCGCCCTCCGATATGCAATAAAAGCTGCGGAAATATGCGGGCTGAAACCGCCGCACGAATGGACAGTCATTGCCGACAATATAAGGATACTGACATTCGACGATGGCACACTGTGCGAATATGAAGGCTATGACGGACAGATGATAAAGCAATGTGATGCCAATCTGCTCGGCTTCCCGCTCGGCATAAGGACAGACAAGACGCTGCTGGAACAGGATTTGGCATATTATGAAAACAGGATAGACACGGTCAACGGTCCCGCAATGTCCTATTCCATATTTGCCGTGCAGTATGCCCGCATGGGCTATGGCGGGAAAGCATACGACATGTTCATCCGCAGTTTCAGACCGCACGAGCGTCCGCCTTTCGGAGCACTGGCCGAAACTCCTTCGTCAGACAATCCTTACTTCATGACCGGTGCAGGAGGACTGCTCCAGGCTGTACTCTATGGTTTCGGCGGACTGGAAGTGACAGACTGCGGAGTGGAGCGTGTGGAATCGGCTTTGCCGCCACATTGGAAAAAGCTCGTCATCAAGGGAGCAGGAAGAGAGAGAAAGACTTACTCCATATCGCACTGAGTGTGTGCATGTCATTCAACTAAAAGTAAAGCCGGAGCGCAACCGACATCGGTTTGCGTTCCGGCTTTTGCTTTTCAAAGACGTGACGGCTTACAGGTTGCCGTATTCCTTGCTGTAGCGCAGCATCTGTCCTGCGTATGATTCGTCATAAGACACTTTCACATCGGTAATGTTGCCGTCTTTATCGGTCACGGCCTCATAGACCGGATTGACGAAACCTTTGTAAGGAGCAATGTCGAGCTTGGCATATCTGTCGAGCACTTCCTTGTGCAGTTCAGGATCTACCTTCACGCCGTAAGTCTCCACCAGAGTCTTGGCTCCTTCATAATCGCCCGTCGACTTCACCCTTTGGATTTCGGCGAGCAGCGTACCGAACAGGCCGCGCAGCTTCTCATAGTCATTTATCTTGACGAAAGTCTTTCCGTCTTTCTTGACCAGTTCCACCACATTGTCTTTCTTGCCGTTTTCAAATGCCCATTTGGCTATCATCTGACGGTTTCTCATGTGTGCCTCTTCCACATCGCTGCCCGGATTTATCCTGACGAGCTGCGTCATGAGTCCGTTCATCATATAACTGTAGTATGCGGCCTTGTATGCTTCGGGAGAGTCGAGCAGTCCCAACTCTATGAGCTTGTTGTCGCCCAGATAGTAGAGCGCGAACAGGTCGGCACGCGCCTCCTCTACCGTCGAGCCGTATGCTTTCAGCGCATCGCCGTCCACGCCGGGCAGGAGTCTGCCCGAACCATGTCCCAGACATTCGTGCAGGTCGGTATGCAATTCGTCTGTAAGGTCGGCGTATTTTCTCATCCTTTCCAGTTCGGAATTGTCTATGACAAATTCCTCCCACATACCGTTGCCCTGTTTGGCTTTGTTGTAGGCATCGGTCACATTGCCTATGGTCACCGATTTGGAGCCGTGTTCGTGGCGTATCCAGTTGGAGTTGGGCAGGTTAATGCCTATGGCCGTAGACGGATAGAGGTCGCCGCCGAGTATCGCTGCGTTGATAACTTTGGCCGATACGCCTTTCACTTTCTCTTTCTTGAACTGTTTGTCCACCGGAGAGTGGTCTTCAAACCACTGTGCCTCGCTGCTTATGGTCTCGGTACGCTTCGTAGCCTCATCGTTCCTGTAGTTCACTATCGACTCCCAGCTGGCTTTCATGCCGAGCGGGTCGCCGTATGTCTCGGTAAATCCGTTCACGAAGTCAACTTTCGATATGGTATCGGTGACCCATGCGATGGAGTATTCATCGTAGGTCTTGAGATCGCCCGTCTTGTAAAAGTCGATAAGTTTCTCCATGTATGCCTTCTGCATGTCGTCTTCGGCCACCGTCAATGCTTTTTCGAGCCAGTATATGATGCGGTCTATGGCAGGACCGTACATGCCGCCCGATTTCCACACCTGCTCTACCACTTTGCCGTCCACTTTGGCCAGACGGCTGTTAAGTCCGTAGGATATGGGGCGCGGGTCTTTGGGATCTTTCAACTTGTTGTAGAAGTTTTCCGCCTCTTTCTGCGTCACTCCGTCATAATAGTTGCAAGCCGATGTCAGCACGAGGTCTTCGCCTTCGGCCTGGTTGGTTCTCTTGGGCATCACTGCCGGATCGAAGATGACAGGGAAGATTTCGGCCTCGAACTGTTCCACCGTCTGCCCTTCTTTGAGCGGCAGGAGCGACGGGTCGAGCTTGGCTATCTGCTCTTTCAGGTAGTCCTGAGAGAATGCCGGACGGAACTTGTCAGAACTGTAATGATGGTGGATGCCGTTGGCAAACCATACGCATTTCAGGTAGACCACGAAGTTCTTGTAGTTTTCATCATTCTCATCGGCCGTGCCTTCTTTCTGTATGTTCTCATATACGGCTTCGAGAGTTTTCCTTATCGGCAGGTTGTATTTGCAGTTCTGGTCGTACAAGATGTCGCGTCCCTCGAGTGCGGCCTGCGTGAGGTAGTAGACCAGAGTCTTCTGTTGCAACGACAGATTCTCAAAGCCTTCGGCCCTGTATCTGAGCAGTTGCAGGTCGGCGAATTTTTCTACATTGTAATCGAATTTTTCTTCTTTGGGTTGTTCTTTGCTTCCGGAACAGCCCGTTGCAAGCATGGTTGTAAGCATTGCCATTGTGAAAAGTCCTTTTTTCATGAATGAAATAATAGTTTAGAAAATTTGTTGTCGCATCAAATATACGCAAAATTGTGATATATCGGGGAGAAAGGTTACATTTGTAAATGTTAAACAACAAACCGTACCGGATATGGACTTCCACAGGAAAAAGATTTTCAAGAGATTGGCGGCAAACATATTGTCGGCCTTTACAGTCATGCTCATCCTGGCGTTTTTCGGACTCGGGTGGCAGCTGACGCTCGTGCCTTTGGCGGCAGCGGTCATAGTGTGCACGTTCATGCCCGACCGCAGGAAAAAGAGTCCGGGCAGCAAGGACTATGAGACATCGCTGGCGGAACGGCTCGAAGAAAAGAGGAAGACGTCGGATTCGGAAAACAATTGACATTCACGCCATTATAGGACAATGCAGGATATAGCCACTATCCCCTTCAGGGATGTGCGCCATCTTGCCCCGATACCGAGCCGATCCCGGGTGAAGATGGCGTACATCCCGGGCGAAGATCGAGCCGATCTTTTTTCGGGACTTCCCGGCACGGGAAAAAGGAAGCCAAAAGGACTATTTGTTGGTATTATTGCCCCGTTTTTTTTACCATACGGATTTTAATTGCTATCTTAGCACAAACTTAATTCTAATCGTTATGATAACAGAACATGACTATTGTGTTATAATGTGCGGCGGAGTAGGCAGGCGTTTCTGGCCTTTCAGCAGGAAGGAAAAGCCCAAACAGTTTCTCGACTTTCTCGGCATAGGCCGCTCCTTGCTGCAACTCACTTATGACAGGTTTGCAAAAATAATCCCCAAAGACCGCATCTTCATCTCTACCAATGAAGCCTATGTGCAACTGATACACGAACAGCTGCCCGGAGTGGACGACCGCATGATACTGGCCGAGCCGACCAAGCGCAATACGGCCCCGTGCATAGCATGGGCATCATATCACATCAGGAGCCTGGACCCGGAGGCCAACATAGTGGTGACCCCGTCAGACCACCTCATATTGCGCGAGGCGGACTTTCTGGATGTCATAGGCAAATGCTTCGATTTCGTCCGCAAGGAAGATATCCTGCTGACCATAGGCATCAAGCCCAACAGACCGGAGACAGGCTACGGATATATCCAGGTGGGAGACCTGAAAGAAGACGGACTGTATGAAGCCAAGACATTCACCGAAAAGCCGGAGCTGGACATGGCCAAAGTGTTTATCGAGACCGGAGAGTTTTATTGGAACTCGGGCATATTCGTATGGAACGTGAACAGCATAATCTCAGCTTTCGAACAGCTGCAACCGCTGCTGTGCGCCTCGCTGAAACACGGAGAGATGATAGGCAGCTGGGAAGAAAAGGATTTCATAAAACAGAATTATTCATATTGCCCCAACGTGTCCATCGACTACGGCATAATGGAAAAGGCAGGCAATGTGTGCGTGACGCTGGCCGACTTCGGGTGGGCAGATCTCGGCACATGGGATTCGCTCTATGATGCTTCGCCGAAAGACCATGAAGGCAATGTGATATTGCAGTGCGGCACTCTGCTCTACAACAGCAAGAACAACATAATAGCCCTGCCCAAAGACAAGATAGCCGTGATACAGAACATGGACGGGTATCTGATAGCGGAATCGGGCAACGTGCTCATCATCTGCAAGAAAGACGAGGAAAACGATATAAAGAAGTTCGTCAATGACGCCCAAGTGAAACTGGGCGAGGATTTCGTGTAGGCACGCCCGCCGCAACAAGAAAAAAATAAAGGCGGATGTCAGAGTCCGCCTTTATCATATATCATTCATTATGTTTCACTCCCACGAGATTGATGTCGAAGACCAGGAGCGAATACCCTTTTATGTCGTTGTAGTCATCCTCGCCGTAAGCCAAGCTCCAAGGGATGTAGACACGGAAGAAATCGCCCTTGCTGTCAGTCCCGCCTTTTGGAGGACGCATGTACTGGAGTATTTCAGTCCACCCGTATATGATGCCCGAACCTGAAGCCAACATGCCTCCCACCGCAAACTCGCTGGGAATGTCAAACGCCGTATCGGGATATTCCCCGCTGAAATTGCTGTCGAGCACCTTGCCTGTGATGTCCATAGTCTTGTAGTAGACAATGGCCGTGTCGGAAAACAGGGCTTCGTCTCCATCGCCTACATACCCCTTGTCAGCACCCACGATAGTATAATATATCGGTACGGTGCGGTCGCTCATGGGGACTATGCGTTTCAACTCGCCTTTTCCCTCCCCTCCCTGAGCTTTGAATGCGTTGCCGAGCGAATCGAGGAATGCTTCGTTGAGGCTTCTCCAATGTGCATCGTATGTGCCTTCGTCTTTGTTTTCATCGCATGACACTGCCATTGCAGCAAATAGTGTCATGACGAACATGGCGCAAAGGTATGTGAGTCTTTTCATCGTTACATCAGTTTTTTCAACAATGAGGTTATGCTGACATTGTCTGCTATGATTTTCTCAAGGTCGGCTATGGCCACTCTCTCCTGCTGCATGGTGTCACGGTGCCTTATGGTCACGGTGTCATCCTGCAAGGTCTGGTGGTCGATGGTGATGCAGTAGGGCGTGCCTATCGCATCCTGACGCCTGTAGCGTTTGCCTATGGAGTCTTTTTCGTCATACTGACAGTAGAAGTGCAGCCTCATCATGTTGTCTATCTCGCGTGCCTTTTCGGGCAGCCCGTCTTTCTTGACAAGCGGGAGTATGGCCAGTTTCACCGGAGCCAGCGCAGGGGGCAGTTGCAGCACTACCCTGCTCTCGCCATTGTCCAGAGTCTCTTCCTTGTATGCCGCCGACATGATGCTGAGGAACATCCTGTCCACTCCTATGGATGTCTCTATGACATACGGGGTATAGCTTTCGTTGAGTTCCGGATCGAAATATTTGATATTCTTCCCGCTGAACTGTTCATGGCGGCTCAAGTCGAAGTCTGTGCGCGAGTGTATGCCCTCCACTTCCTTGAAACCGAAAGGCATGAGAAATTCTATGTCGGTGGCGGCGTTGGCATAATGTGCCAGTTTCTCATGATCGTGATAGCGATAGTGATCATCGCCGAATCCGAGAGCCTTGTGCCACTTCATGCGGTATTCTTTCCATGTGCGGAACCATTCGAGTTCCTCGCCGGGACGGACGAAGAACTGCATTTCCATCTGCTCGAACTCTCTCATCCTGAAGATGAACTGGCGTGCCACGATTTCATTTCTGAAAGCCTTGCCTATCTGTGCTATGCCGAAAGGTATTTTCATGCGTCCGGTCTTCTGCACATTGAGGAAGTTGACGAATATGCCTTGTGCCGTTTCGGGGCGGAGGTAGATTTTCATGGCTCCATCGGCGGTGGAGCCCATTTCGGTGGAGAACATGAGGTTGAACTGTCTCACCTCTGTCCAGTTTTTCGTGCCGGAAATGGGGCATACTATGCCTTCATCGACTATGATCTGCCTCAGTTCGGCCAGGTCATTGTCATTCATGGCTTTGGCATACCGCTCGTGCAGCGCGTCCCGCTTTGCCTGATGTTCCAGCAGCCTTGTGTTGGTTGTCCTGAACTGCTGCTCATCGAAAGCTTCGCCGAAGCGTTTGCGGGCTTTCTCCACTTCCTTGTTTATCTTTTCATCATATTTTGCTATCTGGTCTTCAATGAGGACATCGGCACGGTAGCGTTTTTTGGAATCTTTGTTGTCTATCAACGGGTCGTTGAAAGCATCCACATGCCCCGAAGCTTTCCATATGTCGGGATGCATGAATATGGCCGAATCCAGACCGACTATGTTGTCGTGGAGCAACACCATGCTGTCCCACCAGTACTTCTTTATATTGTTTTTAAGTTCCACTCCCATTTGCCCGTAATCGTATACGGCTCCCAGACCGTCATATATGTCGCTTGATGGGAATACGAAACCATATTCTTTGCAATGTGATACCAGTTTTTTGAAAACGTCTTCTTGTGCCATCTTTCTATCAGTTTTTATTGTGTTTCGCCTTAATTTTGTGCAAAGTAAATGATTTTTGCGATACGAAAGCGCGTTAGCGTTTATTTTATATCTCTATAACTTATATTGTACGGCATCAGAAAAGGCCGCCCTTTGAGATGGAACGGCCTTTCGCGTGTTTTGTTTCTGTCATCCTTGCCGATGGTTACTTTGCGTAGCTTACGGCTCTTGTCTCCCTTATGACCGTGATCTTCACCTGTCCCGGATATGTCATTTCGTCTTGTATCTTCTTTGCTATTTCGGTTGACAGGTTTTCGGTCTGCTTGTCGTCTATCTTGTCTGCGCCGACTATTACGCGCAGCTCCCTGCCCGCTTGTATGGCGTATGTCTTGGTCACGCCGGGATAAGAGAGTGCAAGCTGCTCAAGGTCGTTGAGGCGTTTGATGTAGGCTTCCACTATTTCCCTTCTTGCGCCCGGTCTTGCTCCCGATATGGCATCGCACACCTGCACGATCGGAGCGAGGAGCGAAGTCATTTCTATCTCATCGTGGTGCGCGCCTATGGCGTTGCATATATCTGCTTTCTCCTTGTATTTTTCCGCAATCTTCATGCCGAGCAATGCATGTGGCAGTTCCGGTTCGTCATCGGGCACTTTGCCTATGTCGTGCAGCAGTCCGGCTCTTTTGGCTTTCTGCGGGTTCAGCCCCAGTTCCGAAGCCATTACCGCACACAGGTTGGCAGTCTCTCTGGAGTGTTGCAACAGGTTCTGCCCGTAAGAGGAGCGGTATTTCATCTTACCTACTATACGTATTATTTCAGGATGAAGTCCGTGTATACCCAAGTCTATCGCGGTACGTTTTCCGGTCTCTATTATTTCCTCTTCTATCTGTTTGCGCACTTTCGCCACCACTTCTTCTATCCTTGCCGGGTGTATTCGCCCATCGGTGACAAGCTGGTGCAGCGCCAGCCTTGCTATCTCGCGGCGCACTGGGTCGAAAGCCGAGAGCACTATGGCTTCGGGGGTGTCATCCACTATAATCTCCACTCCTGTAGCGGCTTCGAGCGCCCTGATGTTTCGGCCTTCCCGTCCTATGATGCGTCCTTTTATTTCATCGCTTTCTATGTGGAATACTGTCACGGAGTTTTCTATTGCGGTTTCAGTGGCAACACGTTGGATGGACTGTATCACGATCTTCTTGGCTTCCTTGTTGGCTGTCATTTTCGCATCGTCCATTATGTCATTGATGTATGATGCTGCCTGCGTCTTGGCCTCTTCCTTGAGGGATTCTATCAGTTTCTCTTTGGCTTCATCTGCCGAAAGTCCCGATATGGCTTCCAGTTTTTCTATTTCCTTGCTTTGCAGCCTGGCCAGTTCCTCTTTTTTCTTCTCCAAAGCATTCATCTGGTTTTCAAGATTCTGCCTTGTCTTCTCGTTTTCTTCTTTTTTCCTTTGTACTTCCTCGTTCTTCTGAGTCAGGACCATTTCCCTTTGCTTGAGTTTGTTTTCCGCCTGCTGTATTTTCTGATTGCGTGCGGCCACTTCCTTTTCCAGATCGGCCTTTTTGTTCAGGAACTTTTCTTTTACTTCAAGCAATTTATTCTTCTTTATCACTTCTGCTTCCGTCTCTGCTTCTTGAAGCACTTTGTTGTACTTGCTTTTCAACAGGAATCTGAACAGCAGGTATGACAACCCGCCTCCTATCAGAAAGCAAACCAATGATGCTATTATTATTTCCATATCAATTGTTGTTTGTTAAAATGTTATATAATAAAAAAACACGCATCGCCTTCACATATGTTTCAATGTTAAGGCAGTGCGTGAAATTGTTTCGTTCAAGTATCCGGCAGAGAATTGTCCGCGTGCTATGTGCGAGCCTCTTTCAGTCTGTTTTCTATCTTTTCTATCGCTTCTTCCATGACTTCCGCAAACGGTTTCGTGTCGTTATGGTCTTGTTTTTTCATCACTTCGTAAGCAAAAGTCAATGCCGCTATAGCCATCAGCTCGTTGTCCTCATAGCCAATGAGCTGCTCTTTATATCTGCCGTAAACGTAATTCAGTCTCCGCTCCGCTTCCCTGTAAAGAAATTCATCGTCTCTTTTTATCGTCAGCGGTATGATGAGATTGAAAGGACGCAGCTTTATCTTAAAGTTATCGTTATCCATATCTTTGTATCATTCATTCAACAAAGCTATGCATTTGTCTATTTCACGCATCAGCCTGTCCACTCTCTGCTTCACGTCTTTCCTGTCTTTCAGCGTCAGTTCGAGCGTCTTGGCTGTTTTCAAATCGGCATACCTTTTCTCGCTGGCATAGAGCCGGGTTTTCAGACTTTCTATTTCCCTGTCTTTGTCTCTGATATCCGATGCCGCCTTTTCTTCCATTTCCGCCATCTGCTTCAACAGGTTGTCGATATAGGTCATCAGATCTCTGAACCGGACTTGAAATGTCTCCAACAGCTCTTTGTCTTCAGGTTTCATTTATGCCTAAATTATTTTACAAAAATAAGCTATTGTTTTAATATTTCAAATTATCTTGCGGAAAAAATACTGTTTTCTTTGAAAACTCACCGTCTGCACAGTCTGCGCAAAGTGCGGCGGGGAAAAACAGACATGCCTAAAACTCTACTTTATCTCCTCAGGATAGGGACAATACTTGAATTCATCGAGCATTATAATATGGACATTTCATAATCTGTACTTTTTATACATCTGCTATTACCACAAAATCATCCGAACCACTCCATGCATCCCCATGTAACACCTATTGCATATCGACTTAAATATCGGATAACACTTCACATAAAAATATTGGCGGGTCACATATCCATCCTTAACAAGGCTCGCTTCTGCTACTGCCAATCTTCGTATGAATATTTCTCTGACAAGCATATAAGAGACGGACTACATCTGCAAAAATAGAAAACAATCTTAAAGGACAAGAATCATAAGTAAAAAAATAAAAGGTCTTGAATCCTTGCTTTTCTGCTTCGCCTTTCTGTTATTTCCCCGCCCATACAGACAACCAACCAAAAACAAATCACGGCATAAATGCAATTGTGCCCGGAGCACCCTTGACACCCGTTTTCCGGTGCATTCCGGGCTGCGCCCGGGATCGGCTCGATCATCGCCCGGGATGTACGCCATCTTCAGTCATGATCGGCTCGATACCGGGCAAAGATGGCGCACATCCCGAAACAGGACGTTTCCACCCGATTTGCAAGCAATAAAAAAGACAGCAGGCGGGAGCGGGCATGTCAGCCCCCGTCCCGCCTGCAAAATATGAAAAGACAAATTACCGCAGTTTTATCTCGTCTACGAAGATGAAGGCCTCGAAGCCCCTGTTTTCGGGCATATTATACTCCGGCGACAAGGTGACTTTGACATACCTTGCCTTTACTGGGGAGAACTTGAGCGCATGGGTACTGATGCCGCTGCCGTATTGGTCTTCTGTCATTTCCGGGTAATCTTCGGCTGCGACTTCACGGAAGTCAATGCCGTCGTCCGACACTGCCACCGCAAACCTGCGTGCGTCATACACCCAGTCGCCTGTGTTGTAACAGAGATTGACCGATGCTTCCGATATTTCCTGCTCGCCTTTCAGGTCTATCACGGCTTCCATGTCGTTGCCCACAAAGGCTATCCAACGGCGGCTCTTATAGTTGCCGTTGCCTGTCAGTCCGTCAACCAGCGTCACAGGGCCGTCATAATAATATCCGCTGTTGATGGGCTGAAGCATGGTTATGGGTTTGAGCGTGGCCTTGTTGAAGTCGATGTCTTCCTTATATACCTTGCTCATGCCCGATGGGCGGAACACTGCGGCACGAAGCTGCGCCGAACTGTCTATCCACAACGTATCGGAATAGAGTTGCGAGGATGCCGAAAGCTCCGACCCGTCGAGGGTGTAACGGATGTCGGCCTTGTCTATGGACGACATGACAACCCCCAGCCTACCCTGCACCGTGTCGGGGACGAAACTGACATTGACATTGAGCAGATGCCTGCCATAGTTGTATCCGTACAAATCGTAAAGCGCGAACATGTGGGGCATACGCGAAAGGAAGCAGTCGTAGTCTTTCCTGTCGGGCATAGTCCACTGCACTTCCGACAGGGCAGCCATGCGCGGCAGTTCCATGTATTGCACTTGGCTGAACGATGTGATATATTCCGTCCAGAGATTTGCCTGCACGCCGAAGATATGTTTCTGCTGCTCCGCCGTAAGCTCCTCAGGCATCGGTTCATAGCCATACACTGTCTTGACAGGGATGCATCCGCCTATGGCCAGCGGCTCGTCTTCTATGTCGGGGGTCTGGTAATAGTCGAAATAGAGATATGTGTTCGGGGTCATAATCACGTCATGCCCCAGTTTGGCAGCCTTGATGCCTCCGGCCTCGCCAATCCATGACATGACGATAGCCCCATCGGGCAGCCCGCCTTCGAGTATCTCGTTCCAACCTATCATCTTGCGGCCACGCGCGGCAATGGTCTTGGCTGCATGGGTTATGACATAGCTTTGCAGTTTCTGTTCCGCCGTATGCTCCCTGTCGTCTCTGAGACCGAGCGACCTGATGCGCGCCTGACACTTCGGACACTGTTCCCAACGGGTCTTGGGGCATTCATCGCCGCCCACATGGATGTATTCCGACGGGAAAAGGTCCATTATCTCGCCAAGTATGTCGTCTATGAAGCGCAGCGTCTTGTCACTTCCGGCACAAAGCACTTCATGCGACACGCCCCACTGCTTCCATACTTCATACGGGCCTCCCGTGCAACCCAGTTCAGGATATGCGCACAAGGCAGCCTGCATGTGTCCCGGCAGGTCTATCTCCGGCACTATATTTATATGCCGCTCGGCAGCGTAGGCTATCACGTCTCTTATCTCATCCTTAGTGTAGAATCCGCCGTAAGGCTTGCCGTCATATTCGCCGGAGTTGCGCCCTATGACAGTCTCCGTCCTCCTGGAACCTAATTCCGTCAATTTGGGATATTTATCAGACTGCACCCTCCAGCCCTGGTCATCGGTCAGATGCCAGTGCATCGTGTTGAGGTTGTGCAATGCCATCATGTCGATGAACGACTTCACAGAGTCGGCTGGGAAGAAATGGCGGCTGACATCAAAATGCACGCCGCGATAGGGGAAACGCGGATAGTCGTTTATCGTCACCTCGTCCATCGTGATTTCTTTTGCATTACCGGCTACGGGCAAAGATTTCCTCAATGTCTGTATGCCATAGAACAATCCGTCTTCGCTTGCCCCCCTTATCGTTATGCCCGCACTGCTCACCATGAGGCAATAAGCCTCATCGTTGTCGGAGCCAAGATCCGTACTCAGGACTATGTTGCCATCAGGGATGCCGTTCTGCTCTGTCTGCAACTCCAGTCCTGTAATATCCTTTATATATCCGGCAAGCAATCCGGCATCTTTTGCCATACCTGCGCTTTCACTGTCCCATACAATCTTCACATTGCCATTCAAGACAAAAGGCCGGTTACCGCCCTTTACTATCTCCTGCGGCTGCGGGATTACATCATCATAATCGGCAGTCATGTCCTTTTGGGAACAAGACAATAACAACGCTGCCGACATGACGGCAAACGCTCCGGATAAAAAGTTCATCTGCTTCATTTTGTTTGTTTTTATACAAGAAACAGCCTCCGCATGGATTACACACCGGAGGCTCAGGATTATAGATTATTATTTCAATTCAGTGGAGAAAGAGTAAGGCAGGTCTTCCGCGTTTCTTGCCCTTTCCTTGTTAGGCTTGTCAGACATGTCGAACGTGATTTTCGCGCCGTTGGTCAAGTCGCCGTAAGTGAAATAGGCGCGCGTATATTCTTTTCCGTTCAGAGTTATGCCGTCCACATACAGGTTTTCATCGCTGTTGCGCGGAGCGGAAATCTCCACAGTCTTTCCGTTTTCCAGGTGCAACTTCACATCCTTAAACAAAGGTGCGCCGATGACATACTGGTCTGTTCCCGGACAAACCGGATAAAAGCCCAAAGCGGAGAACACATACCATGCCGATGTCTGGCCGTTGTCCTCATCTCCGCAATATCCATCGGGAGTCGGGCGATAGAGCCTGTCCATCACCTCGCGCAGATGGTACTGGGCTTTCCAAGCCTCACCTGCATAATCATACAGATATATCATGTGCTGTATGGGTTGGTTGCCATGCGCATAGTTACCCATGTCTGCTATCTGCATTTCTCTTATTTCATGTATCACAAAACCGTAATAACTGTCATCGAACACAGGAGGAACAGAGAATACGGAGTCAAGCATCGCCACAAAATTCTCACGGCCTCCCATAAGTTCCATAAGTCCGGCCACATCATGAAATACCGACCACGAGTAATGCCACGAATTGCCTTCGGTAAATGCATCTCCCCATTTCAACGGATTAAAATCGACAGGGAACGAACCATCCTCATTGCGCCCGCTCATGAGATTGAACTTTTCGTTGAACAGATTCTTATAGTTCATCGCACGCTTTGCGTAGATGCTTATTTCTTCTTCCGGGTGTCCCAGTTTCTGCCCCATCTTGTATATGCACCAGTCGTTGTAGGCATACTCCAAAGTACGTGCCGCATTCTCGTGGATACCTACATTGTAGGGCACGTAGCCCAGCCTGTTGTAATACTCGAATCCGTAACGTCCGGTAGAATTGACCTCCGGATGCACGCTGTTCGCTCCGTGCAACATGCCTTCAAACATCTTTTCCGCGTCTTTCTTTACAAGCCCTTTGAGATAAGCATCGGCTATGACAGAAGCGGAATTGTTGCCTATCATGCATCCCCTGTGTCCGGGACTTGCCCATTCGGGGAAGAAACCGCTCTCAAGATATGCATTGAGGAGACCTTCCTCCATCTGCGAACTCATCTCGGGGAACATCAGATTGAGGAACGGGAACAGACATCTGAACGTATCCCAAAAACCGGTATCGGTAAACATATAACCCGGCAACACTTCTCCGTTGTACGGGCTGTAATGCACCACTTGGCCGTCTTTGTCTATCTCATGGAACATTCTCGGAAACAGTACGGAACGGTAGAAACATGAATAGAAAGTCCTAAGACGGTCTATATCGGTGTCATTCACCTCTATGCGTCCCAGCACATCATTCCAACGGTTGAACGCGGCAGTCTTCACAGCTTCGAAATCATTGCCGCCTATCTCATTCATGTTCAACTCAGCCTGGTCAAAACTTATGAATGAAGAAGCGACCTTGACATTGACCACCTCGCCTTTGGCTGTCTTGAAGCCCACAGCCGCGCCCACATGGTCATCTGCAAGTTCCGTAACTCCCTCCACGACTTTGCCGTCTTTCCACACTTTATTGAACTCAAACGGTTTGTCGAATACCAACACAAAATAGTTCTTGAAATTGTCAGGCACTCCACCGCTGTTCTTGGTAGTATAGCCTATCACTTTGTTTTCATCTGGCAAAATCTTTATATACGAACCTTTGTCGAACGCATCTATTATGATGTATGAATTGTCATTATCAGGGAATGTGAACCTGAAAGACGCACACCGTTCTGTCGGTGCAATCTCTGCCACCACATCATGATCGGCCAGATAAACTCTGTAGTAATACGGTGTGGCCACCTCTGCCTTATGCGAAAACCATGAAGCCCTCGACTCCTGGTCAATCTTCAAACCGCCGGTGACAGGCATCAGAGAGAACTGTCCGTAGTCATTCATCCACGGGCTCGGCTGGTGCGTCTGCTTGAATCCCCTGATCTTGTCGGAAGCATACGTATATGCCCATCCGTCACCCATAGTTCCTGTCTGAGGAGTCCAGAAATTCATGCCCCACGGCAAAGCCACTGCCGGATAGGTATTGCCATTGGAGAGCAACATCTTCGAGTCACTTCCCATAAGGGTATTCACATAATCTACCGGAGACTTTCCTTTCTCAGCCATCCCGGAGTCGTTCATCGCACCGGTACCACACCCGGCCAACACGACAGCAGCAAACAACGGTAATATTTTTTTTGCTTTCATAAGAGGTTGATTTATTGTTATATCATATTTGTCTGGCAAATGTACGAAATAAAAACCAAACGATTGTTCTCAGAGTACCGCTTTCAACGTAAACACGGCATCTCCCGTCTCGGCATGGATTATATATACCCCATCCAGATTGCCTGTCTGGAATCTTACCTCTCTCCCGTGTGCTTTCATCTCATGCGTGGAAACTATTTTACCATCGGGCGACACCACCGATAGCCTGACGCTACCCTTTGCATCTTCCGGCAAGTACAATATGCCTTCATCACCTATCTTTCTGAACGACACGCCGTCAGTTCCGGCAGCATGTTCTTCCAAGCCGAGATGCTTGTTCGGATTGTTCCACTTCGCCGCATTCACAATCCTGCCTGTCTTGGCATCCAAGAGCAAGACTGTCACATCCACATTGTCTGATGTCGCCACATTGCCCGGCATGTCTATAGCATAGTCAACCTCATAGCGCACTCCATGCTCCATATCGGAAGGCAGAACACCCGACAAGCCTTCGGCAGACGGCCAGATGCCACGTGCCACATGGCTGAATATGATATCATCGCCTTCTATCCTATCGGGAAAACTTTCAAATCCTCCTATGGCTGCATCAATGCCGGAATAAGAATTCATCTGATAATATGAGGGGCTGTGTACCAATTCCTCTGTCAGCACAAAAGCCGGACGATAATCGCATCCTTCCAGATCTATGGCCGGAGTCACTGCAACAGATACATCCACTTTACCGCCGTCCATAGTCACACCCATTTCCACATCACATTCTGGCACGGTATTCATTTCTTCCACGAAATAATCTTCCACACCGCCACCCGACATAGTATAGTAAGCCCCTTTGTCATCCTGCTGCATGACAAGGAGCGTCTTCAATATTCCGCCTCTGTTGACACGCGCCGCAGGCCATGCCACAAAGCCCAATGCATCGGAATAGGCATCGAGAGCCAACGGGTCGTCATAATGTATGGCTATGCCAATGAAATTGTCAGGATATTTTCTGGAGAGCCAGTCCAATGCCACTGTTCCTTGCGGGCAATACGAGCACCACATGCCGGTAGCCTCTTCCACGACCACCCTGTTTGACGGCTCGAATGCGTATGACACGATGCATCCGTCAGACACATTTGTCCTGCCGCCGTCCATTTCAGCCCAGACCTCATATTTCACCGAATCGCCTACGGCAACAGGTATCCGCTCATCGAATGCGAAGTCGAAACTCTGGCCTTTCTTCAAGGAGAAACCGTCGAAATGCTTGGAATATACATTGTCGCCAACCTCGCAATAGGCATCAAACTCCGTCAGCGACTCTTCCGAATATACGTACAAGCGTGCTTTTATGTTCACAGCATCCTCGCCATAGCTGTATGGAACCGATATGGCCTCTATCTCGGCAACCGTTTTCTCTCCCTCCACCTTTATATCATCTACGGCAAGCATATATTTATTGTGACTGTCGTTTACAAAAGCTATGTAAACGGTCTTGCCGGCAAAATGCTCAAGACTCACGCTATGTTCCGTCCATGCGCTTGAACTTTCCTCTTCAATGGAGAACACAGGAGCCGAAGTGAAGTCTTCAGGCCTGTTGCCCTGCTCCGACACATAGACCGAATATCCGTCGCGTTCGTACCACTTGTCGGGAACTATGGCTTTCCAGCTCAATACGGCATTATTGCCCCTTATGTCTATGGCAGGGGTTATCAGCCAGTCATCCGACGGATTCGCCGCATCCCCGTCTTCATATTTGGACGTACTCACCATGCAAATGTTGTCATAATCGGCCGTATCGTGCATTTCCACCCAGCCCTTGCCTTTCTCGAATCCTGCCTGCACCATAGTGAAATGCGGTTCCTGGCCATCCAAATCGTATATGGAGAAACCGTCTGCCGATTTGTTCTGGAAGTCGCATAAGAAATATGTCTCATCAGCATCGGGAACCTCCACAAAGTCAAAGCCGAAGAAACTCATGCACGAGCGCAGCATGTCGTCTTTCGCGCTCATGGTTCCGCCCATCTCTACTGACGATGCTATCGTGTTTCCTTCACTGCCGTCTCCTGTCCTGCCCACTGCCACAGTGTACTCGGCCGGAGATGCTACCCTGTACAACGCAACAGCCGAAGAGTCGGCAGGCTCTATGTGGTCTATGAATTTGGCCGGATATGAATAATCGAAGAACTCGCGTTCGTTGAACAGTTCCAGACAGCCTTCCACACGTCCCGGCTCACCGCCATCGTCCGCTATGACACTGACATGGAAGACATCGTTGACCGACGGGCTCTTGTTGTACCACACGTCTCCGCCTTCCAGATAGAAATGGCCGCCGTCCGCCACATAACTTCTTATCAGATCGCACTCATCAGACGCGAGGCTGCGGTTATATGGATAAACACCGGCACAATACCACACGGAATAATATCCGCTCAAATCATCCGGCAACTCATCGGCAAGCTCATAAGAGAAATTATCTATCTGTCCGAAAGCATCCGCTATGGCTTCGGCGGAAATCTGTCCTTTCTCGCTTTTGCTGCGGTCTACCACAAGGGCGCCCACCTTGCCCACATTGACGGTATACGTAAAGAGCGTGTCGATGTTGTCGGCCTTGACATGCAGCGCTATATCCGTAGCATACCATTCGGGTGTTTCGGAGCTGACACGGAGAGCAGCCGTATATGTCTTGCTGCCAACGATGTCCCCCGAAGCATCCGAAAGGTTCTCAAAATCCAGATACGGCGATTCCGATACCAAAGTCGCCACAGCATTGCTGCAAGGCTCATTGCCCACATTATTGATACCGAACGTCAGCAACAGCGATTCGCCCGGATCGGCCATCCCGTTGCCGTTGCCATCAGTTTCGTCCATCGCGAGCGGCAGCGCCATGAGCAGCGGTTCGGTCACTTCAGACCGCAGCAGATTGGAATAGGTCTTGCCGCCGCACACCACTGACAAAGACAGGATGACGTCATCCCCGCTCAGCGCGCCTGCGTCGACCGTCAGCACGGCTGCATCCCTGAGTTCGGTAATAGCGTTGGCAGCTATCGTCACTGATGGGGTGCGTATATCGTCCACCCTAACTGAAGGAGACAGGGCCTCCACCTTTATGTCATAGCCGCTGATATCCTCAGATGAATTGTTTTCTATCTTGAAAGACAATGACACTTTCTTTCCGGCCTTGAATTTAGCATCGTTCACGGCAGTGCCGTCAAACTCTCCCATCATGATGCAGTTCACATCCTCATTGGGCGTATTGAGTACGGCAAACAGGGCATCGGCTCTCCCCGCCCCGCTGTTGTTGCTGAATTGCGAAGCCAGCTTTACAGCCGATTCGGAGACAAGCCTCACAATATCGGAAGGCGAAAGCCCTTCGTTTTTGGAAAGCATGTCGGCCACTATGCCGGCCACGCAGGGGCAGGCCATCGAGGTGCCCGACATGGCCACATATCCGTTCACATTCGAATAATCCAAAGACACCACAGATGCGCCGGGCGCCGTTATGTCGGGTTTCATAAGCCCGTTGCCCGGATTGTATGAATAGTCATTGTATGTCTCCACATTTTTCCACGTCACCGGGCCGCGTGCCGATGTGGATGAAACGGTAATCCCGTCTTCGTCCACCGAACCGACAGTAAACACCGATGACAGCCCTCCGACAGTCTCGCACTGTCCTTCGGCAAGCCATGCCGGCGGACAGTCGCCCGGCGTCCTCAGATTGTACGGCACCGGATACTGTCCCTGCTTGTTGCCTTCATTTCCGGCTGCGACTACGGCCAGCACGTTGCAGTCGAGCAAGTTGGTCATCACATCGCGCCACAGCTTCCTGTTGGCATCGCCCACATTGGGCCAGCCCAGCGACATGCTCAGCACGTCTGCCCCGTTTTCCACAGCAAACTCTATGGCCTCGAACACCTGTTCCTGAGTGCCTTCGCCCTGGTCATCCACCACCTTGAGTATCATTATTTCGGCATCCGGAGCTATGCCCGTCCTCGTGCCGGAAGCTCCGTTGCCGGCCACGACGCCCGCGCAGTGCGTGCCATGCCCCATGTCGTCCATAGGGTCATCGTCGTTGTTGAAAAAATCCCATCCGTGATTGGGGTAAATGTCCGACTCCCACAAAGAGCCTTGCAGGTCGGCGTGGTTGTAATTCACGCCCGAATCGATGATGGCCACGACCACTCCCTCGCCCGAATATCCGGCCTCGTTAGCCTCTTGGGCATTCACCATTTGCACATGAGCGGCCACGCTCTCAGAGGCGGGAGCGGCACACGGCGTGAAATCTATGATTTTCTGCAACGAATCGACCACCACATATTCCACATCCGGATGGCTTGCCAGCCTTGCAAGACCCTCATCGTCTGTCTCGCAAGACAAGGTGTTGCTTATCCAGTACTGTTTTCTCACTTTTATTTCCCCCTCCGGCAGCGAGCCTATGAACCTGCGCTGCACACTGCTGCTGACACTCTTCATCTCGGCCACAAACCGCTCTCGCGTCAACACCGGCAGGTCTCCCCTCACCATCCTCTGCGATACGGAGGTGCCATCACGGAGTTTTACCAACACAACATGCTTGTCCGCCCCGTAAGCGTCACTGGCGAACAACGCTGAAAAAAACAGACAAAGTATAAACAAACCGTTTTTCATATTTCAGATATTTATTAAAACAAAGTCAAAGCAAATGCCGTTGCCGCAAATATAAGCAAACCAATGCAAACAAACACTTTTTTGACGGCAGAAAATATCTCCACCCGGGATGTGCGCCATCCCCGGCGGAGACCGAGCCGATCCCGGGCGAAGATATACGCCATCTCCGGCAAAGATGGCGCACATCCCGGACACCCCTCTGCAAAAGTCTGAAATTCAACATCAGACACAGCCGGGAGGCATCATGGCAATCAACTTTGTCAAAAAAACAGAATTGTAATATTTTTGTCACAACATTTTGCTTTCTTTGTAAAAAAAAGAAAACGATATGGCTCAAAAGAAAGACACTCCCTACCTTGAGAGAGACATCAGCTGGATGTACTTCAACCACAGAATACTGCAAGAGGCGACAAGAAAAAACGTCCCACTGCTGGAAAGGATGACTTTTCTCGGAATATACTCCAACAATCTCGATGAGTTTTTCAGAGTAAGAGTAGCCACGCAAAACAGGATTGCCGAATGCGAAAACAAATCGGCATTGAAGGAAAGAAACAAAGCCAGAAAGATAATCAAGCAAATAGCAAAGCTCAACTCGCGCTACGTGCAAGAATATGAAAAAGCCGTACACGATGTGATAGAAGAGTTGCGCGGCGAAAACATCTGTCTCATATCAGACAAAGAACTCACCGAAGAGCAGACGCAATTCATCCGCGACTTCTACAGGAGCAAACTCAACGGCTTCATCACCCCCATCTGGTTTTCGGCCGTAAAACTGCTCGACAACGAAAACGACGAGAGCATCTACCTGGCAGTAAAAGTCAGCCGCAAAGGGGCAAAAAAGCCAGTATGCGACTATGCATACCTTGAACTGCCTGTCAGCATCTGCGGACGATTCGTGCGCCTGCCCGACAAAGACGGCAAAAGCTACCTGATGTATCTGGACGATGCAGTGCGCAGCTGCCTGCCGCTGGTCTTCGCCGGTTCCGGATACACCGATTTCGAGGCATACGCATTCAAGTTCACCCGCGATGCAGAAATGGAGATAGACAACGACCTGCGCACAGGCACCTTGCAGAAAATAGCCAAAGGAGTGAAAAGCCGCAAGCAGGGCAAGCCGCTACGTGTCATCTACGATGCCGACATGCCCAAAGACCTGCTCAGACGTGTCATGAAAAAACAGGAACTGGACAGCCTCGACACCATAATGAGCAGCGGCAGGTATCAGAACCATAAAGACCTCATGCAGTTTCCCGACTGCGGGAAAGCCGGACTGAAATACCGGGCATGGCCTCCGGTGCTGAAAAAGGAACTCGACGGACCGGACAGCCTCCTGCAGAAGATACAGGAAAAAGACAGGTTCATACATGTGCCCTACCACAACTTCGACTCGTTCATAAGAGTGCTGCAAGAAGCGTCAATCAACAAAAAGGTAAGCAGCATAAAGATATCGCTCTACCGACTGGCCAAAGAGTCGAAAGTGGTAAAAGCCCTTATCGGAGCCGCACGCAACGGCAAGAAAGTGACGGTAGTCATAGAACTGCTCGCACGATTTGACGAGGCGTCAAACATCAACTGGTCGAAAAGGATGCAGGACGCAGGCATCAAAGTCATATTCGGACTGGAAGGATTGAAAGTACACTCCAAGATAGTACACATAGGCTTCAGGCAAGGACAGGACATAGCCTGCATCAGCACCGGCAATTTCCATGAAGGAAACGCCAGAACATACACCGACTGCATCGTCATGACGGCCAATCCCGCCATAACTAAGGAAGTCGACAAAGTGTTCGACTTCATAGAACATCCGTACAATCCGGTGAAGTTCAAGGAACTGCTCGTATCGCCCAACGAGATGAAAAGGAAATTCATCAATCTCATAAACACGGAAATAAAAAACAAGAGAGAGGGAAAGCCTGCATACATAAAGATGAAAATAAACCATGTGACCGACCCCATCATGGTGAAGAAACTCTATGAGGCATCGTCTGCCGGCGTTGACATAGACATGCTTGTCAGAGGCAACTGCTCACTCATAACCGACAGCAACGGGCCGGGCAGCAACATAAGGATACGCGGCATAATAGACCGCTACCTGGAACATTCGCGCATCTTCATCTTCGCCAACGGCGGAGACGAGAAAGTATTCATCGGATCGGCCGACTGGATGCCAAGAAACCTCGACAACAGGGTGGAGGTCATAACACCGGTCTACGACTCTGCCATAAAAGGAGAAATGAACAGAATAGTAGACTACGGCCTGAACGACACCATGCAGGGACGTGTGGCAGACGGGCACGGCAGCGAAAACTTCTGGCAGGAGGAAGACGGCGACAAGCCGAAATTCCGTTCTCAGGAAGCACTGTACGAATACTACGCTGAGGAGAACAAAAAGCCGTAAACGCAATAGCAAAAAGAAAAAAACATATTTAATCAAAAAGGAAAATGACAGACGTAAACATTAAAAGCTGCGTAAGAAACTATGCCGCAATCGACATAGGCTCGAACGCCGTAAGGCTGCTCGTCAAAAGGGTGGAGAGATATGCCGACGGCTCCACTGCATTCTACAAGATGCAACTGCTCAGAGTGCCGCTGAGGCTGGGATTCGATGTGTTCAAGGAAGGCAGGATATCGGATAAAAAAGAAAAGAACATGGTCAGGCTGATGAAGGCATACCGCCATCTGATGAAGATATACGATGTGGATGTCTACAGGGCATGCGCCACATCGGCCATGAGAGACGCCGACAACGGCCGGGACATCATAAAGCGCATAGAAAAGAAAACCGGCATAAAGATAGACATACTCGAAGGAGAAGAAGAAGCACGGATGATATACGACAGCCACCAGCAATACATGAAAGAAAAGGAAGGCAACTTCATGTACGTGGACGTGGGAGGAGGCAGCACGGAAGTAAACCTGCTCTCGCACGGCCAGCCGGTCTACCGGTGCTCATACAACATAGGCACGGTCAGGATGCTCAACGAAGCAGTGAGACCGGAAGAGTGGGAACACCTCAGAAAAGACATGACAAACCTCTCTGCACAATATCCGGGCATAAACATAGTAGGTTCGGGAGGCAACATCAACAAACTCTACCGCCTGGTAGAAAAGAAAAACAAAAAGCTGTCGAGGATGTCGGTCAAAACCCTGTCGGAACTGCACGACACGCTGAAAGTGCTGAACGTCACAGGCCGAATGAAAATCTTCAACCTCAAGCCCGACAGAGCCGATGTGATAGTGCCGGCCGGCGAAATATTCCTCACCATAGCATCACTCACAGGCGCGGAATTCATCTATGTGCCCACCATAGGCCTTTCAGACGGCATCATAGACGCCCTCTACAACGAAGATTTGAAAAACGGCAGATAGCCAGGTACATGTCCGGACAACGGGAGGCACAGCCGCAGGCTCATGCCTCCCCCACCGGATTGCCACCCTTGAAAGCATCCTCCGGTAGACGGATTTCCCCGTTCACATGCTCATAGTTCTTGATGTTCTCGCCCAAAGCCCGCAACAGCCTTTTCGCATGTTCCGGAGTCATTATGATGCGCGAATGCACCCTCGCAGTCTTCACACCCGGCACTACCCGCAGGAAATCCAGCACGAACTCCGACTGGGAATGCGCCACCATAGCGAGATTGGAATAAGTGCCCTGCCCCACATTCTCATCCATAACAATCTTGATGTTATCATCTTTCACTTCCATAGCTCAATCTTATATTCATTGGTTCTTATACATTGCGAAGATAGCATTTTTTCATCGAAACGGAGCAAAAAATTATGCCCTGCGGACCCCCCGCCCGGGATGTACGCCATCTTTGCCCGACATGTACGCCATCTTCCCCAGACATGTGCGCCATCCTTGCCCGATACCGAGCCGATCCCGACCGCACACAAAAAAAGCGACGGACCACCTCCGGGCGATCCGTCACTTGATGTACTCGAAGCGGGTACAGCACCCATATTTTAAGAGAAAACAAAAGAATAACAAGTGAATATAAATATTTGATTTACAATATATTTTAGAAAACTATATTTTCACTTGATTTCATAAGAAAGGTATATGTTTTGTTGTTTTTGGCTACCCTTTGGCTACCCAGAATAAAATAAATAACTATATTTGCAATCAAAGGAAATAAAGAGCAAATAAGTTATGGCGGCAAAGAAAGAAATAAGGTCTGATAATACTTATATCATTAGTACCGATGATACAGATAACCCAAAGTTAGGAGCAAAGATTTTATCAGATGGTAGAGAAAGCCTTTTTTTAGACTACTATTTAGGTTATAGAATGGTCTATGATGAGGCTAAAGATAAAGAAGTACCCAGAAAAGAACGTAAAAGAGAGGCTTTGAAATTGTATCTCTGGCAAGCCCCCAGAACTCCATTTGAAAGACAGCAGAACAAAGAGACCCTACAACTTGCAAAGGAGATAAGGCATGAACGGGAACAGGAGCTGAAAGACGGTACATTGGGTTACAGACTAAAGGCAAAGGAGGTGAATTTCTTTGATTTCATTCAATCATACTATGATGAATACACCAAAGGTGATAAACGTATGATTAAAGCAGCCCAGAAACGGTTTACAGATTTCATTGCTTTGGAATACCCTCTATACAAAAACAACATTTCCCCAGAAAAGATAACCCCCGATATGATGGAGCACTTTGTGGAATATCTGCAAAGTATCAGCAAGGGCGAGGGAGCCTTGACACATTGGAAGCGATGGAAGAAGATAGTAAAAGCGGCTGTAAAGAAAGACATACTAAGAAAAAATCCATGTGAGGATATAGTTTGCAAGGCTGATGAGGAAGCACTAAAGAAAGACATTCTTTCAATAGAGGAGATGCAGCAGCTCATAGCCACCACCTACAAAGGGCAGAACCAAGAAACAAGGCGGGCTTTTATCTTTACCCTATACACAGGCATTAGGTTTTGTGATATTAAAGATTTGACATTTGCCAACGTGGACTATTCAAACAGGGTACTAACATTCAATCAGAAAAAGACACAGGGACACAGCAGTAAAAGCTATGTAAACATACCCCTAAATGACGGCTTATTGGCTTTGATTGGTACAGCCTCAACAGATAGTCCAGATGAAAAGATATTCAAACTGCCAAGCCAAGAAATGTGCCTAAAAGCCCTAAGACATTGGACTGCAAAAGCAGGAATAACCAAGCACATAACGTGGCATTGTGGGCGACATTCATTTGCAGTGAATATCCTTAATAACGGGGCAAATATAAAGACAGTGGCAAGTCTATTAGGACACAGCAGCATACAGCACACAGAGAAGTACACCCGTGCAATAGACAGTTTGAAACAGGAGGCAATAAACAGTTTACCGGAACTTAAACTATGATATTATGGATATAAAAGCAATAGAAAATATTGAGACTGCTGAGGAAATAACCAAGATTATTGATGAGGCGTTTTCACCAAGCTACATGTATTATAATGTTTGGGGTGTGATAAAGGGAGAATGGAAAGAAGAAATAGCTGTAAAAGATGAGGTTTACAGTTTGTTGTTTCAGATACAGGAAATAAATAGGCAGCTTCATGGTGATAATATAACAATCTCTGAACATGTGCCTAATCTGCATGAGAGAAGTGATTTGATGACAAAGCGTAGTGACTTAGCAGTTAAGGTTAAAAGTCTGTTAGAGGGCAAAACTCAGCAAAATAACGATAATAAGCAGCTTCAACAAGAGCACCCAGAACAACAACCAAAAGAAGATAATGAAAATGATTGCAGTACTGACATAAGTTTTCCAGAAGAATTAAACAATGACAACGCTAAATCAATAATATCAAAAGTTATAAAAGCAGGTCTTTGTGACCATAATTATAAATGGCTTAAAACAAAATCTCTATTGGCTTACTTTGCCGACCGTGCAAGTGAATATTTGAAATTGGGGAAAGGTGAATATAACGGCAAAATAAAAACTTCATGGAAACCTTTTGAAACTTTATTTGGCATTAGTGGACTATGTGGAGCAAAAAAAGATTTCCAAAGAACGGGAACTTTGCCAGTTGGTTATAAAGATGTAGATAAATTATTTGAATAGCCGATAATTATAAACATTGCCCCCTATATGTGGCCTTATGTGGGTATCATATAGGGGCTTTTTATTTCTTTTCCCCTCTAACTTTGCCCTTGTATTCAGATGGATAGCGAGTGCAAGACTATCTTTGACGATTACACGGGCAAAGACGGGTGAGCCTTGCACCTCAACCCAGAAAGCCCAGACCTCTAAATAATAGAAATATGGCAGAGGAACTGAAACAGGTTGCCGACCTTATAACGGCAAACACAATCTTTTGCACTAAGGAAGTGCTTACAAGTGATGAGGCGGCTAAGTATATGGGAGTATCAAAGAGCTACCTCTATAAACTGACAATGAAACAGCAGATACCCCACTACAAACCGATGGGGAAGATGTGTTACTTTAACCGTCTGGAGCTTGAACAATGGTTGCAAAATAACCGTGTATCTACTTCCACCGAGATAAGCCAACAGGCACAAGCTTACTGTATGAAAAAAGGAGGTGCAAGATGATACTCACAGACTATTACCGTTTTGAACGTGTCGCCCAAAAGGCTAAACACAGAATGGATTGCACCGCCTCAACTGAAAGTTATCCAGAGTTTGAGAACAGACGGACTACAAAAGTCCAGAGAGAAACAGAGAAAAGAGATGCAATCAAAATCGGCGATTTGATAATATATTGGGTTGCTCCAGATAGTCACATGAGAGCCGACAGAAAGCGTAAGGCAGACAGAAGTATTACTATAAAGGGTGACAATTTGAGTAGCGTATATAATTGGCAACGTGAAGGTGATTCTTGGTTTGCTTATGGTGATGTTAAGGGTACAACAGACGCTTTACTTTTTATCTATCATGTGGAAGAAGCTAATAGTGTGATACAAGCAGGAGCAGTCGTTGAAATATTTGTTGCCCGTGGCAAGTCAAACGAGTGTAATGCTCTTTGCAATCTTTATTCTGACGGTGAACTTGATGAGGAAATGGAGGCTTTGAGAAAGCAGGTTACTAAAACAGTAACCGAGCCAGAAAAGCCGTGATTACTCTATATTAAGCTGTATTCTGTTACCAAATCAGTAACCGTTATGATTGATACTGCAAATTTTAGGTTGCTCCAGAGCGAGGCGGGCGGCGTGGATTTCCTTGCAGAAATGCCTTGCTTTCTGGAGAATGTAGGCGTACACGATTACAACGGTGAAGCGGTGATAACAGGAAGCCTCAACGGGCTAAAGATAAGCCTCAACAGATACCAGATGAAAATCAAAGGCGGGAGTTTATGTAAATGGTATTTGGGTAACAATCTCCAAACGATGGGACGGAGCGATATTCAACAGGCAATAGAAAAGTTATCAGATACTTTGCACGTGCCAATGAGTAAAGCCACCGTTACCCGTCTGGATATAGCCCAGAACTTTATCACCAAACACCCACCAGAGGTATATCTTAGCCATTTGGGAGCATTGAAATATGCAACCCGTTTACAAGAACCTAACGGCATATATTACAATCAAACGAGCGGGCAGCTTTGTTTCTATGATAAAATCAGAGAGCAAAAGAGCCGTAAAGAACCTATTCCAGAACTGTATGAGGGCAGGAATGTACTAAGGTATGAACAGCGGTACACCAATAGAATAGCCTCACAGTTTAAAATTAGCGAGGTTACAGGGGCAATGCTTTATGATGAGGCTTTTTATATCGGCTTGCTGAACCGTTGGAAAGACACTTACAAGGCTATCCAGAAGATAAACGATGTATCACTAAATTTTCAAGCGATGAAAAGCAAACAGCAACTTTACAAAATGGGGGTGCTTTCTCTGATTGAACAGGCAGGCGGGCAACTCCAGATGATAGAGCAAATAAATGAGGCACAAAAACGGGGCGAGCTATCTAAAAAACAAGCCTTTGACCTAAGAAAAGCTATAAATGAGGCTTG
>DVIH01000031.1 GCA_018711405.1 Candidatus Avibacteroides excrementipullorum | reverse complement strand
CATTAATAATAAAAAAAGATAATCATCATGAGTAATTCAAAAAAACAATGGGGCGCAATAGTAATCATGATTGCGCTGTTCGCCATGATTGCCTTTGTGACCAATCTGTGTTCGCCAATGGCGGTCATCGTCAAAAACGACTTCGGAGCAAGCAACGTGTTGGCTCAAATCGGTAATTATGGTAATTTCATAGCTTATCTGGTGATGGGAATCCCGGCAGGTATGCTTATATCCAAATTCGGATATAAGAAAACAGCCCTTATAGGATTGTTCGTAGGCATCGTGGGAGTGCTTGTGCAATGGATGAGCGGACATGTGGGTAAGGAGAGTGCATTTCTCGTTTACCTCATTGGTGCGTTTATTTCCGGCTTTACCATGTGTATACTGAACTGTGTGGTCAATCCCATGCTTAACCTTTTGGGCGGCGGTGGCAATAAAGGAAACCAGCTAATCCAGATAGGTGGAGTATTCAACAGTGCTGCTGCTGTTGCTGTCTATATCATCATGGGTGCGCTCATCGGCGATGCGGCAAAGGCTCACATAGCAGATGCCACTCCAGCGCTGATGATAGCTCTCGGCGTATTCGTAGTGGGCTTCATAGTACTCCTGTTTACGAAGGTGGAAGAGCCAGAACAGGCTCCCGTGGACGTCAGCCTCATAAAAGGAGCTATGAAATACCGTCATTTCGTGCTTGGGGTTGTGGCCATATTCCTTTATATGAGCGTTGAGGTCGGTACTCCTACCTACATGCTTCTTTATCTGACCGAGACTTCATCCAACGCTACTCCCGGCATAGGCATGAATGCAGAGATAGCGGGACTTATTGTGGCTGTTTATTGGTTGATGATGCTCATCGGACGTTTCATAGGTGGTGCCATAGGAGGGAAGATTTCGAGCCGTGCCATGATTTCCACAGCGGCCACTATCAGCATTGTGCTTATATTGTTCGGCATGTTCGCTCCTGCCACTCTGACAACCAATGTACCCGGCATAGATTGGGCCAATCTCAACGTGATTTGGACTGAAGTGCCTGTCAGTGTATTCGCTTTCATACTGGTAGGCCTGTGTACCAGTGTGATGTGGGGAGGCATTTTCAATATGGCGGTAGAAGGGCTTGGCAAATATACGGCCATAGCGAGCGGCATATTCATGACTATGGTGTGCGGATGTGCTGTGATGGTCGCACTGCAAGGTTGGGTAGCCGACTTGACTTCCAGCTATATGACAAGTTACTGGGTAGTTCTGTTCTCTGCCGCTTATATCTTGTTCTATGCACTTATAGGAAGCAAACCGTCAGCCAAATCCGCACGTTGAGGCCTTGCACATGGCTGTATGAACGGTAAATATTGAAAAAAGCTGAAAGCCCGTTGCGCAGACATTAATGTTTGGGGCATACGGGCTTTCATTATATGATAATCAAAAATAGGCAGAATATATGGAATCATCTTTAGTGAGGTCAAAATTCAGTGAGCATTTCGGGGGGAAACCCGGCGGTATCTATTGCGCTCCGGGACGTATAAACCTTATCGGCGAGCATACCGACTATAATGGCGGATTCGTCTTTCCCGGTGCCATAGACAAATGCATGACGGCGGAGATAAGGCTCAACGGCACAGTCAAGGTGCGTGCCTATGCTGTAGATTTGGACGACTATGCCGAGTTCGGTCTTTCGGAGGAGGACAAACCGCAAAAGGCTTGGGCGAGATACCTGTTCGGAGTGTGCAGGGAAATGCAGAAAAGAGGATATGAAGTGCAGGGATTCGACACGGCTTTTTCCGGCAATATACCTTTGGGCGCGGGGCTGTCATCATCGGCAGCTCTGGAGAGTGTGTTTGCCTTTGCACTCAATGACTTGTTGCAGTTTGGCATAGACCGGTTTGAACTGGCCAGGATAGGGCAGGCCACAGAGCACAACTATTGCGGGGTGAATTGCGGCATCATGGACCAGTTCGCATCTCTATTTGGAAAGGCCGGAAGCCTTATGAGGCTCGACTGCAAGACGTTGGAGTATGAATATTATCCGTTCCGTCCTGAGGGTTACCGCCTGGTGCTGGTAGACTCTATGGTGAAACACGAGCTGGCTTCGTCGGAATATAACAAGAGAAGAAAGTCGTGCGAGAACGTTGTAGCCGCCATAAAGTCGCGTCATCCTGAGGTGGAATATCTGAGAGATGCTGGCATGGACTGGTTGGAAGAGGTGAAAGACATGGTAAGCGGAGAGGATTACTCCAGAGCCGAATATGTGATAGGAGAGGTGCGCAGAGTGCTCGAAGTGTGCGATGCTTTGGAAAAAGGCGATTATGACATGGTGGGCCAAAAGATGTATGAGACACATTACGGCATGAGCCGGCTGTATGAAGTGAGCTGTGCGGAGCTGGATCTGCTCAACGATGTGGCGAAACGCTGCGGGGTGACCGGCTCGCGGGTGATGGGAGGAGGCTTCGGCGGATGCACCATCAACCTGGTGAAAGAAGAGTTGCACGACCGTTTTG
This sequence comes from Candidatus Avibacteroides excrementipullorum, assembly GCA_018711405.1. Classification (GTDB taxonomy): domain Bacteria; phylum Bacteroidota; class Bacteroidia; order Bacteroidales; family Bacteroidaceae; genus Avibacteroides; species Avibacteroides excrementipullorum. The sequence continues at coordinate 18,467 of DVIH01000031.1, read as the reverse complement.
TCGGCGAGGCGTGCAAGGCTCTCAGAGAGAAGTTCGGACGCGAGGCCGGAGTCTATGACGTAGTCATAAGCGACGGGGCGCGCAGAGTGAAATGATAACAATAAAAACAGATTAGACATTATGCAGGAAACAGTTGATACAGTAGACAGATTGTCCGTAGCATTGGACAAACTGACCGACTTCGCCATAAGCGGCGGAGAGAAAATATTGGTGGCGGTAATAGTGTTTATCGTGGGACGGCTTGTCATAAAACTTATAAAGAAACTGACAAACAGAATCCTTGAGAGACGCAAGTTCGACCCGGGAGTGAAGAGCTTCTTGGGCAGCATGATCAACATTGTGCTGATGACATTGCTGATAATCTCGGTCATAGGAGCTTTGGGGGTTAATACAGCATCTTTTGCCGCGTTGCTGGCATCGGCCGGTGTCGCCATAGGTATGGCCTTGTCGGGACAGCTCCAGAACTTTGCCGGAGGATTGATCATATTGATATTCAGGCCTTATAGGGTCGGCGATTATATATCGGCGCAAGGCATAGAGGGAGTGGTGAAAGAGATACAGATACTCTATACCATAATCAACACTACCGACAATAAGATGATTTTCGTGCCCAATGGCGGCATGAGCAACGGACTCGTCATAAACTACAGCCGCAACGACATGCGCAGGGTAGACCTCGTATTCGGAGTGGAATACGGCACGGCTTTCGAGAAAGTGGAGTCGGTGCTTAAGGAGATCATAGCGTCAAACGACAAGATACTGAACTCTCCCGAACCGGCCATCGCCATGAGCCAGCTTGCCGACAGCAGTGTCAATATAAGTCTGAAAGTGTGGACCAAGACGGCGGACTACTGGGACGTGTATTTCTTCCTCAACAAGACGGTCTATGCCACATTCAATGAAAAGGGCATAAGTTTCCCATTCCCGCAACTCACTATCCACAGAGCCGAATAACCGTTTTTTTTCGCTCCGGCAGGCTTCGTGCCGGGCACGCTTAGGTATCGGCTCGGTACCGGGTGAAGATGGCGTACATACCAAACGATGATCGAGCCGATCATCGGCAAAGATGGCGCACATCCCCGCCCGGTACCGAGCCGATCTTTTTTTGCGATGAAAAACACTTTGGCACGGCCTGCGGCAGGTGCGTGTTGAGGAGAAAAAGATTTTTATGTTTTTGAATTTATGACACAGATTTTTATTAAAGTATTCAAAAATCGGTAACAATAAATAGAGTTTTAATCATATCTTTGCAAGCGCAAGATTTTACGGTATGAAATGCATTGTTAAATATGGCATAGGCATGATTCTCGTGGTGTTGTCCGTGGCGTTGAGGGCGGACGGCATGAGTGCGCCTGCCGCCGAACTTTCGCATTGTCATGCCGAAGCCTCGTTCACCTCTGTGGAGAAAGATTGCCGCGAGGTGGTGCAGTACATATATTATGTATATTCGCACACACCAAAGGAATGCCATGTGCTGCATTACGGTCAGCATTTGTCCAAAATATTATCTTATTCATTTTCTGAACATTTGCATCATTTTGCGGTCAGGACGCCCGAGCCGGTGGGTGCGGGAATGCAGTCGGCATTGTCAGACTGCGCGTACAGGCCGCATGTGCTTTACTATATATACGCCCTCGAGAAAATAGTGGTTTAGCTCGGGCGTGCATTTCGTATGAATCCGCGCCTGGAGAGGTGCCGGAAACCTGTAATTGATCTTGCTTATAAAATTAATAACAAAATTATAGTTTTATGTATTTTACGCTATTGATAGTTGTGATACTTACGGCTATTGCATTGGTAGCCGTTGCTTTGGGCATAGCCAAAGCCATTTCGCCGCGTTCGTACAATCCGCAGAAAGGCGAAGCATACGAATGCGGTATTCCGACTCGCGGAAAATCATGGATGCAGTTCAGGGTGGGATATTATCTGTTCGCCATCCTGTTCCTGATGTTCGACGTGGAGACTGTATTCCTGTTTCCATGGGCTGTGGTAGTGCAAGACTTGGGCATCTATGGTCTTGTAAGTATTATTTTCTTTTTGGTCGTACTGGTTCTCGGACTGGTCTATGCATGGAGGAAAGGAGCTCTTGAGTGGAAATGAAAAAGCCTGTAATAAAATCAATCCCTTACGAGGAGTTCAACAACAATGACTATCTCGAAAGAATGGTCAAGCAACTCAGAGAAAACGGCACCAATGTGGTGCTCGGTTGCCTTGACGATGTGATAAACTGGGGCAGGAGCAACAGTCTCTGGCCTCTTACGTTTGCCACAAGTTGCTGCGGCATCGAGTTTATGGCCGTAGGAGCCGCCCGATATGATTTTGCACGTTTCGGCTTTGAGGTGACCAGAGCCAGTCCGCGTCAGGCAGACTTCATAATGGTGGCCGGAACCATAACCGACAAGATGGCGCCTGTATTGAAACGACTTTACGACCAGATGGCTGACCCTAAATATGTGGTGGCCGTGGGCGGATGCGCCATTAGCGGAGGGCCTTTCAAAAAATCCTATCATGTGGTCAACGGCGTGGACAAAATCCTGCCTGTGGATGTTTACATACCCGGCTGTCCTCCACGTCCGGAAGCCATGTTGTACGGACTTATGCAGCTTCAGCGCAAGGTGAAGCTCGAAAAATTCTTCGGCGGTGCGAACAAGCAGATGAGCTATAAGGAGTATGAAAAACTCATGGAGAAAGATCTGACGGCCGACAAGAACGAACTTAATGTAGAACAACCGGATATGAGTAAATGAAATAAATATGGATTTAGCCGAAAAAATAAAAACATTGGTTCCCGGAGCGGAATATGTGGAGTCCGGAGACGGACTGTGGAAAATCCCTTCGGAAAAATTGCATGATTTTGCAAAGGCTCTGAAAGACGAACTGCATTTTGACTTTCTCCGCAGCCTGACAGGCACTGATTGCGGGGAAGAAGGCTTTGGAGTAGTCTATCATGTGGAGGCCACAGATTCCGGCAGGCAGATTGTCTTCAAATCTGTGACGCCGGGACGTGAGAAATGTGAATTGCCTACCGTGAGCGATATATGGAAAGCTGCCGAAATGAACGAAAGGGAAGTCTATGACTATTTCGGAGTGGAGTTCCTCAATCATCCCGACATGCGCCGTCTGTATCTGCGCGATGACTGGGAAGGGTATCCGCTCAGGAAAGACTATGACATGGACAAGACGAGGGAAATCAACCCCATAAGGATGAACAACGAGGTGGCTTCGGACGATAGCCCGAGCTATGAATTGGACGAGAGGGGCAATTTCATAAGAAAAAGACATGTGATATTCGACAATGACGAATATGTCATCAACATCGGTCCCCAGCACCCTGCCACTCACGGAGTGTTGCGCTTCAGGGTCTCGCTCGAAGGCGAGATTATAAAAAAACTGGACGTGCATTGCGGATACATCCATCGCGGCATAGAGAAGATGTGCGAGAGCCTTACCTATCCGCAGACGCTTGCCCTGACCGACCGTCTGGACTATCTCGGCGCACAGCAAAACCGTCATGCTTTGTGCATGTGCATAGAGAAAGGCTTGGGCGTGGAAGTGAGCGACAGAGTGAAATACATCCGTACCATAATGGACGAGTTGCAGAGGATCGACTCGCACCTGCTCTTCTTCTCATGTCTTTGCATGGATATGGGAGCATTGACCGCTTTCTTCTATGGATTCCGCGACAGGGAAAAGGTGCTCGACATATTTGAAGAGACTTGCGGCGGCCGTCTGATTATGAATTACAACACTATCGGAGGAGTCCAGGCCGACATCCATCCCAACTTTGTCAGAAGGGTGAAAGATTTCATCAAATACATGCGTCCTACCTTGCGTGAATATCATGAAGTGTTTACCGGAAATGTCATTGCGCAGACACGTCTGAAAGGAGTGGGAGTGCTGAAACGTGAAGATGCCATATCTTTCGGCACCACCGGCGGCACGGGACGTGCATCGGGCTGGGCATGCGATGTGCGCAAGCGTCATCCGTATGGCGTATATGACAAGGTGGACTTCAAAGAAATTGTATTCGGCGAAGGAGACTGCTTTGCACGCTACATGGTGAGGATGAAAGAGATAGAAGAAAGCTTGAACATCATAGAGCAGCTTATCGACAACATCCCCGAAGGCGAATACCAGTTGAAGATGAAGCCTGTCATCCGCATCCCCGAAGGCACTTACTATTCGGCTGTGGAAGGCAGCAGGGGCGAGTTCGGCGTATTCATAGAGAGCAAAGGCGACAAATATCCTTACCGCCTGAAGTTCCGTTCAACGGGCCTGCCTCTTGTCTCATGCATGGACACCATTTGTCGCGGAGCCAAGATAGCCGACCTCATAGCGATAGGCGGAACATTGGATTATGTTGTACCAGATATTGACCGTTAATTTATTTATACTTGTAAAAATATGTTTGATTTTAGTATAGTTACAAGCTGGATTCATGGTGTGCTGACGTCGGTGATGCCTGTCGGAGTGGCAGTCTTCATCGAATGCATACTTGTGGGAGTTTGCTTGTTGTTGGCCTATGCCATAATAGCCATAATAATGATATTTATGGAACGTAAAGTGTGTGCTGCTTTCCAATGCAGATTAGGCCCCATGAGAGTAGGACCGCAGGGAACCATCCAGGTGTTTGCCGATGTCATAAAGATGCTTATCAAGGAAATCATCGTAATAAGGCATTCGGATAAATTCCTCTACAATTTGGCTCCCTATGTGGTGATTCTCGCTTCTATTTTGGCTTTCGCCTGCTTGCCTGTCAACAAAGGAATGGAGATTCTCGACTTCAATGTGGGAGTATTTTTCCTCATGGCGGCTTCGTCCATAGGCATTGTCGGAATACTGTTGGCCGGATGGAGTTCCAACAACAAATATTCGCTGATCGGAGCCATGCGAAGCGGTGCCCAGATGATCAGTTATGAGTTGTCCATCGGACTTTCCATCCTTACCATAGTAGTGCTGACCGATACGATGCAGTTCAGCGAGATTGTGGCTCGTCAGGCTGATGGCTGGTTTATATTCAAAGGGCATATCCCGGCGATAATAGCATTCGTCATTTACCTCATAGCGGGAAATGCTGAGGTCAACAGAGGACCTTTTGACTTGCCAGAGGCCGAATCGGAACTTACGGCCGGCTACCATACCGAATATTCCGGTATGCATTTCGGACTGTTCTATGTGGCAGAGTTCGTCAACCTGTTTATCATAGCCGGAGTGGCTGCCACAATCTTCTTGGGCGGTTGGATGCCGTTGCATATCAGCGGGCTTGACGGGTTCAATGCAGTGATGGACTACATACCCGGATTCGTGTGGTTTTTCGCGAAGGCATTCTTTGTGGTATGGCTTCTGATGTGGATTAAATGGACATTCCCTCGTCTGAGGATAGACCAGATATTGACTTTGGAATGGAAATATCTGGTTCCGATAGGATTGTGCAACTTGTTGTTAATGGTAATATGCGTGGTCTTTGGCTGGCATTTTTAATGGAGGTTTCTGATTATGAATAATGATAAGGAAAAAAAGAGATATTTTGCCGGTCTGTTGCGCGGACTGAAGTCTCTGTTGGTCGGCATGAAAGTGACGTTCAGAGAATTCTTTACCAAAAAGACTACTGAGCAATATCCGGAGAACAGGGCAGAGTTGAAGATGTTCGACCGTTTCAGGGGAACGTTGACCATGCCTCACGATGAAAACGGCAACAACAAATGTGTGGCGTGCGGTTTGTGCCAAAATGCCTGCCCGAACGGTACCATTCATATAGAATCCGAGATGGTGGAAGACCCGGAGACTGGCAAGAAGAAAAGGGTATTGGTGAAATACCAGTATGATTTGGGTTCGTGCATGTTTTGTATGCTGTGCGTCAATGTGTGTCCTCATGATGCCATCGCTTTCGACCAGAAGTTTGAGCATGCTGTCTTCGAGAGAGAAAAATTAGTAATGACACTTAATAAGAGAAAATAATGGAAATAACATTGGAGTTTTTAGTGTTCCTTGTCTTGGCGGTATTCATTTGTGCTTGTTCCATTTTGGCCGTCACGACTAAAAGGATATTGAGAGCGGCAACATATCTGCTGTTCGTGTTGTTTGGCACTGCGGGCATTTATTTCCAGTTGAATTACTCTTTTCTTGGTGCCGTGCAGTTGCTGATATATGCCGGCGGTATAACCGTGCTGTATGTATTCTCCATCTTGCTGACATCAAGTCAGGGCGACAAGGCTGAAAAGTTGAAACGGTCCAAATTTCTTCCGGGTTTGCTTACCGCTGTCGCAGGGTTTGCTGTTTGCTTGTTCATTACATTGAAGAATCAGTTCATATCATCCAGCTTTGAACACGGTGAACTTGAGGTCAAGACTATAGGCCATGCGCTTATGGGAGCGGACAAGTATGGTTACGTATTGCCTTTCGAGGTGATAAGCGTTTTGCTTTTGGCTTGTATTATCGGTGGTTTGTTAATTGCACGTAAAAGATAAATATTATGATAAATATAGAGTACTATTTGATAGTTTCGACTATCATGATGTTTGCAGGAGTATACGGCTTTTTCACGCGCCGGAATCTGCTCGCCATACTTATCTCTGTGGAGTTGATTCTCAATTCTGTGGATATAAATTTTGCAGTATTCAACAGGTTTCTTTTTCCCGGACAGCTTGAAGGTTTCTTTTTTGCCATGTTCGCCATAGGTGTCAGTGCCGCAGAAACGGCTGTTGCAATTGCGATTATTATAAACATATACCGTAACCTGCGCAACATTCAGGTAAGGAATATGAATGAGATGAAAGGATGAGTGTTTAATTTTTAGAAATACAGTTTATGGAATATACTATATTGATATTGCTTCTTCCGCTGTTCTCATTCGTATTGTTGGGATTGACCGGAATGAAAATGAAACCTGCCATAGCAGGTATGATAGGTACCGTGGTGTTGGGAGCTGTGCTGGTCTTGTCCTACTATACGGCTTTCGACTATTTCTCTGCCGGGCGTGATGCTTCGGGATGCTATCCCACGCTCATGCCTTACAACCCTACGTGGTTGCCATTTACTGAGACGTTGAATATAAGTCTCGGCATTTTGCTCGATCCTATATCGGTCATGATGCTGATAGTCATATCCACTGTTTCGTTTATGGTGCACATATATTCTTTCGGATATATGAAAGGCGAAAAGGGATTCCAGCGTTATTATGCCTTTTTGAGCTTGTTTACCATGAGCATGCTCGGTCTGGTAGTCGCAACCAATATCTTCCAGATGTATCTGTTCTGGGAGTTGGTGGGTGTATCGTCCTATTTGCTTATAGGTTTCTATTACACCAAGAAAGAGGCTATTGCTGCCAGCAAGAAAGCATTTATCGTGACCCGTTTTGCCGATCTGGGTTTCCTGATAGGAATCTTGTTTTACGGTTATTATGCAGGGACGTTCAGTTTCACTCCTCAGTTGCAAGCGCTTGCCACAGCCGGTGCCATAATACCTCTTTCGTTGGGGCTGATGTTCATCGGTGGTGCCGGCAAGAGTGCCATGTTTCCGTTGCATATATGGTTGCCGGATGCCATGGAGGGTCCTACGCCTGTCAGCGCGTTGATACATGCTGCGACTATGGTTGTTGCCGGAGTTTATCTTGTGGCAAGGATGTTCCCGCTGTTTATAGGATATGCGCCTGAGGTCTTGCATTGGGTGGCATATATAGGTGCTTTCACGGCTTTCTATGCAGCTGCGGTGGCTTGCGTGCAGAGCGACATAAAGCGTGTGCTTGCCTTTTCTACCATATCGCAGATTGGCTTCATGATGGTGGCTCTCGGCGTATGTACGTCATCTGATCCTCACGATGGCGGGCTGGGCTATATGGCTTCCATGTTCCATTTGTTCACTCACGCCATGTTCAAGGCTTTGCTGTTCCTCGGTGCCGGATGTATTATCCATGCGGTGCACAGCAATGAAATGTCAACTATGGGCGGTCTGCGCAAATACATGCCTATAACGCACATTACGTTCCTCATAGCTTGCCTTGCCATAGCGGGCATAGTTCCGTTCTCAGGATTTTTCTCCAAAGATGAGATATTGACTGCATGTTTCGGTTTCAGTCCGGTCATGGGATGGGTCATGAGCATTATCGCAGCCATGACAGCGTTCTACATGTTCCGTCTTTATTATGGCATATTCTGGGGTAAGGAGAATAAGGAACTGCATGCGGCGCATCATCCTCATGAGGCTCCTCTGAGCATGACCGTGCCTCTTATAATCCTTGCTGCCGTGACCTGTGTGGCCGGATTCATTCCGTTTGGCGAGTTTATAAGCAGTGATGGCCAGGCTTATGCTATTCATCTCGACAAACAGGTGGCCATAACAAGCACATGCATCTCGGTCGTGTCTATACTGTTTGCCACATTCATGTATGCGAGAGAGAAACAGCCTGTTGCCGACAAACTGGCCTCTACTTTCAAGGGCTTGCATAAGGCTGCTTACCACAGGTTCTATATTGATGAGATTTACCAATTTGTGACTCACAAGATAATATTCCGTTGCATATCCACTCCCATAGCATGGTTTGACCGTCACGTCATAGACCAGTTCATGAATTTCATGGCGTGGAGTACGAATGCTTGCAGCGAGGAAATCAGAGGTTTGCAGAGCGGAAATGTGCAACAGTATGCCAGAGTGTTCTTGTCTGGCGCATTATTGTTGCTCATAATATTGTTGTTGATTTAATAAAGTGCAGGATATGAATTTCTTAAATTTATTCGTAATAATTCCGTTGCTGATGCTGCTTGGATTGTGGCTCAGCAAAAATATAAAGCAGATACGCGGAGTGATGGTGTGCGGAGCTTCCGCGCTGCTTGCCCTTTCTGTCGTTCTGGTATTTATGTATCTGGGTGAACGTCAGGCAGGCAATGAAGCCGAAATGCTTTTCGTATCGAGCATTGAATGGTACAAGCCTTTGAATATAGCTTACACTTTGGGTGTGGACGGCATATCGGTGTCGATGTTGCTGCTTTCTTCGATAATTGTTTTTACGGGTACTTTCGCTTCGTGGAAACTGCAACCTTTGACTAAAGAGTTTTTCCTCTGGTTCACTCTCCTGTCATTGGGCGTGTTCGGCTTCTTTATAAGCATAGACATGTTCACCATGTTCATGTTCTACGAAGTAGCCCTCATACCTATGTATCTGCTGATTGGCGTATGGGGTAGCGGGCGCAAGGAGTATTCTGCAATGAAACTGACACTTATGCTTATGGGTGGTTCCGCTTTCATCCTGATAGGTATACTCGGCATATATTTCGGCTCGGGCGCTACTACCATGAATATCCTTGAGATTGCGGAGATGCACAACATCCCGTTTGCACAGCAGTGCATCTGGTTCCCGTTGACTTTCATAGGTTTCGGAGTGCTGGGAGCTTTATTCCCGTTCCACACATGGAGCCCCGACGGTCACGCTTCGGCTCCTACGGCAGTGTCGATGCTTCATGCCGGAGTGCTTATGAAACTGGGCGGTTACGGATGTTTCAGGATTGCCATGTTTCTCATGCCTGAAGCTGCGCATGAGTTGAGCTGGATTTTCCTCATCCTTACTACCATAAGTGTTGTCTATGGTGCGTTCTCGGCATGTGTACAGACTGACCTGAAGTATATCAATGCCTATTCTTCGGTATCTCATTGCGGTCTGGTGCTTTTTGCTTTGCTCATGATGACGCAGACGGCTTGTACCGGGGCAGTGCTCCAGATGTTGTCCCATGGTCTGATGACGGCATTGTTCTTTGCCTTGATTGGTATGATATATGGCCGTACCCATACGAGGGATGTGCGCGAGCTTGGTGGTCTCATGAAGATTATGCCTTTCCTGTCGGTTGGCTATGTCATTGCCGGACTTGCCAACTTGGGATTGCCCGGATTCAGCGGATTCGTGGCTGAGATGACCATATTCGTCGGTTCTTTTGAAAACCAGGATATGTTCCACCGCGTGCTGACTATAATCGCCACTACGTCTATAGTAATAACGGCTGTATATATCTTGCGTCTTGTGGGTAAGATACTTTACGGAAACCCGGTCAACAAGGAGCATCTGAAACTGACTGATGCCACATGGGATGAGCGAGTGGCTGTCATTTGCCTCATCGTGGCTGTTGCAGGTCTCGGCACGGCTCCTTTTTGGGTAAGCGATATGGTCAGCGACAGCATATTGCCGGTTATAACACAACTCTCTGTTCACTAAATAAAGGAATAAGATTATGAATTATAGTGATTTTTTATATATGCGTCCGGAATTGTCTTTGATAGCTGTGACGATAGTGTTGTTGCTTTTCGATCTTTTTACCGGCGCTAAGGTACGTGCCAAATATATGCATCCTTTGGCATGCGTGCTTTTGCTCTTGCACATTGTGTTGAATGTGTTTCCGATGCATGAGGATGTGAGCCTGTTCGGTTCCATGTATCAGAGCAATACGATAACAGGAATAGTGAAGTCTGTTTTGGCTGTAAGTACTTTCATAGTGTTCTTGCAGGGTTATAACTGGTTGAAACGCGAGGATACGCGCCACAAGCAGGGCGAGTTTTATGTATTGACGCTTTCCACACTCATCGGTATGAATTTCATGCTGAGCGCGGGGCATTTCCTTATGTTTTTCTTGGGATTGGAACTCGCAGCCGTGCCTATGGCATGTCTCATAGCTTTCGACAAATACAAGCATCACTCAGCCGAAGCAGGTGCTAAATATATCTTGTCTTCGCTGTTCTCATCGGGTCTGATGCTCTACGGCATTTCGTTCATATATGGCACTGTGGGCACATTGTATTTCGATGATGTGGCGGGAGGCTTGACAGGATCTCCGCTTCAGATCATGGCTCTTGTGTTCTTTTTCAGCGGATTGGGATTCAAAATCAGCCTTGTGCCGTTCCATTTGTGGACAGCCGATGTGTATCAGGGTGCGCCTACGGCTGTCACTTCCTATCTGTCGGTCGTATCTAAAGGTGCTGGAGCTTTCGCTCTGATGATTATCCTGTTCAAGGTGTTCGCTCCCATGTATGCGCAGTGGCAGGAGATTCTTTTCTGGGTCATAATAGCCTCTATCACGATAGCCAACCTGTTTGCCATAAGGCAGAACAATCTGAAGAGATTCCTTGCATTCAGCAGTATCTCGCAGGCCGGCTACATAATGCTGGGTGTGATAGCAGGCAATGCCGAAGGCATGACTTCGCTGATTTATTACATCCTGGTCTATATGGTGGCCAACTTTGCGGCATTCGGTGTCATCAATGTCATCGAGCAGAAGAGCGGAGGTAAAGTGAACATGTCCGATTATGACGGTTTGTACAAGACCAACCCGAAACTGTCGTTCATCATGACACTGTCGTTGTTTTCGCTGGCCGGCATCCCGCCGTTTGCAGGATTCTTCTCGAAGTTCTTCATCTTCATGTCTGCATTCAGCGCAGGATTCCATGTGCTGGTGTTCATTGCTTTGGTCAATACGATAATATCGTTGTATTATTATCTGAAAGTGGTCAAGGCCATGTATATCAACAAGAGCGACAGTCCCATCGCAACGTTGCGGAGCGACGGATACACTCGTGCCGGACTGGCTCTCTGCACGGCAGGCATATTGCTGTTGGGGTTGATAAGTGCAGTATACGACAGCATCAACTGCTTTGCATTCGGCATGTAATGCAGTGAGTGTATTATGCAATAAAGCCGGGCAGGTTCTGACTCCGCCCGGCTTTTTCTTTTTCCTCTCTTCGCAAAATCGTCAGCGCACCGCGATGATGCTGTCCACCACGAAGCACTGTTTGCCTCTCCAAGGCAGTGCGCCGAGATACTCTTTGTAGTGCAGTTCCACGTTTTTGCCTCCGCATTTCATGAGCGAGTCGGCTATCTGCTTGTCGGCTATGGAAAACTCAAACTCGTATGACTGTATGCTTGTGGTCTTGTTTTTGGCGTTGAATCCGGCTTGTATGGCCTTGCCTTCATAAGTTTTGAACAGGTAGCCCTTGTAGACCACGAAGTTAAGCTCCCCCGCCTTTACCCCTTCGCCGAACACGAAATAATATTTCACATAGACGAATATGGCTATCGCACAGGCCGCTATGATGCCCGTGATGCTCCAGAATTTTCTCTTTGTCATAATTGTACTTTTTTATTTGATTACCCTCTGCGGCAAAGGTATGCATTAATTCGGGATAATGGAGCGTAAAGTCTGGAAAACTGTCGGTAAATAGTGTTTCCGCGTGTTGTGGGAACGTCCTGTCGGGATCGGCTCGGTAACGGGTCGGGATGTGCGCCATCTTTGCCGAAGATGGCGCACATCCCGGGCAAAGATGGCGCACATCCCGGAGCGGGGCTGATTTTGTCTCACGCAGCTATTGTGCGGCATGGAGGAAATGTCTATATTTGTTCGGAATATGAACTTTAATAATTATATAGATGAAAATGAAAAAACATTTGTTTGCAATGATGGCCTTTTCTGCCGGATTGGGCTGTTTTGCTCAGAGCGGAAGTAACGGCGGAGGCATATCGGCTGATATGCTGGCCGACATTGTGGCAAGCTATAAGGATACGCCTGCCGACAAGGCTGTGATGAATGCATTGTGCGCCAACGGCATCGGCAAGCTGGCCATGAACCATGAGAATCTGGCTTTCGTAGACACTCATTTCTCCAATGTGGTGGAGTCGAAGGGCATAACCGACCAGAAGTCTTCGGGACGCTGCTGGATGTTTACCGGCATGAATGTGATGCGTGCCAAGATGATAAGCAAGTACAATCTGGGAGCATTTGAATTTTCGCAGGCCTATACATTCTTTTGGGACCAGCTGGAGAAAGCCAATCTCTTCTTGCAGGGCATCATAGATACGTCCGACAAGGAGTGGGAAGACCAGACAGTGCAGTGGCTGCTGAGAAATCCTCTCAACGATGGGGGACAGTTCACCGGCGTTTCCGACATCATAGGCAAGTATGGCATCGTGCCCAAAGACGTGATGCAGGAGAGTTACAGCTCGGACAATACGTCGCAGATGGCAGAGTTTATCAAAAGGAAACTCCGCGAAGGGGCAATGGATATAAGAAATGCAGTTGAGGCCAATGGCGGCAGGAAAGACGCTGCCCGGCTTGAGGCGATAAAGAAAGACGTGCTCTGCGATGTGTATCGCATCCTGGTGCTCAACATAGGCGAGCCTCCCTCGAAATTCGTGTGGACCATGAGGGATGCCGATGGCAAGGAAATAAGCACAAAGGAGTATACGCCCAAGTCATTCTACGATGAGTATATAGGCGAGGACTTGAGAGGAAACTATGTGATGGTCATGAACGATCCGTCGCGCGAGTATTACAAGTGCTATGAGATAGACTATGACCGCCACATGTATGACGGCTATAACTGGCTGTATGTGAACCTGCCTATAGACGATGTGAAAGACATGGCCATAGCTTCCATAAAAGACAGCACCATGCTCTATTTCTCATGCGATGTGGGCAAGTTCCTCAACATGTCGAAAGGCACGCTCGATTTGAACAATTTCGACTATGAGTCTCTGCTGGGCATGAAGTTCGGCATGGACAAGAAAGAGCGGGTGATGAGTTTTGACAGCGGTTCGAGCCATGCCATGACGCTTATGGCTGTTGACCTGGACGAAAACGGGAAGCCTAAGAAATGGATGGTGGAAAACAGCTGGGGAGAAAATGCCGGATACAGGGGGCATCTGATAATGACCGACCAATGGTTTGAGGAATACATGTTCAGGCTTGTGGTGGAGAAGAAATACGTGCCCGAGAAGATACTCGACATACTGAAACAGAAGCCTGAGAGACTTCCGGCATGGGATCCCATGTTCAAGAACGAAGACTGATTTGACCAAACTTTGATTAAAAAGTAGGTTTGACTATTGTTTGGTTTGAAAAAAAGATATATCTTTGCGCTGCATTTGAGAGAGTTCAAATGGGGAAGGAAGTTTGGGTGAGTGGCTGAAACCAGCAGTTTGCTAAACTGCCGTACAAATTTACTTGTACCGGGGGTTCGAATCCCCCAGCTTCCGCAGCTGAGAGGTGAAGCAAAAGAAAAGGCTTACAGATGATTCTGTAGGCCTTTTTTGTTGGGGTGCATCGTTATGCCGGGTCACATCAGTCTTCTTCTGAATTCGGAGCAGACTATGGCTGTGGCTGTGGCGGCATTGAGCGATTCGGCTGCTATGTTTTTGCCGTCGGTGCAGTATTGGGGGATGGTGAGCCTTTTGGTCACAAGCCTTTCAAGCTCAGGCGATATGCCGTTGCCCTCGTTACCTATTATTATGACACCGTTGCCCGACAGCCTTTCCGCATAGATGTTGTCGCCGCTGAGGAATGTGCCGTACACAGGCATAGTGTCGTTGTTTTGTCTGATAAATTCTGCCAGGTCGCCGTATGATACGTGTACACCGGCCATTGACCCCATGGTGGCCTGCACGGTTTTGGGATTGTATATGTCTGCGCTTTGCGGCGAACACATCACCTCTTCTATGCCGAACCAGTCGGCTATCCTAACTATCGTTCCCAGATTGCCGGGATCCTGTATGCCATCGAGCAGAAGGACTATGTTGTCGAGCAGAGAGTATCTGTTGACAGTGTATGTCTTCTGTCTGAATACGGCTATTGTGTCTTTCGGATTTTTCAGCAGGCTTGCTTTTTTCAGTTCTTCGCCCGATACTTCCGTTATGTCTATGCCTTTGAATGCTGCTTTCTCAGCGTTTGCCTGCATCCACTCATCGGTGGCAAGCATGAATTCGCATTCGTATGTCTTGAGCAGTTCGCTGATACATTTATTGCCTTCTGCTACGAAAAGTTTCTTTTCGTCTCTTTCCTTTTTGCTGTCGAGCGATTTTATGAGTTTCGTTTTTGCTTTGCTTATCATGATTTGTATATGGATTGTCTGTTTGTGCGGATGCCTTTCCCGTTTACTCCTTTTTCAGAACGGGTAGCCTATGGCGAAGTGATAGCCTATGGCGTTTCCGAATTTCTCTATGTTGTAATATCCTTTTTTGCTTGTCTCATACGGCGTATGCAGTCCGAAGCCTACGTCAAACCTGACAACGATGAACGACAGGTCGTATCTCAAGCCTACTCCTGTGCCCAGAGCTATCTCTTTGGCAAAACTCTTGAACCGGAACACGCCTCCCGGTCGGGCCGGATCGTCTCTGGTCAGCCACACATTGCCTGCATCGAGGAACACTGCTCCGTTGAGTCCGCCCCAGATGTTGAAGCGGTATTCTATGTTGGCTTCTATCTTCAGGTCGCCGTTCTGGTCTATGTATGAGTATTTGCTTTCTTTTGATCTGTAGCTGCCCGGCCCTATGGAACGTATGGTAAACGCTCTGATGCTGTTGGCTCCTCCCACATAAAACTGTTCTGAATAGGGGATGACGTATGAGTTGCCGTAAGCATATCCTATGCCGAGTGCAAACCGTGTGGCGATGGAGTGTTTTTCTCCGAGCTTGTATGTGTATCTTACATCGGATGATATTTTGGCAAACTGCGAAAACGGATTGCCCAAGAGGTCTTTGTCTTTTTTGCTGAATTTCTGTCCGAATGCTGCATAGGCGCATGAGAGTATGTTGCCTGCCGAAGTGAAAGACACTTCCCACCATGTGTGGTATCTTCTTTTCAGCGATTCGTTGTCATAGTTGAATGTGAATCCCATAGAGGGGATGAACTGGTCTTTCAGACTCAGGTAGAGAGCGGGATTCTCGTCTCTTATCGAGTCGAAGCGGCTTGTGGTCTTTTGCAGGAGATTGTAGTTCAGTTCAAAAGCCTTTATGGTGTAGAGTATGTAGTTGTTTGGCCTGAATTTGTATTCGGCACTTCCGCCTATGTCGAGCAGTTTGAAATATTGTGCCCTGTTGAGCTGGTTGGCATACAGTCTGAATTGCGATGATACCGGGCGTTTGAAATTGGTTATTCTCACTCCGGGAAAGACTATGGTCTGGAAATCGAGTGTGGCATCTGCTCCAAATTCATAAGAGTTTATGGCCGTACCGGCCTGTCGTGCATTGGTCTGCCATTCGTATGCGCCTTTGAGCGATACGGAGAGCCTTTCTCCGCCGTGAAATATGTTTTTCTTTGCTACGCTGAACGATGCGCCGGGACCTATATAGTCATTGCTTTTCATCTTGAAGTTGAATTCCAGTTCCCCGTCGAGAGGATAGTCGTAGGCTGTGTTCAATGTCCTTTTCAGTATGTTTTTCATACTGTCCTGAGGCGAATATTGTATGTCTACATATCTGAATACGCCGAGTCTGCTCAGTTCCGACTGCGAGCCGGTGTGCTTAGCCTGAGAGTAGAAGTCTCCTTTTTTGTCTCTCAGTCTCGTGTATAGGACTTTGGGTCTTATTCTGAGTTTTCCCTCATAATGTATCGTGAGGTCTTTGTACTTTCTGGTTTTCGTGGGATTTTCGTTGTCATAGCCGTGCAGGAAGACTTCGGTGTCTCCTACGGTCCATCTTTTCTTCACAAAATCGGATATTCCTGTCTTCGGCTCGATTTTGAGGGTTACTTTGCCGGGCGACATGAGTGTGTCGGCCAGAAGTGACAGGTAGTCGGGCTTGAAATAATAATAGCCGTTGTTTCTCAGAAGCGAACTTATCCTTTGCCGTTCGGCATCGAGCGTGACGACAGAGAACGGGTCGCCCTTGTGCAGCAACCGTTTTTTCATGTTCTTGTCTATGATGCTGTCGGCAAAGCTGTTGAAGTGTCCGTAGTAGACTGTGTCGATGGAGTATCCTTTGCCCATATTGACGTAGTATTTCACGAACGCTTTTTTGTCGTTTTTCTTGGAGTAAATTATTTCATGTTTCACTTCTCCGTTGAAGTAGCCGTAGTCCTTGAGCAGGTTTGTTGCTATCTTGCTTCTCATTTCCGGATTGACCGCATTGACAAGAACCGGCTCTGACGCGAATTTGTTGAAAATCCATTTGCCGAATTTGGTCTTGGCATTTATGAAGTCGTTGTATATGCACAGTCGTATGGGCCATGGGTTTCTTATCGGTCCGAATATGGCTCCGTTCGGTTTCTTTTCTAAAGAGGCGTTCACTTCGTCTAAGGCGAGTTTTGCACCTTCCGAATTGTCATTGTCTGCTATTTCTGTTTTTTTCATGCCGATATACAGGGTTTCTCCTTCCGGCAGGTTTTTTGTCACGTTGCAACTTGCCAGAACCATTATGGCGCATATAATGGGAAGCATGGCAGACGTTATATGTTTGATCGAGTTTCTCATGTCTTATTGTTTTATGTCTTTCGGCTTCTTTTTGCCGGAACCGAATTTGAATAGTTCTGTCATCCGTTTCATCTTTTTTCTCAGCACAATGCCCACACCGGTCTCCATGACTTCGCCTTCGAGGATACTTTCCGTGTCTTGCGAGTGGAAAGCTTTGACATATCTCGTACCGGAGTTGTCGAGCCTGTATTCCACAGATACGTTGTCGATGAAACTTTCATTGTTGCTGCCGCTGTCGTTGGAGTCACTGGAGATTTTTCCTCCGATGATGATATTGAGCCTGTCGTTCCAGAAGCGTTTGGACAGGCTGAACGAGTAGTCCATGTTCGACAGGTCATCTGAGCCATCTTTGCTCTCCATGCCGACGCTGATGTCTACTGCCTTTATGTTTTTTGTTATGTTCGATATCTCCGTTTGCAGGAGTGAGTTGAGTGCTCCTCCCATTGATAGTCCGCCGGCTCCTATGTTGCCGTATCTGCCTGTTACCAGCATGGTTATGGCTTGTTTTGCCCTTTCTTCTTCTCCGAGTGCTGATAACTGGTTTTGCACATTCATGTCATTAGGTGCTGACAGGTTGAATGCGAGTCCGAGATTCTCAAGCGTGTTCTTTATCGAAATGCTTACATCGAAGTCCACTTTGCGTGTGTTGTCGCTTCCTTCGTCTGTCACATCGGCTTTGACACCTTTTATAGCCGTAATGTCCATTCTCGGGTTCATGGCGTTGCCGCTCCATTCCACATAACTGCCGCTGGTGACATTGAAGTCAAGGGATGAGACTATGGGCAGGGAGTAATAGAGTTTTCCTCCCGACAAGGTATATCGTCCCGACAGGAACAGCTCTCCGAAAGATGTGTATTGCAATGACAGGTCTCCTCCTCCTTCCAGTTCCACGCGGTCGTTGCCGTATTCGCTGAGATGCGCCGTCACTTTTACTGCCGGGTCTATTGATACGTTGACCAAGATGTCCATGCCTCCGACATTGATCGGTTGTATGTTTGTTTCTTTTTTAGTCGTCGTATCGTTCAGGTTGACGAATGTGACAAGTTCGCCAAGTCTGTTTTGTACTGTCAATGGGGATTCTTTCATCACGTATCCGAGATTGGTGTTGCCCAGAAGTTTCAGGTATCCGTTCATTGACAATGCATTGACTGGGCCTTTTATATTGACATCGGCATCGATGAATGCTTTCCCGTAGGCTATGGATTTCTTTGTCCTTTTCGCATTTATGAGTTCATAATTGTATGCCCGCAGGT
>DVIH01000030.1 GCA_018711405.1 Candidatus Avibacteroides excrementipullorum | reverse complement strand
TGGCTACGACTGAGTCACTATATTCTTTATGACATTCTTCAAACCAGGCATAGCGTAACTCTCTGGCTGCCATCTCTATTGATATTTTATTGGCTTTTGCATATTCTGCTGTGTCGAAATGTCTTGTTTTTATCGGAACATTGAGTCTCCGGCACAGGTTTTCTACGAATCTTTGGTCTCTGTCAGACTCGTCTTTTCTGAGGTGAAAATTGCAATGTAGTGCCATGCATTCATAACCTAATGTATTAAGGATGTTCAGCAGGCATACAGAGTCTGCACCACCGCTTATGGCAACAAAAATTCTGGAGTGCTTGTCAAACAGTTGTTTGTCGCATATTGTATCTTTGGTTTTCTTTTCTAAGGCATCGGCTGTCATGCTGTGAAGGTTTAGGCTGTTTTTTAAATCATTTCAGACACCTTTTCGCCAATTGAAAAGGTGTCTGAAATAGTTTGCAGTTGTAATCAATATGATTGCACAAGTTCATCGACATTCGTTTTTTTCTCTATCGGATAGATTGAGAATGAGTAGCTGAACTTGGAGTCAGGTTTTATCCTGTATTCTTCGTGCACGAGTGCGCCCCAGCTGTCATCTCCTCCGAGTCCAGTCATGCCGTAATCAATGAAAATGTCAGTCGTCTTTCCTTTTTTTATGTCATTGATGTGGCGGTGTATCTCAGGAGTGTCGGCTGTAATTGGCTGGTTGTTGTATATGCTCATGCCACTGTCGAATGTTTCCAACGGATAAGATGACACGTTGGCTTCGAATGTGTCATGTGCCACAAACAAAAGTCCGTTGCCTTTTTTGTTTGTCAGGGTGAACCAGCGGATGTCCGTCCTGTGATTGTTCTCTTGCGGACGTACGTATTTTTCGACAAGGTCGTTTGTGTCGAATGCATATTTGTCAATGAAGCATGAAGTCTTTCTGTCTTTGTAACTTTCCCACGGGCCGCGTCCGAAATAGGTGAAATTGCAGAAATCCTTAGGCATTTGCATTCTCATCCCGACTCTTGGGATATAGGTACCGCCATTCTTGCCATAGAAATCGTTTGTCACATTTATTTTTCCATTGTCATAGATGCGATAGGTGACATCCCATGAAGCTCCTGTCTCAGGATAATTATAGCTGCACGAGACTATAGAATATTCGGCGGCCATTTCTTTGGAGAAGCCGTTCACATCTATTCTCCTGAATCCTCTTTCTGTTCTGACGGTGAAGTTTTCCGCAACTGCCGGTCTGTAGCTGATTTCTTTCCATGCGGCGTTCTTTTCGGGTATTCCTGCTCCGTATTCATTGTCTATTGGGGCGCGCCAGAAGAACGGGTGCAGTCCGTTTCGTCCGTCTATGAGTTCTGTGCCTTTATATTTGTAAGAAACGAGCATGCCTGATTGTTTGTCGAAAGTGGCGTTGAAGTCCTTTCCTTTGAAGATGACCTCGTTTTCATTTTCCTCGTATTGCGCTCTTGCGAGTACTTTGTCATCTTTTTTTACAAGTTTGTTGAGCTTGATTTGGTCACGTGCTATCACATGTCCTTTTTCAATGAGATTCTCATCTTCTTTCTGTCTCACGTTGAACTCTATGAAATATTCTTTTGTGCCGTCAGGTGTTTCCGGCATGTCGTCTATGCTGAACAGGCCTTCGGTTCTCGGACTGAGGCTTACATCGAGCTTGCCTTTCTTTATTACTTTCTCATTCTCTTTTACAATGTATTCAAAATCATATTTGTCAGTGTTTGTGAAAGAGAAGTTGTTGCGGATGAGTACAGTATTGTCTTCCTTGTTGAACTTTTTGAATCTTATGTTCTGGTAGACTTTTCTCATTTCTTCTGTCTGCGGTTTCACTGTCCTGTCGGGATATATAAGGCCGTTTATGCAGAAGTCTCCGTCAGACGGCGTCCCTATCTTGCCGAAGTCGCCTCCGTATGCCCAGAATCTGTTGCCGTTTTCATCTTTCTCCAAAAGTCCTTGGTCTACCCAGTCCCAGATGCATCCGCCCTGAAACAGTTTGCTGCTTTCCACAGCATCCCAGTAGTCTTGGAAGTTGCCCAAGCTGTTTCCCATGGCATGTGCATATTCACACAGTATGATGGGGCGGTCTGCGCTTTCGCTTTCGGCATATTCCAGACAGTTCTTATAGTGTGTATACATGGGGCAATAGATGTCGGTGTTCCATTCCAGCAATGCGCGTTCGTATTGCACCGGGCGCGTGCTGTCTTGTTCTTTCAGCCATGAATAAGTCATGTAGAAGTTATATCCGTTGCCGGCCTCGTTACCCAAAGACCAGATTATGACCGAAGGATGGTTTTTGTCTCTTTCATACATGTTTCTTGTCCTGTACATGTGGGCTTCATAGAAATCTTTGTTGTTGGCCAGAGTGCCGCCTTTCTTAAGGTCGTAGCCCATTCCGTGCGACTCTATGTTGGCTTCGTCTATGACATACAGCCCGTATTTGTCGCACAGGTCATAAAACAGTTCGTTTTGCGGATAGTGGCATGTCCTTACGGTATTGACGTTGTAGCGTTTGAACAGTTCAAAGTCTTTCATCATCAGTTCTGCCGGGACGTAGTGTCCTGTCACTTCGTTGTGTTCGTGGTAGTTTACTCCTTTTACGTATATAGGCATTCCGTTCACGCAGAGTTGTTTGTCTTTTATTTCTACCGTCCTGAATCCCACATAGGCTTTTGTGGCTTCAAATACTTTGCCGTTTCCGTCTTTCAGTCCGAACACTACCTTGTAGAGATGGGGAGTTTCTGCCGACCATTTGTCCACGTCTTTCACCACAATGTCGGGGATGGTGAACGTGTTGTTATCCGACTTTATTTTCACATCGCCTGAATAGACGCTTTTTTCGTTGGGGTCGAGCAGATGGAAAAACATGGAGCCGTTGAAGTTCCCGTTTTCATCTTCTATTTCCATCGCAATGGAGAAGATGCCGTCTTTGTATGATTTGTCCAAAGTGGATTTTATGTTGAAATCTTTTATGTGCGTTTTCGGCTGGGCATACAGATAGACATCTCTCTCAAATCCGCTCAGACGCCAGAAGTCCTGGCATTCCAGATAGTTGGCGTCAGAGAATCTGTGTACCTGCACGGCTATGACGTTCTTGCCGGCTTTCACCTTATCGGTCACTTCAAACCTGGCCGGAGTCTTGGCATCTTTGCTCATGCCCACGAATTGCCCGTTGAGGTAAAAGAATGCTGCTCCTTTCACACCGTCGGCACTCAGGAAGATGCTGTTGCCAGTCCAGTCATCGGGCAGCTCGAATGTGCGTCTGTATGTGCCTGTGGGGTTCCATTCTTCGGGAACGTAAGGCGGGTTGGGCTTTTCCCAAAACGGTTCCGTCTTGGCCGGGGAGGTGAACTCGTATGTGGTGTTTACATAGATAGGCACTCCGAATCCCTGCCGTTCCCAGTTGCCCGGCACGTTTATGTCTTTCCAGCCCGAAGTGTCGTAGTCTTCTTTTTCAAACCCAATGGGCCTTTCGTTGAAATTGTCGGTGTAGTTGAATTTCCACACTCCGTTAAGTGACAGATAGAACGTGCCTTCCCGTTTGTTGTCATCGGCGGCATCGGTAAAGTTGTCGTATGACATGAAAGAAGCTCTCGGCTCTATCGTGTTTATGGATGTCAGGTCAGGATTGGTTATGTCCTTGTATCTGTCTTCCTGATTTTGCGCAAAGGCGCATGTGGCTAATGCGCAGGCCAGCATTAAACTGAATGTCTGTTTCATAATCGTGTCGGTGTTATTTCTTTAATGTCGCCCTGATAAAGTAGGCTATTAATAATATGTATGTGACGAATGCGAGGATTTCAGCCCATAGCGATGCATTCCATTCCGTCATCATCCAGTTGGCTCCGGCGAAGCGGAGTATTGCGCTTACCACGCCCATGAGTGCGCCGCCGGCGATGAATCCCGATGCTATCAGCGTGCCTTTTTCATTTCTTTCGTTGTTCACTTCCTTGTCCTTGCTCCTTGTCGTGACGTACCAGCTGATGATGCCGCCGATGAGGAGGGGCAGGTTGAGGTGGAGCGGTATGAACATGCCGAGCGCAAACGGCAGGGCAGGCACCTTGACCAGTGTCAGTATCACGGCCAGCACTGCTCCGATGCCATATAATGCCCACGGGGCATTGCTTCCGCTCATGAGTGGTTCTATCACCGCTGCCATAGCATTGGCTTGCGGAGCCACGAGCGGATTGGGAGTTTCGGGAGTTTCCACAAAGCCGTATATCTGGTTGAGTATCATCATGACGCCGGCAACGGTTGCGGCCGATACCACTACGCCGAGCAGTTTCCATGTCTCCTGTTTCTGCGGAGTCGTTCCCAGCCAGTAACCTATCTTCAGGTCGGTGATGAAGCCTCCGGCTGTGGCCAAAGCCGTGCAGACCACTCCGCCCATGATGAGTGCGGCTACGATGCCCGATGTGCCCGACAGGCCCACCGACACCATTATGACCGATGAGAGTATGAGTGTCATGAGTGTCATGCCCGATACGGGGTTGGAACCCACTATGGCTATGGCGTTGGCTGCTACTGTGGTGAAAAGGAATGTGATGACTGCTACCAGCAGTATGGCCACTGTGGAGTGCAGCCAGTTGCCTCCCATCACTCCGAAATGCAGAAATACGAATATGCATATCAATGTGGCTATCACTCCTATGGCAATGATTTTCATCGGCACGTCTTTCTGGGTTCTTTTTATCTCGGCCTGATTCACTTTTTTGCCTCCCAGTTCGCTTGCGGCGAGCGATACTGCGTTTCTTATTATGGGCCAGGATTTTATAATGCCTATGATGCCGGCCATCGCGATGCCGCCTATGCCGATGTTCTTGGCATAGTTGTTGAATATGTCTTCAGGCGACATGCTGCCTATGGTGTCTGTTATGGCCGGATTCCACATGTTCCACACGTCTCCGCCCCATATCAGCGAGATGCCGGGTATTATGATCCACCACACGAGTGCCGAGCCGAGACAGATGATGAGCGCGTATTTCAGTCCTATGATAAAGCCCAGACCGAGCACTGCCGCTCCCGTATATACCTGGCACACCAGTTTTGCTTTTTCGGCTATGGTTTCGCCGAATGGCAGTATCCTGGTGGAAATGGTCTCTTTCCAAAGGCCGAATGTGCTGACTATGAAGTCGTACAGACCTCCCACAAGTCCGGCGAAGAGCAATGTCTTGGCTTGGTTGCCGCCTTTCTCGCCCGATACGAGCACCTGCGTGGTGGCTGTGGCTTCGGGGAAGGGATACTTGCCGTGCATGTCGGCCACAAAGTATTTGCGGAACGGGATGAGGAACAGCATGCCCAGCACGCCGCCGAGCAGTGAGCTGAAGAACACCTGGAAGAAGTTGACTGTCATTTCAGGGTATTTCACCTGTAGGATGTAGAGTGCCGGGAGGGTGAAAATGGAACCTGAGACGATAAGTCCCGATGATGCTCCGATAGACTGTATTATGACATTCTCTCCGAGAGCGTTTTTGCGTTTGGTGGCTCCCGACAGGCCCACTGCTATTATGGCGATAGGTATGGCAGCTTCGAACACCTGTCCCACCTTCAGCCCCAGAAAGGCTGCTGCGGCAGAGAATATCACGGCCATGATGACGCCCCACGTGACAGACCACACGGTCACTTCCTTGTACTGCTTGTCGGCAGACATGAGAGGCATGTAGACCTCTCCTTTCTTCAATTCCCTGAATGCGTTTTCAGGGATTGACAGCTCTTTTTTTGTTTCTTCTGAACTTTTCATGTATTATAAATTGTTTTGTTTTTATCAAAAAATGCAGATTGAGAACAAAAATACTCAGATATAAGCTAATGGCAAATTTATTGCGGCTTTTTTATCTCGGAATTTGATTGCCGGTCTGTTTTTTCCTGTCCCGTAAGGCAAAAAGACAGCGTGCGCGGAAAGGTGCTTCATGTCTTTCCGCGCACGCCGGGATATGGCTGTGCGGGCGGTGATGCCCGCTGTGTCGTGTCACGTCATTTGTCTCTCACCTGGCAGGCATATCCCGGTTCGGTCAATGTGCCGTTTTCGTAAGCTTTTTTCATCATGTCGATGTTTAGTTTGTTGCCTGCCGCGTCATAGGCTGCATAGTAGAACTTGGTGGAATACATCTCGTTGATGAGCAGCACGGTGTTGCCGTCCAGCTTGGCGGTGCTCACCACGAGCGGCCTTTGTCTTTCGGCAAATGCGTTGCACAGAGTTTCTGCCAGCCAGTCCAGGCTTTGCAGACTGTTGCCGTTTACTGATGCGTAGTCGTAATAATACACTCCGCAATTGTCGTATTCCTCAAGGGTGTATCCCTCCACCTCCTCCAGGCTCTCATCGAAAGGTATGCACACGGTAGAAAATATGTGGCAGGCATCTGACTTTGTGACAGGAATGTTTTCCATTGCGCCGCCCAGATAGTTACCTTTGTTGTCGGTCACTTCGTATGACGGGCCGGAAGATACATAGGTGCCGAATATGAATATCTGTTTGCCATCGAGTTCGCCTGTGTCAACGTGTATGCCTGTGAGGCACATCTTGTAGTCCCAGTCTATTTTGTCGACAAACCATTTCACGCATTGCAAGGGCTTGCCGTCTATGGTCACATTGTTATTGATGTGCATGTCATAACCTTCGCATGACACCTGTGTGAAGTTCTCGCCTGAGTCGCCGCTCTCTTTGTCGCATCCGCACAGCAACATGCCGGCGAGGAGCAAAGGAAATAATACTTGTTTTTTCATGATTGACCTCCTGTTTTATTAAAACTTGATTGATAAATTAGTTGTCGCGCAAATATATGCATATAAAAATGAACGTGCAAATAATATAGGTGTAATTCGTTTCTCAGCCCGTTTTTCTGTGTCTTCAGACCCGTGTCGGGGATCGGCTCGGTATCGGGTCGGGATGTGCGCCATCTTTGCCGGGTATCGGCTCGATCCCGGGCGAAGATGGCGCACATCTTTTCCGCAGTCGTTTTTGCGGGTAGTTAAAGCTTTCTAATCTTCGGCAATGTGCCCTCCGTATCGTTTTTATGTTGTATCTTTGTCGGGATTATGACTTTTGCAATGAGATTAGTTTTTACCGTCCTGTCGTTTGCGCTGTGCGTGCTGTCATCGCTTGCGCAAATACCTGTCACCGACCCCTCGCTGGAGGGGCTTTACGGCGATGACGAACTGTATGACCCCAACAACCCTTTTGCCGATGATGAGTATGACAACGACACCACGCCCAAGATAGATGCCGAGAGCATTCCGGTGCATGTGGAGATGTGGAAGCTGGACAGCGAACTGGGATTCCGCTCGCAGGCCGATGTGGACACGCTGTTGCCCTATTATTACAATACATGTCTCACTGAGGGGCTGCGCAATGAGTACAACTATCTGGGCAATCTCGGTTCGCCGCGATATGGCAGGTATTTCCCGTTGCAGGACGAGGGCCGGGAGTTCATTTTCCTCAATCCCTACGGAGGCTTCGTGAAGTCGGAGCAGGATGTGATGTTTGTCGACACCAAATCGCCGTATGCCAACCTCGATTACTACAAGGGCGGCAGCAAGCATTCGGGCGAGGAGCGTTTCAAGACCTATTTCGGCGTGAGCGTGAACAGGAAATTTTCATTCGGGTTCAATGTGGACTACATCTACGGCAGAGGCTACTATCAGAAGCAGTCCACCTCGCACATCAACGGGGGGGCGTTTGCCGCATACAACGGCGACAAGTATGACCTGAGTTTTGCTTTCGGCTATTTCAGGATGAAGACCCGCGAAAACGGAGGTATCTCTGACGACCGCTACATCACCAACCCGCTGTCGATGAACGAGGGCAAGAACCAGTATTCGTCATCGGACATCCCTGTGGTGTTCAACGATGTGAATGTGTGGAATGCCAATAAAAACTATTACGTCTATCTGAACCATAAATACAAACTGGGCTTCAAGCGTTTCCTGAGAAACGACACGACGAAGGACGGACGCATAAGGAAGATAGAGGAGTTTGTGCCGGTGACGAGCTTCCTGCACACGTTCAAGCTGGAGAAAGCGAAAAGGCAGTTCTTGTCATACGGCACGCCGGCCGATTATTTTGCCGAAACTTATATGCCGGGCGACTCCATTGACGACAAGACCAACTATACTTCCATCAAAAACATAGTGGGCATTTCGTTGCTCGAAGGATTCAACAAGTGGGCCAAGATGGGGATAACAGCTTATGCAAGCTATCTGCTGGAGCAATATGTGCTGCCCGATTCGGTGCCCGGCAGCAGAGGCCGGTCTTTTTTCAACAGGAAATATCAGTCGCATGATTTTGCCGTGGGCGGTGAAATCTCGAAGCGGGCGGGTAGTCTCATCCATTATGCGGTGAGCGGCGAGATATCTCTGCTCGGCGACAACGTGGGGCGTTTCAACGTGGACGGCAACATAGATTTCAACTTCCGCCTGTTTGGCGACACCGTGTCGCTTATGGCCGGAGCGTATATCAAAAACGAGCCTCCGTCATTCTATTACGATACTTACCACTCCAAGCATCTGTGGTGGGACAATGAGTTTTCAGACGTGTTCCGCACGAGGATACACGGACGCCTGTCGGTGGAACGTTGGAGGACCGACCTCAGCGTGGGGGTGGAGAACATAAAGAATTATGTGTACTTCGACAGCAACGCGCATTCGGCACAGTATGGCGGAAACATTCAGGTGCTCTATGCCAAGCTGAGGCAGGACTTCAAGGTGGGGATACTGCATCTCGACAACGAGGTGATGTATCAGAAAAGCAGCAACAAAGACATATTGCCGTTGCCGGAGCTGACGCTCTATCACAACCTCTACATATCCACATCCCTTGCCAAGAAAGTTCTGAAACTGGAAATCGGCGCGGATGTCAGGTTTTTCACCCGTTACATGGCTTTGGACTACAGTCCTGTGATAGGCCAGTTCAAATTGCAGGGCGAAGGGATAGAGATAGGCTCATATCCTGTGGTGAATGTCTATGCCAACCTCTCCATAAAGAGGACAAGGCTTTTTGCCATGATATATCATGTGAATCAGGGCATGGGCAACAACAATGCTTTCTACGCTCCCCATTATCCCATAAATCCGAGATTGTTCAAATTTGGGGTGTCGTGGAATTTTTATGACTGACGTTTTTATTTTAGGTGCGTTTTTATGGAATATGTGAGATGGGGCATAATAGGATGCGGCGAAGTGACCGAGACCAAAAGCGGCCCGGTGTTCGATATGGTGGAGCATTCCCAAGTGGTGGCCGTGATGAACAGCGACAAGGAGAAAGCAGAGCAGTATGCCGTGAAACATGGCATAAACAGCTGGTATGACGATGTCTTCGACCTGCTGAAAGACGATGCTGTCAATGCTGTCTATATAGCTACTCCGCCTTCCACCCATGCCACCTATGCCATAATGGCGATGAAGGCAGGCAAAGCCGTGTATGTGGAAAAGCCTATGGCGGCAAGCTATGAAGACTGTTGCCGGATGAACCGCATATCTGAGGAGACGGGAATGCCGTGTTTCGTGGCATACTACCGGCGTTATCTGCCCTATTTCCTTAAAGTTAAGTCGCTTGTGAGCGAGGGGAGCATAGGCCGTGTCATAGGGGTGAGGATAGACTTCTCGCAGCCGGAAGTGAATCTGGACTATTCGGCCAAAGACCTGCCTTGGCGCATACAGCCCGACATTACCGGATACGGCTTTTTCTATGACCTTGTGCCTCATCAGATAGATGTGGTGCAGGACATCTGCGGCTGTATCCTCGATGCCTACGGATGCAACAGCGGGGCAAAACATGATTTCGATACGATAAGCTGTTGCTTCTCTTTTGAAAACGACATAGTCGGCGCAGGTTCGTGGTGCTTCGGGGCGGACAACTGTACGGATGAGGACAAAGTGGAAATAATAGGGACCGACGGTAAGATAAAGTTCTCGGTCTTTACTTTTGCTCCGATAAAGCTGACCGACAAGAACGGCGTAAGGGAATTCAATGTCGATAACCCGCGCTTTGTGCAATATCCGCTCATAGAGAGTGTGATAAAGCATCTGCAAGGCAAGGCCGTATGCGAGTGTAGCGGCATAAACGCTACTCCCACGAGTTGGGTGTTGGATAAAATAATGAACAGGATTTAATATCTCAGGCCATCAGGAAGTTCAGAAACATATTGCTTTCGTTGTTGTCGTTCTTTTTGGCAATCTACCTTCTTCTTGTCATATTGCTTCAGATATCGGACGTGCAGAGGGAGATAGGAGGCATTGTGTCTAAGGAGCTGTCATCTTTGCTGAAGACCGAAGTGAGCATCGGGCGGATAGACATAGGCCTGCTGAACCGCATCATAATCACCGACCTGTCGTTGAAAGACGATGACGCTAAAGAGATGGCCAGGATAAGCCGTCTGTCTGCCAAGTTTGAGATACTGCCGTTGTTCAACAAGAAAGTCAGGATAGGCAGCGTGCAGCTTTTCGGGTTCGATTTCAAATTGAGCAAGGAGAATAAGGATGCGCCCCTCAACATACAATATATAATAGATGCATTCAAGAGGAAAGACGATGCCCCGAAAAGTTCATGGCTCGACCTTAAGATTAATACAGTCCTGGTCAGGCGTGGCAGACTCTCGTATGATGTAATGTCTGAACCAGACAAGGCAGAAGGATTCGATGTCAATCATATAGGGGTGGAGAACATTATAGCTACAGTTTCGCTGAAACTTATCCGCAATGATTCCATAGATGTCAATGTGAAGCGTTTCAGCTTCAGAGAGAAGTCGGGATTCGTATTGGACAGGCTTGCTTTCCGGCTGAAAGGCGGAAATGGCAATCTTGTCGCGGAAAACTTCAAGGTGAAATTGGATAAATCGGAACTGGACGTTCCTTTGCTCGAAGTGAAATATCCTGTAGCCGCCGACAGCGCTTTGGCCGATGTGCTAAAGGATGCCTCGTTCAGGATGAGGCTTGTGTCTGAAAATCTCTATTCGGGCGATTTTGCTTTTCTGTCTCCGTCTATAGCCGATGCTGAAATGCCGTTTGACCTGTCGGCTGCTTTCTCAGGAAGTGCCGGAGATGTGCGGTGCGATGAGTTCCGACTTTTGTATGGCAATGATTTCATTTTGGATGCAACAGGTGGACTGTCCGGCTGGACGGATATGCAAAGTGCTGACGTGTCGGGGCGTATCGTGAGATTGTATTCCGATAAGAAAGCGTTGGGCGATCTGTTTGGCGTGTTCGGCATAAAGATGCCTGCGCAATTGGCGAACCTTGATTATGTAGATGTATCGGCCGGCATATCAGGTAAATTGAGCAATCTCAAAGCGGAGGTCAATGTCCTGACACCGTTGGGGGATGTAAAGTCAGGCATGTCGATGGTTGTGCAGGGAGACGGTAGAGGATTTGAAGGACATGTATCTACTGAGGTTTTCGGATTGGGGCATCTTTTGGCTTCAGAGAAGTTCGGAAACATCTCTTTTGGGCTTCAGTTCAGTTCGCTACTGGAGGATGG
Source organism: Candidatus Avibacteroides excrementipullorum (assembly GCA_018711405.1). Classification (GTDB taxonomy): domain Bacteria; phylum Bacteroidota; class Bacteroidia; order Bacteroidales; family Bacteroidaceae; genus Avibacteroides; species Avibacteroides excrementipullorum. The sequence goes on along the minus strand of DVIH01000030.1, from coordinate 13,578 downwards.
CAAACTGGTAGAAGCCGCATTGAACGGGGCGGTCGATGATTTTTATTTTCATGGATATGAGTACGGCAAGTTGGCGTTGGACTTTACTCTCGCTGATGAAACGCTGTCGGGAAATGCGGCATTGCATGACCGTTACGGCTTGCTCGACATGGATGTGTCGGTGAGCGATGTCCGGAAGAATCCTGCTTTGCATTTGGCTTTGCAGGCCGGCAATATAAATCCTTATGGTTTGCAGTGGACGGAGAGAAAGGAATATGAGAACGCTGATTTTTCTTTGAGCCTGGCCGCCGATTTGGCCGGCAAAGACCTTGAGACGCTGGCCGGCAATGTGACTTTATCGGATTTCTCATTCAATTATCCGGACAGGACTTTTCTGATCAATTCTTTTGAACTGGGATTGGAGCGTCCATCCGCTACGGAAAAACTCATAACGGTGGAGTCTGATTTCATGTCTTCGGAGGTCAGGGGCAATTTTTCGTATGCGGGGTTGCCGCAGAGCCTTATGTGGATTCTGAGGAAGCATTTGCCTGAGGAGGGCAGCTCTGAAGAGGAAGATGTGCCGGTCAATAACAATCTGACGTTCAATCTCGATGTTTACGACACAGGGCTGTTGTCTGAAGTGTTGAACGTGCCTTTGTATCTGCATGGCACTGCTGCTGTCAACGGTTATCTGAGCGATAGCGAGGAACGTTTCAGGCTGGAGGCGTATGTGCCCGACTTCAGATTCAAAGACAATTGGTTTGAATCGGCCTCTCTGGTTGTTGACAATCAGGATGCGTCTACCGACCTTCAGTTGCGTTCCAACATCCGCATGAAGAAAGGAAGCGCTTTGGCGTGCGTCCTGAATGTTGAGGCCGATGGCAATGACATAAAGACGCGGGCTAATTGGGGGAATGATGCCGTAGTGACATATTGCGGAGAACTCGATGCCGAAGCTGTGTTGGGTAGGTCGGACGGACTGGATGCCGAGATAAAAATAAACAGGAGCGATATCATATTCAATGACACGGTATGGACTATGTTTCCCTCGGAAATATCGGTGGGCGGCGGAAAACTGCAAGTCCGCGATTTTGAGTTCGGACATGACGGCCAGCATGTGAAAATCAACGGGGTGGCTGGAAAGGAACTGTCTGACTCGCTTTTTGTAGATCTGAAAGACATAGATGTGGCTTATATCTTCAACATAGCCGATATAAAGAAGACGGTAGACCTCTCAGGCTCTGCCACAGGATATGTGAGGAGCGGCGGCGTATTGTCTCAACCCAATCTGGAGACGGTGATGCACATAGACAACTTCTCGCTCAACGGCAGCCGTTTGGGTGACCTCGACCTGAATGGCGGATGGGACAATGACAGAAAAGCCATTATACTGGACGGATACGCCACCGACTATGACATTGGAGACATAACGGTGAAAGGCGTGATACATCCCATAAAGCCGAACGGCAGGCTCGACTTGAACATACATACCAATAACGCCAGCCTCGGCTTCCTGCAATTCTACATGAAATCCATATCATCGGATGTCAGAGGACGTGCCAGCGGCAATGTGAGGATATTCGGTCCGTTCAAGAAAATCAATGTCGAGGGCGATGTGCTGGCGCACGATGCATCGTTCAAGGTCGACATATTGAATACCTCCATACACATGTCCGATTCCGTGCATTTCCGTCCGGGCGACATCCAGTTCAGAAACGTCACAGTCAGCGATGCCAAAGGCAATACCGGAGTGGTAAACGGAAACGTGTATCACAATTATCTGAAAGACCTCTCTTTCAGGATAAGAGCCAATCTTGACAATATGCTTGTGTTCGACACGAAGGAGTCGCCCGATGTGCCGTTTTTCGGGACGGTCTACGCTTCGGGCAACCTGGAACTGACAGGAGGGCATAAATACCTGGATGTGAATGCCTGGATGACCACAGGGCCGGATAGCCGGTTCTATTACCTCACCGAAACTACGGCTATGGCCGAAGAGACCAAGTTCATCACCTTTGTGGACAAGACTCCTAAGATTGTGCGCGATACCATTGTCGTGGAGAGAAGCGCCTATGACGAATACATGGACGAGTTGAGCAGGATGGAAGAAACGGCTTCCGACATAAGGCTGAATCTCGTGATAGATGCCACGCCCGATGCGGAGATGAGAATCATCATGGATCCGAGAGCCGGAGACTATATCGGCGGGCGGGGCACCGGCAATATAAGGGTGGAGTTTTTCAATAAAGGCGACGTGAAACTTTTCGGCAACTATTCCATCAATCAAGGCATATACAAGTTCAGTTTGCAGGATGTGATAAGAAAGGATTTCGTCATAATGCAAGGCAGCAATATCACGTTCAACGGGCATCCGTTGGACGCCGACCTTAGCATAGACGCGACCTATACTGTCAATTCGGCTTCTCTTAACGACTTGGGTACCGATGTGGCAGAGCAGGCGGGGCAGACCAATGTGAAGGTGGCATGTCTCATGTCGCTCACCGGAAACCTTGCGAAACCGTCCATCAGGCTGGGGCTGGAGTTGCCCGATGAAAGCGAGGAGGTGGAGCGGACGGTGCTCAACGCCATAAGCACGGATGAACTGATGAATATGGAGATACTCTATCTGCTCGGTCTGGGCAAATTCTATACGCCCGACTATGTGAATCCGGAGCAGAGTTCCAACGCATTGTCATCGGTCATTTCGTCCACTTTGTCGGAGCAGTTCAACAACGCCCTTTCTTCCATAATCAACAACAGCAACTGGAACGTGGGAACAAACCTCTCCACCGGCGGCAACGGATGGACCGATGTGGAGTTTGAGGGAATGCTTTCCGGGCAGTTGCTCAACAACCGCTTGCTGATAAACGGCAACTTCGGCTATCGTGAAAACTCCATGACACAGAGCAATTTCATCGGAGACTTTGACATAGAGTATCTTCTCACCCGCGATGGCGGGCTGCGCATTAAGGCCTACAACAAGACCAATGACCGCTACTACACCCGTACCACGCTGACTACGCAGGGCATTGGTTTCGTCTATAAGAAAGACTTCATGACGTGGCGCGAGCTTGCCAGCTGGCTGCGCCTGCGTAAACACAGGCCGGCTGCGAAAGATTCCGTGACAGTAGAATAGAAGTGACATTTTACCTTCCCGCCCGTATGCTTTTCCTGTCGGGAAAAGATGTGCGCCATCTTCGGCAATGATCGGCTCGGTATCGGGCCGGGATGTACGCTATCTTCGGGGAAGATCGAGCCGATCCCCGGCGGTGTATGGCAGGAAGCGGAAGACCGGTGCGTAATGTCTTGGCTTACAGCATTCGACAGGCTGCTGTGATGTTTCCTCCTTTGGGCTTTTCTCTCGGGGGCATGGCGTAGAAAAAACAGGGGAGAGATCCCGCGCGGAACCTCTCCCCCTTATCGAGCTTATGGCTTTTATGCTGTCATGGTTTATCCCCCGAAGTTGTCGTACATTATGCTTGCTTCGTCTACACCGAGACTGTCGAGCATGCTGACAACGGCTTTTGACATCGGGCCGGGACCGCACATGTAGTACTCTATGTCTTCAGGTGCTTCATGGTTCTTCAGGTATGTGTCATAGATGACCTGATGAACGAATCCCGGAGTGTACTTCACGCCTGCTGCATCGGCTGCCGGATCGGGACGGTCGAGTGCGAGGTGGAACGAGAAGTTGGGGAAATCTTTCTCAAGCTGCAGGAAGTCTTGCAGGTAGAATACCTCGTTGAGCGCACGTGCACCATAGAAGTACGACATCTTTCTGTCGGTGGTGTGCAGCGTCTTCGTCATGTGCATGATCTGTGCGCGCAGCGGAGCCATTCCGGCGCCACCGCCTATCCACATCATTTCTTTCTTCGAGTCGAATATCGGGTGGAAGTCTCCGTAAGGGCCGCTCATGACAACCTTGTCGCCCGGTTTCAGTGTGAATATGTACGATGATGCTATACCCGGCATTACGTCCATGAATCCCACTTGCGGTTTCGGTTTGAACGGCGGAGTCGCGATACGCACTGTCAGCATTATCCTGTCGCCTTCAGCCGGATAGTTGGCCATAGAATATGCACGTATGGTCGGCTCTTCGTTCTTACACTTCAGACCGAACAGTCCGAATTTTTCCCATGCGGGGAGATATTCCGCACCGATGAGTTCCTTGTCTATGTCTTTGTCATAGTCCATAGAGAATTTCGGAATCTTGATCTGTGCGTAAGAACCCGGTATGAAGTCCATGTGTTCTCCTTTCGGCAATGCCACGATAAATTCTTTGATGAACGTAGCGACATTTTTGTTTGATATGACTTCGCATTCCCATTCCTTTACGCCCATTATCGATTCCGGCACCTTTATGGCCATGTCGTTCTTTATCTTGACCTGGCATCCCAAGCGCCAATGGTCTTTCTGCTGTTTGCGCGAGAAGTGGCTTATTTCCGAAGGCAGGATTTCTCCTCCTCCTTCCACGACCTGGCATTTGCATTGTCCGCACGAGCCTTTTCCGCCGCATGCCGATGAGAGGAATACTCCGTTTACGGCCAGTGTGTTGAGCAGGGTGGAGCCTGATTCTACTTCCATTTGTTTGTCGCCGTTTATTGTCAGTTTTACCTTTCCAGAGGGGACAAGATATTTTTTAGCAACCAACAATACGATTACAAGTATGAGTATTGTTGCGAGAAATACTCCTATACTGTTTAATATTAATGTCATCATAATCGTCTTCTTCCTTTAATTAAATGTTTAGTCCGGAGAAACACATGAAGGCCATAGCCATCAGACCTACTGTGATGAATGTGATTCCAAGTCCTCTTAATGCTGCGGGTACATCGGAATAGGCCATTTTCTCACGTATGGCTGCAAGTCCCACGATGGCGAGCATCCAGCCGAGTCCGGAGCCGAGTGCGTATGCTATGGCATCGGCAATGCCGGTGATGGCTTTGGGGTCGGTGGCTCCGAGTATTATCCTTTGCTGCATGAAGAGCGAGGCTCCCATTATGGCACAGTTCACTGCTATGAGGGGGAGGAATATTCCGAGCGATGCATAGAGCGTGGGGCTGAAGCGTTCCACCACCATTTCAACCAGCTGAGTGATTGCCGCGATGACTGCGATGAAGAGGATGAAACTCAGATAGCTTAATCCGAGCTTGTCGAGCACCATGGTCTGCAAAAGGTAGTTGACAGGGAGTGTAACCACTAAGACGAAAGTTACAGCTATTCCGAGTCCTATTGCTGTCTTTACATTTTTTGACACGGCCAGATAGGAACACATGCCGAGAAAAAATGCGAATATCATATTGTCCACAAATATAGAGCGGACGAATAAGCTTAATAAATGATCCATATCTTTCTTGAATATTATAGTTTAGTGATTACTTCTCTTGCAATTCTTTGTGGCGGCTGCGCTGATACCAGATGATGCATGCCACTATGATGAGCGCCATAGGAGGCATGAGCATAAGTCCGTTGTTCAGATAGCCTATCTCTTTCAGCCATGGGTAGTTCAGTATGTTGAATCCCAAGATTGTGCCCGAACCGAGCAGTTCCCTGATGACAGCTACTATTATAAGTATCTTGGCATATCCCAGTCCGTTTCCGATACCGTCGAGGAAAGATTCCCAAGGTCCGTTTGCCATAGCAAACGCTTCAAGACGTCCCATGAGGATGCAGTTGGTTATGATAAGTCCTACATATACTGAAAGCTGGACGCTTACGTCATAGGCGAATGCTTTCAGTATCTCGCTCACTATGGTCACCAATGCGGCTACCACCACAAGCTGTACGATGATTCTTATTCGGTTTGGGATGGTCTTGCGGATAAGCGAAATGACCACGTTGGAGAATGCCGTGATTATGGTAACGGACAATCCCATTACTATGGCAGGTTCGAGCTTGACTGTGACTGCCAGAGCCGAGCAGATGCCGAGCACCTGCACTGTGACGGGGTTGTTCATGCTGATGGGGGTGAACAGTACGTCACGATTTTTATTTGAAAACAATTTACTCATATTCTTACCTCTCCTTATTTTTTAGTCAAGAATTTGATGTAGTTGCTCATGCTGTTTTTCAACATTGCATCTACACCGTTGGATGTGATTGTTCCTCCTGATATTCCGTCCACGTAGAATTCGGGATTTTCCTTTGCTTTCCCGTTTTTCACAACGCTGAGGGCAATCTCGTTTTCATTTAATGCGTGTTTCCCGATAAATTCTTTCTGGAACATTTCGGTAGCGATCTCGGCGCCGAGTCCCGGAGTCTCTCCGGAGTGCGAGAAGTATGTGCCGTACACCGTGTTCTTGTCGTCATTCAGGGCAACGTATCCCCAGATGGCTCCCCAAAGTCCTACGCCGTATACGGGGATGACATATTTGGTCTGTCCGTCTATGTCGCACACGAATATGTGTACTCTGTTGTTGTCTTTCACTTCTTTCTCATAGGAGGTGGCAAAGTCTTTGTCATCGACTACTGCTCCCAGTTCTCCATCGGGAGTGATGAGCCTGTCTTCTTTCACGACTTTGGAGTATGTTCCGTTTACGTCTTCCACTTCTCTTATGTTGAGCGCTGCAAGGATTTGCTTCTTGGTGTCTTGCTTGATGTTTTCTTCCTGTTTTGATTTAAGCGATGCATTGACGAAAGCAAGCAGGAAAGCCACGACAATCACCATAACTGCCGCATAGACTATGGTATATGTGTTGCTGTTGGTGTTCAATCCTTTCTTTTTCGCAGGAGCGTCTTCTGTGATTTCTTCGAATTCCGAAGCGGGAGCTTGGCATACCGGGCATTTTTCCGGTGCTTTGTCTCCTTCGTGGACATAGCCACATACTTTGCATTTGAATTTTTTTGTAGCCATATGTCTTCTTTATTTAGAGTTTATACGTTTCAATCTTTTGCTGATGTTGTTTTGCACTACGAAATAGTCGATGAGCGGTGCGAATATGTTCATGAGCAATATCGCGAGCATCATGCCTTCGGGATAACCCGGATTGAGTACGCGGACTATTATTGCCATGACACCGATGAGGAAGCCATAGATGTATTTACCAGTTTCGGTCCTTGCCGATGTTACAGGGTCGGTGGCCATGAATACTGCACCGAAGCAGAAGCCTCCGAGCGCGAGGTGTTCGTACCAAGGCATGTTGGCTATATTGGTGTCGGGACCTGCCACATTGAATACCCATGCCATGAATGCGCCTCCAACGAATACGGAGAGCATAGTCTTCCAGCTTGCCACGCCTGTCCAAAGCAGGATTACTGCGCCTATTGCTATGGCTATGACGCTCGTTTCTCCGATGGAGCCGGGTATCAGTCCGGTAACCATATCCATGTTGAATTCTGGCAATTGGGTCGTGGCTGCAAGTCCGAGCGGTGTGGCTCCCGAGAAGCCGTCAACAAACTGGTCTGCACCAAGTCCGAATATGGAGCCTTGCGATACCCATACTGCATCGCCCGACATCTTGGTGGGGTATGCGAAGAAAAGGAACGCGCGGGTGATGAGTGCTACGTTGAATATATTCATGCCCGTGCCGCCGAATATTTCTTTTGCGAATATTACGGCAAATGCGGTTGCTATGGCCAGTATCCAGAGCGGGCATTCCACAGGCACTATCATAGGTATGAGCATTCCCGATACGAGGAATCCCTCCTGTATCTCTTCTTTTTTCCACTGTGCCACTATGAACTCTATGCCCAGACCTACTACATACGATACTATTATCTTGGGCAGCACGGCCAGGAATCCGTAGCCGAACAGTTCTATGAAACTTGCAGTCTCGAGCAGTCCTGTGGCGCGGTAGTGCTGGTAACCTACATTGTACATGCCAAACAGCAATGCCGGCAGCAGTGCTAAGACTACTATTGACATGATACGTTTGCTGTCTATCGCATCATGGATGTGTGTTCCTGATTTTGATGTGGTGTTAGGAACGAAAAGAAATGTTTCGAAACCGTCAAACACCGAACGAAATGCGTGGAACTTGCCTCCTTCCTCGAAGCTAGGCTTTATCTTGTTTAGATAATTTCTTAACGCTTTCAATGTTGTATGTTTTTTAATGTTAGTAAATTCTTTTCTTTAAGCCATCTCCTTGCGCAGCAGGTCGAGACCGTCGCGCACGATGCGCTGGAGTTCCATTTTAGATGAGCATACGAATTCGCACAGGGCGAAATCTTCAGGGGCTACTTCATATATGCCCAGAGCTTCCATCCTGTCAATGTCGCCTGCTATGATGGCTTTGATGAGATATTCGGGCATGATGTCCATGGGGAGCACTTTGTCGTATTCGTGCGACATGATCATGTGTCTTTCTCCTCCCTTTATTCGGGCATCGAGCACGTATTCTTTTTTGTGTCCCGGATCGGTGATCCAGCTGAAGTAGGATCTGCTCACGCTGAACTGGTTCAGGCGCGGCATTATCCAGCCGAGCATTTCGTTGGTGTCATGGCCTTCGGGGATGACGGTTATCATATTCTCGCATGCTCCGAGCCATTCGCTTTTTGCGGCTTTTTTGCCGGTCAGCACGTTGCCTCTGATGATGCGCAACTCTTTCGATTCGTCAGTCCGGCCTTTGAGTATGTCGGCGAGCGGCTGTCCCATGAGGACTTTGCAATATGACGGATTCTTCACTTCCGAGCCTGCCACTGCTATGGTGCGTGTGAAGTCGGCTATGCCTTTGTTGAATGTGCGTCCTATCAGTATCACGTCCCATGCGTTGAGTGTCCATGCGGTCTCGCCTTTGTTTATCGGTGAGATGTGGTTGATCTGCACTCCCACGTTTCCTGCCGGATGCGGGCCGTCGAATATGTTGATTGTCACGTTTTTTGCTTCTGTCAGAGCTTTTGCGCTTTGCTTCGAGCTGATTGACAGGTATGTCTTTGCCATTTTTGCCAAAGCGTCAAGTCCTGTCTGGAAATCGGCTTCGTTGCCTTTAAGCACGAATTCAAAATCGGGTGCGAGCGGTGCGCTGTCGAAAGATGTGACGAATATCGCTTTCGGAGTGACGTCCGGAGCGGCTACTACATCGTATGGACGTTGTTTGACGAATGCCCATGTACCGTTTTCGAGCATGGCGTTTTTCACTTCCTCGCCCGACATGGCAGCCACGTTCATCTTCCCGAATTCCTTGTAGCTGTTTTTCCCGTCGGGTTTCACTGTGATGTTCAACACCTTTCTTCGCTCGCCTCTGTTTATGGCTTCGATTGTCCCGCTTATTGGGGAAACGAATTTGATAGAGGGATAGTTTTTATCGTAGAACAATGCTGTTCCTGCCTGGACTGCTTCGCCTTCTTTGACAAGGAGTTTCGGGGTGATGCCTTGAAAATCGGCCGGCACGACAGCGAAAGTCCCTGTCGGCTTCAATTCGTGCAGTTCCTCTTTGGCCTTGCCTTTCAGATTCAAATCCAAGCCTTTACGTAGTTTTATTACATTTGCCATATTAGAACAAGTAATGATGATTTTATTATTTGGCGCAAAAATACAAAATAAATGTTTATGGCAATTAAAATCCGGGTCTAATTGCTGAAAAAATTCTATATTCCATGAGCCGTTATCTCGTTGCTTTTGTTGGGCTAACGGCACCGGCGGGAATAAAAAAACAGGGCGGGGCGGTTGTTATCCGTTTTATGATTATTTTTGCGGAATCGTTTTTTAGATAAGGTATTTATATGGACAAGATAAGATTTGCCGTGATAGGGCAGGGGCATATAGGCAAGAGACATGCTGAGATGATTCGCCGCAACGGTTCATGTGTGTTGCAGTGCGTGTGCGATATACTGCCGCCTGAAGAGCTGGGGCTGGATGAGATGAAAGAGAAGTTTTACAGGTCTTATGATGAGTTGCTCGACAGTGAACCTGCTGTGGATGTGGTGAATATATGTGTGCCCAACGGTTTGCACAGCGAGTTTGCGATAAAGGCTCTGAAGAGGGGCAAGCATGTGGTTATAGAAAAGCCTATGGCGTTGAGCAAGGCCGATGCCGAAAATATAATAAAGGAGAGCCTGCTGTCGAATTGCAGGGTGTTTTGCGTGATGCAGAACAGGTATTCTCCACCGTCAGTATGGCTTAAAGGCGTGGTGGACAGCGGCATTCTGGGCAAGATATACAAGGTGCAGCTCAATTGTTACTGGAACCGCGACTCGCGTTATTACAAGCGCGGGGGATGGCATGGCACGGCCGCTATGGACGGGGGGACGCTCTTCACACAGTTCTCCCACTTCGTGGACATCATGTATTGGCTTTTCGGCGATATTAAGAATATAACCGGACGTTTCAATGATTTCAACCATGAGGGGCTGACCGATTTCGAGGATTCCGGCACGGTGCTGTTCGATTTCGTGCGGGGCGGATGCGGTTGCCTGAATTATTCCACTGCGGTGTGGGACAGGAATCTGGAGAGCAGCATAACGATAATAGCGGAAAACGGCTCCATAAAAGTGGCCGGACAGTACATGAACGAGGTGGAGTATTGCCACATCAAGGATTATGAGATGCCGGTACTCGCTCCTTCCAATCCGCCTAACGATTACGGGGCTTACAAAGGTTCGGCGCAAAATCATCATTATGTCATACAGAACGTGGTAGACACTCTGGCGGGAAATACTTCCATTACGACCAATGCGATGGACGGGCTGAAGGTGGTGGACATCATAGAGCGTATCTATGAGTGCCGCGACGGCCGTTCTTGAAGCTGGTTGATATCAGGTTGTATATCAGTGCCTTATCGGAATGTCGGCGGATGCCGCCCGGGATGTGCGCCATCTTTGCCGGAGATCGAGCCGATATCGGGCGAAGATGGCGTATATCTTTGCCGAAGATGGCGCACATCCTCGGCCGGCCCGGAAAATCTATTTTAATGTCACTTTGGAATATGCCGGCAGGTCTATCGGACAGAAATCGTTGTCCAGATATTTGTAATAGCCTGTGATGGCCACCATGGCGGCATTGTCGGTGGTATAGCTGAATTTCGGTATGTATATGTTCCAGCCATATCTCGCGGCATGGTCTCTGAAAGCCTGACGCAGACCGTTGTTGGCCGAAACCCCTCCCGCCACTGCTATTTCCTTTATTTTAAGGTCTTTTGCCGCTTTGCGCAATTTATCCATCAGAATGTCTGTTATGGTCCTTTCCAGCGATGCCGCAAGGTCGTTCTTGTGATGTTCTATGAAGTCGGGATCATCTTTCATCCATTCCCTCAGGGAGTATAGGAACGAAGTCTTCAGTCCGCTGAAACTGTAGTCGTAGTCTTTGATGTGCGGTTTGCTGAATTGGAATGCCTCCTGGTTGCCCTGCCTTGCCAGCTTGTCTATGATGGGGCCTCCCGGATAGCCCAGCCCCATGACTTTGGAGCATTTGTCTATGGCTTCTCCGGCTGCATCGTCTATGGTCTGTCCCACTATCTCCATGTCTTTGTATGACTTCACAAGTATGATTTGCGAGTTGCCTCCCGATACGAGCAGGCATAGGAACGGGAATGCCGGCTGCCTGTTGTCCTCGCCTTCTTCTTTGATGAAGTGTGCGAGCACATGTGCCTGGAGGTGGTTCACGTCGATCATTTTTATGTCGAGCGACCTTGCCAGCCCTTTGGCGAACGATACGCCTACGAGCAGCGAGCCCATGAGGCCCGGCCCGCGTGTGAAAGCTATCGCGCTGATGTCTTTTTTCTCTATTCCGGCCCGTTTGATGGCTTCGCTCACCACCGGTACTATGTTTTGCTGGTGCGCTCTCGATGCGAGTTCCGGCACTACTCCTCCGTATGCCTCGTGCACTGATTGGCTTGCTATGACATTCGACAGCAAGTATCCGTTTCTTATGACGGCAGCCGATGTGTCGTCGCACGATGATTCTATTCCGAGTATTGTAACGTCCATTATTTTCATGTTATTTTGGTTGCAAAGTTAGATTTTTTTATCTTTGTGTTGATACTTATGGGTTTAATAATTTGTTTAATTTGATGATATGAAAAAGTTTTTTTTGATGTCGGTCGCCGTGTCCGTTCTCTTTTGCGGCGGCGAAGTGTGTGCGGCTGTAGATGGAGATTCAGACAAGGCCTTTGCGAAAGGTCTTGAGACCATTTGTGAAGATGCGGCTAAGGCGCATGTCTACTTTCTGGCAAGCGATGAGTTGCAGGGGCGTGAGGCCGGTTCGGATGGCGACCGCGTGGCAATGCAATACATCGTGGCCAATCTCCGCATGAGTGGCGTGAAGCCGTTGGACGGCAATTATGTGCATCCGTCCGAAGCGGTCAGGAGAGCGCGGGTGAGAAACGCGCGTTTTCAGACCAGCCCCGACAGTGTGGATGTGATAAAAGCGGATGGCGCATGCCAGTTGCTGCCTCTTAACAATGTGCTGGGCTTTGTGGAGGGCAGGAACAAAGACGAATATGTGATTATAGGAGCGCACTATGATCATGAGGGCATGGATGAGTTGCTGTGCGGCGACCGCATCTACAACGGAGCTGATGACAATGCCAGCGGAGTCTCCGCACTGTTGCAGATAGCCAAAGCGTTTCGGGAGTCGGGAGTGCAGCCGGAGCGCAATGTGATATTCGCTTTTTGGGATGGAGAGGAAAAAGGCCTGCTGGGGTCGAGTGCGTTCACTTACCGTTTTAAAGATATGGACAAGGTGAAAGGGTACATCAACTTTGACATGATAGGCCGGACTACATACAACAAGCCTGAGACTCATGTGGTGTTTTTCTATTCGGCTGCTTGTCCTGATTTCAAGGATTGGGCCGACAGTTCGGTAAAGGAACTGCGATTGAATCTCGTTCCCGACACCAGAGCCACAGACAAGACGCTTGGCGGCAGCGACAACATATCGTTCCAGCGTTTCGATGTGCCAATCATGTGGTATCATACTGATGGGCATGAAGATTATAACCGGCCGACCGACACGGCCGACAAAATAAATTATGGTAAGCTGGTCGATATAACCAGGTCGGCATATTATTGTCTGTGGCGCCTGGCCAATGAAAAGTTCTGATGTGTATGCGTAACGGTAAAAAGCAATGATTGATTATGGAAGATTCAGGTAAAGATCGTGCATCGAGGGCTGTAGACTATTATAAGTCGGGATTCAATTGCTCGCAGTCGGTTGTGCTTGCTTTTGCAGATTTGTTGGATATTGATGAGAATACAGCTTTGAGGGTCTCGGCTTCTTTTGGCGGCGGCATAGGCAGGATGAAGTCAGTATGCGGTGCCGCATGCGGCATGTTTATCCTTGCCGGTCTGTATAAAGGGGCTACAAGAGCCGAGGATCAGGAGCGGAAACTGGAAAACTATGAGCTTGTAAGGAAACTTGCCGGCAAATTTACGGCAGAAAACGGCTCTTTGGTTTGTGCGGAGCTTAAAGGCGTATTCAAGCGTCCGTGCCTGCAAACGATAGCAAGTGCAGTGCGCATTTGGGAAGCTGAAATACGTGCGGATGAAGAAAAAGAAGAAAAAAATACCGATATATGAAAATTTTTCATATTTTTGCCCGCGATTAAAAATAAGTCTAACTAATTTTTATAGAAATGTTGAAAGAAATAGCAGGAGAAAATGCCGGACTTATCTGGAATACTCTGAATGAGAACGGTGAAATGCAATTAAAACAACTGAAAAAAA
>DVIH01000029.1 GCA_018711405.1 Candidatus Avibacteroides excrementipullorum | reverse complement strand
AGATGAAACATGACACAAATAAATATGAAGAGCCGAAAGGCTATGAAAGAGCATAAAAAAAGGCGCACCATTTTGGCACGCCTTCCTTATTGAATCTGCAAACCCCGTTTGCATCACTTGGCTGCTTCGAGTATCCGGCGTGCCACAGCACCCGTCACATCGTGGTTTTCACCATAGGCCACACCACGCTCGTTGAACCGTTTTTCTATCTCCATTATGGTATCTTCGCCGATGCCTGCTTCCGACAACCTGGTTCTCAGCCCGAGAGAGCGGAAAAACTCTTCCGTTTTCTCTATGGCTTTCTCCACCCTTGTTTCGGGCAATCCCGAAGAAAGTCCCCATATCCGTTCGCCATATTGCATTATCTTCAACGCTTTCTCCTGTCTCAACGCCCGCAATGTGCCCGGGAAGACTATAGAAAGAGTCTCGCCGTGAGTCAGTCCGTGCAAGGCAGTCAGCTCGTGTCCTATCATGTGGGTGCACCAGTCCTGCTCCACTCCCATGGCGATGAATCCGTTAAGCCCCATAGTGGCGCACATCATGAAATCGGCCATAAGGTCATAGTCCTCATGGTTTTCCTTTATCTTCGGCGCAATCTCGATGAGCGTCCTCAATATGCTTTCGGCCCAACGGTCCATAAGAGCCGACTGTTCGGGCTTGGTCATGTACTGCTCCATGACATGTACGAACGTATCTGCAATGCCGCATGCTATCTGATGGTCGGGCAACGTGAAAGTCACAGTCGGGTCGAGCACAGAGAACACAGGGTAATTGCTGTAGAACGCATATTTCTCTTTGGTCTCATGACGCGAGATGACAGCCCCGCTATTCATCTCCGAGCCTGTGGCCGGCAATGTCAGTACCGTGCCGAGAGGTACGGTATCGGTATAGGAACCCTTTTTCACCAAATCCCAAGCATCTCCGTCATACTTCAATCCGGCCGAAACGAGCTTGGTGCCGTCAATGACAGAACCGCCGCCTACGGCAAGCAGGAAATCGGCACCGAACTCGCGCCCCTGAGCTATGGCCTTGCGCAATGTCTCTATGGACGGATTGGACTCTATGCCCCAGAATTCAGTATATTCACGACCGGCCAGAGCCTCGATGACCTGTTCATAAACACCGTTTTTCTTCACGCTTCCGCCGCCGAAAGTTATCATTATCTTTTTCCCGGCCGGAATCTGAGAAGCTATTTCCTTTATCATCCCTTTTCCGAAGATGAGCTTTGTCGGATTTTGAAAAATAAAATTATTCATAGTCGCATCTTTATAAGTTTATATTTTCAGCATTTGCAAATGTACTCTTTTATGCTTCACGGGAGGTCATGTCCCGCCACAAAAAACATGCACAAGAGAATCAGGATTGCGCATGTTTCATGCATCAGAACGACTGCATGTCGCACAACCGCTTGTAATAGCCGTTGAGAGCCAGCAGTTCCTCGTGCCTGCCCCTCTCCACTATTTTCCCCTCGTGCAGCACGCAGATGAGGTCGGCATTCTTTATGGTCGACAGGCGGTGCGCTATGGCTATGGTGGTCCTGTTGCGCATGAGTTTTTCGAGAGCATCCTGCACCATCTTTTCCGACTCGGTGTCAAGCGCCGAAGTAGCCTCGTCGAGTATGAGGATGGGCGGATTCTTGAGTATGGCACGCGCAATGGAAATCCTCTGCCGCTGCCCGCCCGACAGTTTGCTGCCCCTGTCGCCAATGTTGGTGTCATACCCGTCGGCCGTCTCCATGATGAAATCGTGTGCATTGGCAATCTTGGCAGCCTCCACCACCTGCTCCATAGTGGCGTCTTTCACGCCGAAAGCTATGTTGTTGAAGAATGTATCGTTGAAAAGTATCGCATCCTGGTTGACATTGCCCATGAACGTCCTCAGATCGCGCGT
Source organism: Candidatus Avibacteroides excrementipullorum (assembly GCA_018711405.1). Lineage (GTDB taxonomy): Bacteria > Bacteroidota > Bacteroidia > Bacteroidales > Bacteroidaceae > Avibacteroides > Avibacteroides excrementipullorum. The sequence continues at coordinate 56,171 of DVIH01000029.1, read as the reverse complement.
GTTTATGTCTCTCACATCCACCCCGTCAATCTTTATGCAGCCTTCGGTCACATCGTGGAAGCGCGGAATCAAGTCTACCAAAGTCGATTTGCCGGAGCCTGACTGCCCCACCAGAGCCACCGTCTGCCCTTTGGCTATGTGCAGGCTGATGTCTTGCAACACCCATGCGGCCTCATATCTGAACCAAACGTTTTCTATGGATATGCCATCCTTGAACTCCGTCATCCTTACCGGATTGGCCGGTTCGGGAATGTTGTTGACCGCATTGAAAATCTTGTCGAGCCTCTCCATAGAGGCCAGTCCTTTAGGGATGTTGTAGCTTGCCCTCGAAAATTCCTTGATAGGGTTTATCAGACTGTAGAGCATGACAAGGTAGAAGATGAACGAACTGGCATCTATCGTCCCCTCGCCGTTGAGTATGAGCGTGCCGCCGAACCACAGCACTATGACAATGAGTACCGTGCCGAGAAACTCGCTCATGGGGTGCGCCAGCTGTTGGCGGGTATTGACGCGGCTCACCATGTTGCGGTACTCGTTGAGTATGCCGTCAAAACGTTTCCGCATCTTGTCCTGAGCATTGAAAGCCTTCACTATCCTCAGTCCGCCAAGCGTCTCTTCGAGTTGCGCCATTGTGTCGCTCCATTTGTTTTGCGCCTCCAGCGACTTGCGCTTCAGCTTCTTGGCCACAAAACCCATGAGCCACCCCATGACAGGAAGCACCAGCAGGGTGAACAGAGTGAGCTGCCAGCTAATCAGCACCAGCGTGACGAAATAGGCCACAATCAGTATGGGGTTCTTGAACAGCATGTCAAGCGAACTCATTATGGAGTTCTCCACCTCTTGCGCATCGCCGCTGAAACGCGCTATGATGTCGCCTTTGCGCTCTTCGGAAAAGAATCCGAGCGGCAGGCTTATTATCTTGTCGTACAGCCGGGTACGTATGTCCCTCAGCACTCCCGTCCTTATGGGTATGACCATAGCCGATGCCATGAAATAGCTGCCTGTCTTCAGGAAAGTCATCACGCAAAGGAACAGCCCCAGTATAAGCAACGTTGTGCTCTCGCCATACTCCCCTATGAGCGACGTGACATAATAATAGAAATTGTTTATCGCTATCTCCTTAAAGCCCAACGCGCTGTCCCAAGGGATGAACTCATAGTGAGCGGCGGACAACTTGAACAATATCTGCAATATAGGTATGATGAGCGAAAAGGAAAAGATATTAAGAATCGCGGTGAGTATGTTGAACAATATAGTAAGAAACAAATATTTCTTGTATGGCGGGACAAATCTTCGCAGGATTTTGACAAACTCTTTCATAGGCGTAAAAACTCTTTTATCTCTTTCGGCGGGCAAAGATACAACTTTTGTTCCACCGAGCAGCAATAAGCCCTGCCGATATTGCGAGCATCAATCGTCAAACGGCCTCCGGAACACCCCCGTCCGGGATCGGCTCGGTATCGACCAATGACCGGCTCGGTGTCGGGGCAAGATGGCGCACATACCCGGCGAAGATGGCGTATATCCCGGGAGACGTAAAACGAAGTACACACAAACAAAAAAAATATCTCCGCATACCTGCCAAATTATCAATGACTTTACATACCTTTGCAACAAACCACATCCCAAAACACCTATGAAAGCAAGACACATCATAACGGCTTTGGCCATATCGGCATCGGCCGTATGCCTCGCACAAAGCGCGGACGAGCGGATAGGCGAAATCATCAACCGCGCCGACTGGTTCGCCCTCGAAGAAGAATATCCTGCACTGAAAGACTCCATGCAGGCCGATTTCCTGAAACTGATGGCAGAAATGATGATAGGCTACTGTTTCAACCGTCCGGACGATGCTATCAGCTGCATAGACGAACTGCTGATGCACCACCAACAGTACATAGGCAGCGAAAACGCCCTCAACATAGCTCTGCTGAAATGCCGCATAGCAGGACTTGGGAGCAAATTCGACTATGCCACCGCAGCCATGACAGCCAAAGACGTAGCCGACCAGCTTGAAGCGCAAGGAGCGGAAAGCGATTTGTACCAAAGATTTGAAGACGAATACAGGTTTTACGACAGGTTCCGTGACATACCTGCCCCGACAATAACCCGCCCCGACAGGGATGTGACTGTACCCATAGAGATAGAACCGGTGAAACTGCCCACGCATATAAAGAGCAAAGGCTGGCGAGGGACCACCATATACGTGCCCGTCACGGCCAACGGCAAGACATACCGCTTCATATTCGACACAGGAGCCGGCACAAGCTTCGTCTCGGAAAGCATGGCAGATACACTTGGCATCCGAGCCATAGCCGACTCGGTCATGATCAACGCAAACATGCCCGGAACCATGCTCGGCAAGATGGGGACAACAGACAGCCTGCAAATAGGCGAGATGACTCTGCACAACCCGCTGTTTACCATAGTTCCGCCCAATGCGCTCGACAGCGTACTCACTGTCGATGCAGTGTTGGGCATGGACTTCATAAACTGCCTTGACGAACTGCGCATTTATCCTAAAGAAAAGAAAATGGTATTTCCTGCGGTATCCACTACCCCGCCTGCATACGGCAGCAATCTCATGAACGAAGGAGGCTCAATGAAGCTGAGAGCCGAAGCCTACGGAGAGAGACTCACATTTTATTTCGACACAGGCAACAGCACAGCCGCACTGTCGCATGACTATTACACGAAACACAAAGACAGGCTTGACAGGATAGGGACAAAGGAACACATCACGGGAGGAGGGTTCAACATTGTCCGCACAAAAGAGGTACTGCGGCTGCCGGAATTCAAACTATCGGTAGGCGATGCCGAAATAACATTGAAAGACATACCGGCAGAAACCACCGATGACGGCATACAGACATCTCATGACGGCAACATAGGCATGAGCCTGGTGGAACAATGCGACTGCGTGACAATAAACATGAAAGACATGTTTCTGAAACTCGACTGAACGCAACCATCTATGCATAAACATACACTGCAACAACTATGGGCAATACAGAAATAACAAAATGGGAAAGGACAGACTGGTTACCAAACGACTGATTCTGCGGGCATGGCAAGAATCGGACGCAGAATCTTTATATAAATATGCAAAAGACCCGGCAATCGGACCTATTGCGGGGTGGCCGCCTCATACCTCTGTGGAGGAGAGTCTGAATGTAATCCGCACGGTCTTTGCCGCTCCCGAAACGTATGCGGTTGTTCTGAAAGAAACAGGTGAGCCGGTCGGGAGCATAGGAATCATGTTTGGGGATGGCCTGCACAGTGCCGAAATGCAACCGGGCGAAGCGGAAATAGGCTATTGGATAGGTGTGCCTTATTGGGGGCAAGGACTGATACCAGAAGCCATGCGTTACTTGCTGAAAAGGTGTTTTGAGGATTTGGGCATGACTGCCGTCTGGTGTGGTTATTACGATGGTAACACAAAGTCACGCCGAGTGATGGAGAAATGCGGTTTCCGCTTTCATCATACGGAAGAAGGCAAGACGTCTCCGCTTGGCGATGTCCGCACGGAGCATTTTATGCGGATGACGAAGGAAGAATGGCTGAAAATATCAAAAGAAAATTGAACAATGACCAAACAAGAATATCTCAAACAAGTTACAATTGGAAAAATATCCGAATTGTCCGGGCGTATTGAATTGAAAGAATACGACCCTGCATGGAGCGCTTTATACGAAACGGAAAGGCAAAAGATATGCAAAGCTCTGAATCGGGACGGAATTGTTATAGAGCATGTCGGCTCTACTTCCGTGCCTGGTCTGTGCGCTAAACCCATCATAGATATCCTTCTTCTCGTTGAAGATTCCTCCGATGAAGGCTCATATGTGCCGGAACTGGAGAAAGCCGGGTATGTCATGAGGGTGAGGGAGCCGGATTGGTACGGACACAGAATGTTGAAAGGAGTTGACCCGGAAGTCAATCTTCATGTTTTTTCCATCGGTTGCAGCGAAGCGCAGCGGATGCTTGATTTCCGAGATTGGTTACAGACACATGAGGCAGACCGTAACCTCTATGCGGACACCAAGAGGCGTCTTGTACAAAAAAAGTGGAAATACCTTCAGGATTATGCCGATGCCAAGTCGGGCGTTGTCTGTGAAATACTTAAGCATATATCCATTGCCAAGATATGATGAATATCCTGAAATCCCTCATAATATGGCTTTGCTTTATCCCCGTAGCCATCCTAAATGGCGGATTGCGGGAATATCTATTGGCGAAGGCTATCGGAGAGGAATGGGCATTGCCCGTTAGCGGAATCACATTAAGCGTGTGTATTTTCCTGATAACTTGGATGCTATTGCCTCGAATGATAAAAGCCTTTACCTCCAAAAATGGTTGGTTGATTGGGATAGGCTGGGCATTGTTGACGATTGTTTTTGAATTTGCCGCAGGACTGGCGGGAGGCAGTACTGTTTCAGAACTTTTAGCCGCTTATAATCCGTTGTCCGGCAATTTGTGGTTGCTGGTTCTGGCGACTACTTTGTTATCACCAATCGTGACGAAGAAATGCAGATTCGCTTAAAAAGAAATAGATATGAAAGACGAAATAATTCAATTCCTGAAGGAAAATATCATTGGCAAGAATTTATTTACGGATGATGTAGTCTATCAACTTGACAACGGAAAGTTAGAAGGCGTGTATAGCGACAAGATAGTGTTTTCCGATTTGGCAAAAACCGAAAACGGCTTTGGCTTCAATATGACTACAGTCACGCATGAACTGATTTATAATATGAATGGGAAAGGCTCAAGAATGACTATTGCCAAAGATTATACCGGGACGAGTGTGTTCCGCTATGAGCTGGCTATGAGGAAAAGCACTAATCAGATGACCGGCTATATGCGTTGTATCTCAACAACAGTCCAAAATCAGACGATGGAAGCTGTGGTCTGCGGAATATTCGATGTGAACTTTGACGGTAAAGAACTGAAATGGCAAGAAAACCAGTTGTTGTATAGAGACAACCCTATAGGAGATGACAACTATAAGCCTGTTGCTTTCGATGCCAAAGTCCGTTTCCACCTTGATAAGGGGAAAGCCGTGTTTGAATATCTTCCTACGCTTTGGGATGTAAATCCGGACACGTTAGCGAAAAGTTTGTCTAAAGACGATTACCCTGCTTATATATCAAAAGAAAGATAACAGTTTGACTACTTAAAATAGCAATTTATGGATTTGGCTGATTGGTTCAAAGGTTTTGAGAAAGGTATCACGAAACTGCCAGAAGCGCAAAGGGAAACTTTTTTCCGTGAGTGCGGCAAGAACTGTGTGCAATGCGGCACGCTTCAGATTTATAAAGACTTGTATGAACAGGCGGCTGGAGACTTTGACCAGTTTTTCGCCAAAGCCAATGAATTGCCGGGAGTAAAATGCGAAACGATAGAGAAAGGTTCTGTCTATGATTTATACTTCATGGAATGCACCTGTAGGCTTCATAAACAAGGTTATGTTTCGACACCTTTGCTTTGTGAATGTTCTAAGCAGAGCACCCTTTATGTTTTGCATTCGTTATGGAAAGACAGGGCATTTCAAGTAATCATTTGTGAATCCATCTTACGGGGAGACCAGTATTGCAAAATGCAAATTGAAACAATAGACGACAATGGAAATTCATAATTTATTGGATGCCAAATCAAGAGCCGAGCTGCGTGAATGGCTATTACAAAACCATAAAACAGAAAAAGAATGCTGGGTAGTCGTGAAACGTGGCAGACCTACAGATGACAACACTTTCTGGTATATTGATGCTGTAGAAGAAGCCCTATGCTTCGGCTGGATAGACAGCACAACTAAGAAAATAGCAGATGATGTCACAGCCCAGAAACTTTGTCCCAGAAAACCGAGAAGCAATTGGTCCGAGCTTAACAAGGAAAGATGCCGTAGGATGGAGCGGTTAGGTCTGATGACTGATGCCGGAAGAGCCGTTCTGCCGGATATGTCACCTAATGGTTTTATCATTGACAAGGATATATTGCAGAGACTACAATCCGATCCGGTAGTGTGGAATAACTTCTGCCAATTCCCTGACTTATATAAGCGAATCAGGATTGATACTATCCAAATCAAGAAGAATCAACCCGAACTTTTTGAAAGTCGCCTGAACAAATTCATAGAAAACACCCGACAAGGACTTCTCTATGGAGAATGGAATGATAACGGAAGATTATAAAAAATACAGAAATAGTATCAATCCATTTCTATTTTTACTACCTTTGTATTTGGATATTAAAAACAAAGATTGTTCAACCTACATGAAATGGCAAGTGTGCATATAGCTGCGCTCAACGGATAGCATTTAAACCAATTTATTCAGAAACGGACAGGCTTATAAAAACTCTTCCTTGTTTACATAATCTGACAAGTCCAGCCATATATAGAACAAAGAACCGTTGTTGTACTTGCCGTAAGTGACTACATAAACCCTTTCTTCCGACAATATTGTTTCCGACAAATCGTACCCCTTTTTTGAAAATCTTGTCGGGGGTACGAATTGGGTACTAATTTTTGTCCGTCAATGCCCTCTTTTTGGCGGTCAAGGTCGCCAAAAGGCAATAAAAAAAGTCCCACAAAATATTGATTTTGTAGGACTTGTCTTTTTGTTGTCGCCTTTTGGCTTTTCTTTTGGTGATCCGCTTGGGGCTCGAACCCAAGACCCCAACATTAAAAGTGTTGTGCTCTACCAGCTGAGCTAGCGAATCAAACCTTAATATTGCAACGGGTTTCCCTCAATTGCGGTGCAAAGGTATAACATTTTTGCAAACTGACAAAACTTTGCCATATTTTTTTCTTAAAAAAGAAATCCATACCTGTCGGACAGGCAAAATATACCTATATGCCAACTTCCTTTACGCCTGCATGAAAAGTCCCCTGCCACTCATGCAGCATACAACTGTAATAATGGTACAAAATTCTATGATATATGCACTTGCTTACTAAAAGTTTAAAAGTATTTTTGCACAAAAATAAATGAAACGATAAGTAAAAACAATATTACCTTATGTTACGAAAGATCAGACTCGTATTGGCCACTCTTTTCTTTACCTTAATAACATTGCTGTTTCTTGACTTCACCGGCACTATACATGCATGGTTCGACTGGATGGCCAAGATTCAATTCCTCCCGGCTGTTTTGGCCTTGAACTTAGGCGTAGTCGCACTGCTTATAATACTGACCCTTATTTTCGGACGCATTTACTGCTCTGTCATTTGCCCGCTGGGGGTATTCCAAGACATCGCCGCATGGGTTGGCAAACAAAACAAGAAAAACAGATACAGCTATTCTCCTGCCTTGTCATGGCTGCGCTACGGAATGCTGGCTGTTTTCATCGTCGCCATGCTCGCAGGCTTCGGCTCGCTCGCCGCACTGCTTGCACCATACAGCTCTTACGGACGCATTGCAAACAACCTGTTCGCACCGGTCTATCAAGGATTAAACAATATATTGGCTTATTTCGCAGAACGTATGGACAGTTACGCATTCTATGAAACGGATATATGGATAAAAAGCATGCCTACATTCATCATAGCCATAGCTACTTTTATCATAATAGGAGTATTGGCTTGGAAAAACGGCAGGACCTATTGCAACACTATCTGCCCTGTGGGTACAGTGCTCGGATTCTTGGCACGTTTCTCATGGTTCAAACCTGTCATCGACACATCTAAATGTGTGAACTGCAAGTTGTGCGAAAAAAACTGCAAAGCATCATGCATAGATATAAAAAACCACAAGATTGATTACAGCCGCTGCGTAGACTGCATGGATTGCATAGACAAATGCAAGAAAGGAGCAATAAGCTATACACACCGTGTCGCAACAGCTGCAAAGACACAGGACAAAGACATAGACAAAAGCCGCAGGACATTTCTGACCACAACAGCCTTTCTGACTGCATCGTCCGTACTGAAAGCCCAAGAGAAAAAAGTGGACGGCGGACTGGCCGTTATAGCCGATAAAAAAGCGCCAAAACGCAACACGCACATCGTCCCTCCCGGAGCTTCAGGCATACGCCATTTCGCACAGCACTGCACCGCATGCCAGTTGTGCGTATCGGTATGCCCAAACAAAGTGCTGCGTCCGTCATCTGACATAACGCGGCTGATGCAGCCTGAGATGTCTTACGAGTTCGGCTACTGCCGCCCCGAATGCGCAAAATGTGCGGAAGTATGCCCCACCGATGCCATACATCTGACAGACCTTGCCGAAAAATCTGCCACACAGATAGGCCACGCCGTATGGATAAAAGACAACTGCGTACCACTCACCGATGGCGAAGAATGCGGCAACTGCGCACGCCACTGCCCGAGCGGCGCCATACAGATGGTACCGTCGGATGCCGGCAATCCGGCTTCGCCGAAAATCCCGGTCATAAACGAAGAGCGCTGCATAGGATGCGGAGCCTGCGAAAACCTGTGTCCGGCACGCCCGTTCAGCGCAATATACGTGGAAGGACACGAAAAGCATCGCATCATTTAACCTGCAACAGAAAAAAATACTACAGATGAGCAACAATAAAGACATATCAAGACGCGACTTTCTGAAAACAGCCGGCATAGCGGCGGCTGCAACAGCCGGACTAAGCGCATGCAACAATCAAGGCAACCGGGATTATGCCGGAACAGAAATAGATATACCAACGGGACAAATGACCTACAGGACCAACCCGACCACAGGCGACAAAGTTTCTATTCTCGGCTACGGATGCATGAGATGGCCCACAGTGAAAGACGAAAGCGCCAGAGACAGCAAAGATCAAATAGACCAGGAGACTGTCAATGCGCTTGTAGACTTTGCCATAGCACACGGGGTGAACTATTTCGACACCTCGCCGGCATATTGTCAGGGACAATCAGAACACGCCACAGGCATAGCGTTGAGCCGTCATCCCAGAGACAAATATTTCATTGCCACCAAACTGTCCAACTTTGCAAAAAGCACATGGAGCAGGGAAGCATCCATCGCCATGTACCGCAACTCCTTGAAAGAATTGCAGACCGATTACATAGACTATATGCTGTTGCACGGCGTGGGCATGGGCGGAATGGAAGAGCTGAATGCAAGGTATATGGACAACGGCATACTCGAATTCCTGATGAACGAACGGCGCGAAGGCAGAATACGCAATCTGGGATTCTCCTATCACGGAGACATTGAAGTATTTGACTATCTGCTTTCCAGACACGACTACTACAAATGGGATTTCGTACAGATCCAGATGAACTATCTGGACTGGAGGCACGCAAAAGAGATAAACGCACGCAACACCAATGCCGAATACCTTTACAACGAACTGGCCAAACGCAACATCCCGGCAGTAATCATGGAGCCTCTGCTCGGAGGCCGCCTGTCGAAAGTGCATGACCACATAGTGGCAAGACTGAAACAGAGAGAACCCGAAAGCAGCGTAGCTTCATGGGCCTTCAGATTTGCAGGAAGTTTTCCTCACGTACTTACCGTACTGAGTGGCATGACGTATATGGAACACCTCAAAGACAACCTGCACACATATTGCCCGCTGAAGCCTTTGACGGATGAAGAGCTGAACTTCCTTTACGACACGGCCGACCTCATGATGCAATATCCCACCATCCCGTGCAACGACTGCAAATACTGCATGCCATGCCCCTATGGGATAGACATTCCCGGCATACTGCTGCACTACAACAAATGCGTAAACGAAGGCAACATCCCTGAAGACGCACAGGCAGACAACTACAGAAAAGCCAGACGCGCATTCCTCATCGGCTATGACAGAAGCGTACCCAAACTGCGCCAGGCCGACCACTGCATAGGATGCAACCAATGTTCACCACATTGTCCGCAAGGCATAGACATCCCTACGGAGCTCCACCGTATAGACCGTTTTGTGGAACAGTTGAAACAAGGCACATTATGACAGAAGAAATCATAAACATACTGCACGAGGGCCAATACACCTGCGTGATAAAAAACAGTTCAGGCATACACACGTTCACAAACAGAGGAGTGGCAGACTTGTATGACCTCTACACGGACAATCCTGAATTTCTGGCGGGGGCATCAGTGGCCGACAAAGCTGTGGGAAAAGCAGCTGCATCGCTCATGATACTCGGAGGAGTGGCGTCAGTCTACACCGATGTCATCAGCAGCCCCGCACTATCCATGTTGCGCAAAGCAAATGTGGAGATTCGTTTCGCAACGGAAGTCCCTTTCATCAAAAACAGAGACAAATCGGGCTGGTGTCCTATGGAGGCAGCCAGCAAAGACATAAACACGCCCGAAGCCATGTATCCCGTAATAAAAGAACTGATACACAAGATGAGACAAGGCCTGAATGCCATAACCGCCATCATATTATGCGCATTGTCGCTCACCGCAGCAAAAGCCCAGACCGGCAATGACAGCATAGCCAAAAGCATATCCATAGACGAAGTTGTCGTCACCGGCACACGCAGCGAAACCGACATCAGACACCTGCCCATGACCGTGTCGATAATAGACCGCCATTCACTCGAAACGAGCCGGCAGACATCCGTACTGCCCGTACTCAACGAACAAGTACCCGGATTTTTCTCCACCTCGCGAGGAATGCTCGGATACGGCATCTCCACCGGAGCAGCAGGACAAATGTCGGTCAGAGGCATAGGCGGGCCGGCACAGGCAGGAGTACCGACAACCGGAGTTCTGGTACTGATAGACGGACACCCGCAATACATGGGACTGTTCGGCCATCCCATATCCGATTCCTACCAAAGCATGATGGCGGAGCGCGTTGAAGTCCTGAGAGGTCCCGCTTCCGTACTGTACGGTTCCAACGCAATGGGAGGAGTGGTCAATATCGTAACGAGAAAAAATGACGAAGAAGGAATCAAGACCAGAATAGACATCGGAGCCGGCTCATACGGCACAGTCATGACAGAAGCACACAACCATGTAAAGAAAGGACGTTTCAGCAGCACGATAACAGCGTCATACAATCGCACCGACGGACATCGCAAAGACATGAACTTCGAGCAATACGGCGGATACGCGAAATTGGCTTACGACATATCCGGCAACTGGAACATCTGGGGCGATGCCAACATCACGCATTTCAATGCATCCAATCCCGGCACCATAGACGAGCCATATCTCGACAACGACCAAAGCATCACACGAGGGATGGCATCGCTTGCGATGGAAAACAAATACGACAGGACATCGGGCACGCTCAGCCTGTTCTACAACTGGGGCAACCACCTGATCAACGATGGCTATCAACCCGGAGACGAGCCTTTGGACTACCGTTTCAAATCGAAAGACAACATGTTCGGCCTGTCGTGGTATCAAAACGCCTATTTCTTTGCAGGCAACCGCGTGACATTCGGATTCGACTACTTCAGATACGGAGGGAAAGCCCACAATGACTACGATGACGGCCACATAGAAAACACGGTAGACAAATCAATATATGAGACAGCAGGATACATCGACTTCAGACAGGACATAGGCACATTCTTCACCATAGATGCCGGACTGAGGGTCAACTACAACTCACATACCGGAACAGAACTCGTGCCACAGGCAGGAGCTGCATTCCGTCTGCCAAAAGACGCCGAGATAAGACTCATGGCAAGCAAAGGATTCAGAAATCCCACCATAAGGGAAATGTTCATGTTCCCGCCGCAAAATTCCGACCTGAAACCGGAAAAGATATGGAGCTACGAGCTGTCATATTCACAGCAACTGCTTGACAACCGTCTGACATACGGCATCAACCTGTTCTACATAAACGGCGAGAACCTCATCCTGCGATTGCCGAGACCCAACGGAAACGGTATGCTCAACCAAAACTCCGGCGACATAGAAAACTGGGGAGTGGAAGCCGACATCTCCTACCGCATCAGCAAAGCATGGAGCATCACGGCCAACTACAGCCGCCTGCACATGGAAAATCCGGTGCTGGCCTCACCCGAAAACAAGCTCTATGCAGGCATATTCTTCGAGCAGGGACGCTGGCAGGCCTCCACCGGAGTGCAATACATAAAAGGTCTGTACACCGACCTGGAGTCGGACGACACCGAAGATTTCGTATTGTGGAACATACAGGGCAGTTTCAAGATACTGAAACAACTGTCCGTATATGCACGCGCAGAAAACATTCTGGCGCAAGACTATGAAATAATGGCAGGCTACCCCATGCCGCACGCCACATTCATAGGAGGGCTTAATCTGGAATTCTAACACATAAAAAAACAACAATATGAGACACATTTTCAATTTTGCAATCATGACACTGAGTTTTGCAGCAATGTGCGGATGCACAAACGCCGGCAGTAAAACAACGACGACGGCAAACGAAGAAAAAGAGACATTGCCCAAAGTCTACATGTTCAAGGAAATCTCGTCAGACAATCTCATAAAAATCTACGAGGCATTGGGACGCGAGGCCAAAGGCAAAGTGGCAGTGAAACTCTCCACCGGAGAGCCGGGCAACAACAATTACCTCAACCCCGAACTGATAAAAGGACTCGTGCAGAAAGTCAACGGCACGATAATAGAATGCAACACGGCATACGCAGGCGGCAGGACAAACACTGAAAACCACCTGAAAGCCGCAGAAGAACACGGATTCACAGCCATTGCGAAAGTCGATATCATGGACGCCGAAGGCGACACCGCCCTGCCGGTGAAAAACGGCAAGCACCTGAAAGAAGACTTCGTAGGCAAGAACTTCCTCGACTATGACTTCACGGTAGTGCTGTCGCACTTCAAAGGGCACCCGATGGGAGGATTCGGGGGAGCCATCAAAAACATATCCATAGGCATAGCCTCATCCGAAGGAAAGGCATGGATACACTCTGCCGGACAGACAAAAGACCAAGAAGAAGTGTGGAACAACCTGCCTCCACAGGATGACTTCCTCGAATCGATGGCCGAAGCTGCCGAAGCCGTTTCCAGCCACTGCGGAGACAATATACTCTACATAAGCGTGGCCAACAACCTCTCTGTAGATTGCGACTGCGTGGCTACTCCCGAAGCGCCGGAAATGGGCGACATAGGCATACTGGCTTCGCTCGACCCTGTGGCTCTCGATAGAGCCTGCGTGGACATGGTGCGCGCATCTGAAGACGAGGGCAAGGCGGCCCTGATAGAAAGGATAGACTCGAGAAACGGTATGCACACGCTCGACCACGCCGAACAGCTCGGCCTGGGAAGCCAGAAATATGAACTCGTAAAACTCGACTAAGAAGATGAAAGCCACTGTAAAACTTTATTCATTGCCATACAGCGACATAAGGACATATTGTGCCGCTGCAATGTTTGTGGCGGGCAACATAGCCCTGCCGCAACTGTTCCACCTCATCCCGCAAGGAGGGCTGATATGGTTGCCCATATACTTTTTCACACTCATAGGGGCATACAAATACGGATGGAAAGCCGGCATGCTTACGGCTGTGCTGTCGCCGCTGGCAAACAACCTGCTGTTTGCAATGCCGGCCACAGGAATGCTGCCTGCCATCCTGCTCAAATCATGTCTGCTGGCAGCCGGAGCCGGATTTGCCGCAGCAAGATTCCAAAAAGTATCCTTGCCGATTCTCGCAGCAGTCGTGGCATTCTACCAGATATTGGGCAGCGCAGGCGAATGGCTTCTCACGGGCAGCCTCGATGCAGCCTTGCAGGATTTCAGGACGGGAGTGCCGGGCATGTTGCTGCAAATCTTCGGCGGATATCTGTTTATCAAGCACTTAATACGTAAATGACATGTTCGGAATAGGCTTACAAGAAATCCTGCTCATCGCGCTTATCGTACTGCTGTTTTTCGGCGGCAAGAAAATACCCGAGCTTATGAAAGGTCTGGGCAAGGGTGTGCGCAGCTTCAAAGACGGCATGAACGGCACGGACAAGGCAGAAGAAACGGAAAAGAAAGACAAGGAAGAGAAAAACTGACATGGAAGACAAAGCCGACATGTCGTTTTGGGAGCATCTGGACGTGCTGAGAGGCACGCTCATAAAAATCATTGCCGGTACGGCGATATGCGGCATCATGGCGTTTATACTCAAAGACGAGGTCTTCTCCATCATCCTTGCCCCCAAAGACAGCAGTTTCATCACCTACCGCCTTTTAGACAAAATAAGCGCATCGGCCTCAGGCACGACGGCCGATGCCTTTTCCGTAGACATCATCAACACCGGCCTTGCCGGACAGTTCGTCACGCACATGAAGATAGCCGTATGCACCGGCATGCTGCTCATATCGCCGTATGCCATATATCTGCTGTTCGGCTTCCTTTCGCCCGCCCTTTATGCCAACGAGCGGAAATACTCGTTGCGCATCGTCATAAGCGGATACGTCATGTTCGTCATAGGGATGCTCACCGCATATTTCCTCATCTTCCCGCTCACATTCCGGTTCTTGGGCACATATCAGGTGAGCAGCGAAATCCCCAACATGATTACACTGCCGTCGTACATCAACACCTTGATTACGATGTGCATCATGCTCGGCATACTGTTTGAGCTGCCCGTACTGACATGGATTCTGTCGAAAACCGGCATACTGTCGGCCAGAGTCATGCGACATTTCCGCAAACACGCCATTGTCGTCATATTCATAATAGCAGCGGTCATCACCCCCACATCCGATATGTTCACCATGTCGGCAGTGGCCGTTCCCGTCTGCCTGCTCTACGAGGCGAGCATACTCATTGCAGCCGGCAACGGCACATCTCCGAGACGGAAAAAGCAAGCATTCTGACTGCCGGAAAAAGATCGGCTCGGTATCGGGCAATGATCGGCTCGGTACCGGGTGAAGATGTACGCCATCTTCGCCCGGGATGGCGTACATCCCCGGCGAGGGTCCCGGAGGCATCTAAAAGGCAACGGCCCCCATGCCTCAGAAGACATGCAGGGCCGCCCGCCATACTGTTTATCAATGTTGTGAAAAATGTTTACTCCATATATGTATATCCGTACAGGCCGGAACGGTAGTTGGCCAGAAACTCCCTGCCTTCCTCCACCGATATGACGCCTTTCTTGACACTCGACGAGACCCATACCTCTATGCTGCGCGCCATCCTCTTGGGGTTGAACTGCACATAGTCCAGCACATCGGCCACAGTCTCTCCCTCTATCACCTTGTCTATCACATAGCCGTCGCCCTTGACTTTCACATGCACCACATTGGTGTCGCCAAACAGATTGTGCATATCGCCGAGTATTTCCTGGTAAGCTCCCACGAGAAACACGCCCAGATAATATGGCTCTCCGTCTTTCAACGTATGCACGGGGAGGTGGTATGAGAAATTCTTGGTAGATATGAAATTGTCTATTTTCCCGTCCGAATCGCATGTGATGTCCTGTATAGTGGCATATTTGGTGGGCTGTTCGTTGAGCCTCCATATAGGCATGACCGGGAAAATCTGGTCTATCGCCCATGAGTCGGGCAGTGACTGGAACAGCGAGAAGTTGCAGAAATATTTGTCGGGGAGCAGTTTGGATATTTTCCTCAGCTCATCGGGAGCATGTTTGATGTTCTTCGCCATCTCATACACGTCTCTGGCCACCGACCAGAACAGGCGTTCCACCTTCGCCCTCGTCTTGAGATCTATCAGCCCGAGATTGAACAGTTCGAGCGCTTCCTCGCGGCATTGCAACGTGTCATGCCAGGTTTCGAGTATGCGCGTCTGGTTCAACGTGTCCCACAAGCCGTAAAGTTCTTTCACAAGTTCATGCTCGTTTTCCCCTATTTCTTCGTTCTCATCGAATATAGGCAGGCTTGTACTCGTCAAAGCCTCGATGATGAGCACTGAATGGTGTGCTGTAAGCGAACGCCCCGACTCGATGATGATGTCGGGCTGCTCTATGTCATTCTTGGTACATACATCGGCTATGGCCGACACGGCATCATTCACATACTCTTGAATGGAATAGTTCATGCTGTTGCCCGACAGCGGCGAACGGGTGCCGTCGTAATCCACTCCGAGCCCTCCGCCTATGTCGACGAAATCTATGCCGAAGCCCATTTTCCTGAGCTGCACGAAAAACTGCGTGGCCTCTTTCAGGGCGGTCTTCACGTTTCTTATGTTAGTCACCTGGCTGCCTATATGGAAATGTATGAGGCGCAGACAGTCTTTCAGCCCGTGATTTTCCATATATTCGAGTGCATCGAGCAGTTCGCTGGAATTAAGTCCGAATTTGCTAACATCTCCTCCGGAGTCTTCCCATTTCCCGCTGCCCGAGCTTGCCAGCTTCACACGGATTCCCACATTCGGTTTCACGTTCATGCGTTTGGCCAGCCGCGCAATGGTGTGCAGCTCCATCATCTTTTCCACCACCAGAAATATCTGGCGTCCCATCTTCTGCGCCAGCAGCGCCAACTCTATGTAGCTTTCATCCTTATATCCGTTGCAGATGATGAGTGCGTCATTGTCGATGTCGATGGAAAGGACGGCATGAAGCTCTGGTTTGGAGCCTGCTTCAAGCCCTATGTTGTACATGTTGCCATGACTGGCAATCTCCTCCACCACAGGACGCATCTGGTTGACCTTTATGGGGTATATCACATAACTTTTTGCCGTATAGCCGTATTCGGCCGAAGCTTTCTTGAAGCATCCCGAAATCTTCTCTATCCTGTTGTTCAGAATATCCGGAAACCGGAGCAGGACAGGAGCCGCGACATCGCGCAACTGCAACTCGTCCATCAACTCTTTCAAATCCACTTCAGGACCGCCTTCTTTCGGCTTGGCGGTAACATGTCCTTTCTCATTGATCGAGAAGTAATCCCGTCCCCAACCATTAATGTTGTATAACTCAGCCGAGTCCTCAACCTTCCATTTTCTCATTTACGTAAACTGTATAAATAATATGAATGATTAAAAATCCGTATTCGGGAACAAAGATATTATTTTTTATCAATAGAATGCCCAAACTGCCACATAAATAGCCCCAGCCATCTGATTTGTCACGGGAAAACGTGACAAAGCGTTACCGGAATGTGACAAAAAAGAAAAGAGGACATGCCACGCACGCCCCCTCGTCTCGCGTATAACTGCAAAAAAACTTTATTTCAGATACTCTATGATTAGGTTTTCAGCCTCTTCCGCACCGAGTTTACTGCCCAGTATGCTTCCGTCTGCCGCCACTACCATGAGAGACGGGATGGAATTGACGCCATAGATGCGTGCGGCCTCGTTTTTCCAGCCTTTCAGATCGGAAAGCTGAAGCCAGTCCAGGCCTTTGTCTTTCACAGCCTTTTTCCATGCAGCAGCATCCTCATCGAGCGACACTCCTATTATCTGGAAATCCTTGTCGCCGTAGGTCTTGTATATCCTCTTGATGTTTGGCACTTCCCTCATGCACGGGCCGCACCACGAAGCCCAAAAGTCGACAAGCGTGACTTTCTTCTCTTTCACTTTATCGGCAAAAGACACTTTGTTTCCGTCCATATCGTCCATTACAAAGTCTACAATCATCTTGTCCTGCTCTATTTGTCTGTTGAACTCTAGTTCTTCCTCCATATACCTGACTATGCCGAGATTTCTTAACTCTGCCGGAATCCGTGCCATCCAAGCCTTCACATCTTCAAACGGCAGACTCTCCCTCACTTCCGACAAAAGATAGATGCCTGAAACGCCGGAAATGTTTTCATCTATATATTTGCGTATGCACGATTCCAGTTCTGAAATCTTGGCCTTGTATTCTTTTTCCAGTTCCTCCATTTCAGACTGGTCGGAAATGCCATATACGCTGTTGGCTATATCATCCAGCTTGTTCTGTATGCCGTTCACCTCCGCGCTAAGCCGTTGGAAACGGTCGTTTTCCTTAGTACCCGACACGCTGCACGAATCGCCCAGCAGCACATCTATGTCACCATTTTCAAGTATCACCTCTGCATTGTAGATGCTCTCATCGTTTTCATACACCAGATAACACACATCGGGCACATCAGCGGTCCCGCTAAACGAAAACCTTTGCCCTGCAATCTCTGCCGAATCGGTTATGACAAAATCTCCATCGACGAACTTTCTCATATACACAAACTCTCCATCGGAAGAGCCTTCCACCCTGCCGGACAACTCGTAACCATCCTTCTCCGAGCATCCAGCCAGGAGAAGCGCAGCAAACGAGCAAAACAATAAAACTTTTCTCATACTTCTGTCAACCATAATTTATATTTATCAATGGCGGCAAATATAATAAAAGAGACCATAACGGCAAACTCGCACAACCATAAAAAGAAAACAAAAGGTGTCGGCTGCGAGCCGACACCTTTACCATATAATAACCGCACTGCCGAGAAATATCATTTCTTCAAGACCTTGACAGCTCTGACCGCATCTCCGTCTTCATTGTAAATCTTCACCACATAAACGCCCGGAGCTGCATCAATGCGAAGGCGGACAAACTCGCCAGATACAGCCGTCACGACTTGCTCCGCCACAAGGCTGCCGATCACCGACCACACTCTCACGGCATAAATGCCCGATTCGGAAAAATTGATGTTAAGTTCATCCACAAACGGATTCGGATAAACCGCACCATCATCTGCCCGACCGTCCTGCACGCTCTTGCTGACCCTGACAAACGGGAATGAAGCCCGGTCGCTGCCCCAACTGTTTTTCAATGTTATGGTAGCAAAATAGTCTCCTCCCCGCGTATATTTCACTATAGCCGAACCTTCCGTTCCGCCACCGGTCTCATCAAGTATTTCATAATAGTTGCCGAAATCCCATTCGGGAACTGTTGTCACTTCATAAAGTCCTGACAAGAACGGTGTGCCGGCATCAAAAGCCACAGCGCCATGCTTGGCACTGCCAGTGCCATCTGTCCCGTCAGAATCTTCGCTCCCGCCAAGATAAGCCACCAGAGGCTTTTCTCCTGTACTGATCAGACTGTTGTCACTCTCAGCCTCGCTTTCAAAATCCCAATAGCCGATCAGACCCTCCGGTATCTCCGCCTTATGTTCCATCGTGGCATACGCCTCTTCTTCACTCAAGGCTTTGTCATACAATTGGAACTCATCTATCACTCCGTTGAAAGTTCCCCTGTTGGCCTGATATCCACCGAACATAAGCATATTGTCATCCGTCCATGCATACAAGTCCTTGCTTTGGCCCGATGCAAGTTTCCGGCCATTGACATAAAGCGTGAGTATGCGTCCTTTTGAAGCATCATAGTCCATCACCACACACATGTGATACCAGCGTCCGGCCTCAAAGGTAAAAGACGGATCACTTATGGCCAAATGATTGTCGGAAGCAGCCCTTATGCTCACAGAGACAGCACTCTTCTTGTTAAGAGTCATCCACAGATGCCCCCAGTTGCTTGCCGGCCAGCCATCTCCCGGATTCCTGATATTGAGCAGGCCTATGCCTTCAGAACCCATTTCAATGGCATTGAACTTAAACCAATATGCTATGGAATAGGGCTGACTTATGGTGAAGCCGAGCTGTGCTGTGGGTATAGTGAATGCCACATCGGGCACGACAAGTCCTCTCGACACCTTGCCATCGGCTTCACGCCCCACATAAGAGAACGTGACCACGCCATTGCGGTTCATCTGTACCTCGTCTTTGCCACCATTCAACGCTATGTCTTCTATCTCGGGCACAGCCCCCACTTCGGGAGCGGTGATCTGTATCAATCCTCTATGAATCTCCGTAGTGTCGCGGCCGTTTACCTGATGAGTCAAGGCCAAATCATAGATGCCTATCTCGTCAAGGGAGGCCGTCATAGACATGCCGCCGTCTGCCACGACCAGCGGAGTCGAATCGTCACCGGCCATACCGTCTTTTATCACCCACTTCACGGCCTCGCTGTGGTTGGGGTCTATATAGCTCACAGTGAACTGCTCTCCCGACTTCACTATAGACTTGTCTACCGTGATGCCTTCGGTCACCGCCGGTTCCGGCAACGACATATAATCACCCCATGCAATCTCCGACTCGGAACGTCCGTCAAGGCTTACGGCAGATACGCCCACTCTCACTTCCCTGCCGTCAGATGATACAGGAGCGCCTATCACATAGGCCGCCCATGATGTAGTAGCCGTACACATCACAGGGTCTCCGCCCTTTTCCTGTACATATATTTTGAAATACCATGTATCGACATCCGAGTTGTAGGTAGTCTCCCAAGCATTGGCCTTGCTGCCTTCTTCATCCATCGAATAAATCACTTTCACATCCGCTCCCTGATAGTTGTAGCCCAGCACGCTGCTTTTCTTGACCATCGGTCGCTTGGGAGCGGGAGACCAGCCCCTTGTCAAGGACATCTCGCCTATCAGCAACTGCATGTTTTCCGCATCGGTAAAGTGCAAGCCTATCATAGCCAAAGTCTTTCCGGCCATATTCAGTTCGCCTGCGCCGGCACCTATGCGTATCTGTTTTTCAACCCATACGCCGTTTTCACCGCCGGCCGTCTTTACCGGGACGGATATTTCGGAAGTTTCCGCTCCTTCAGCCGAGCAAGCCAAAGCCATATTGCCGCTTCCGCCAAGCGATTTGTATCTCACTGTCAGCACATCGCCTTCCTGTAGCGGATACATTGTCTTGAACAGTTGCAGATATTCCGAGTCGGTCGTGCCGGAAATCTTCATGCACGAGCCTCCGAACCATGCATCATCCCAAGTGAATCCTGCGGAAAGTCCCGAGACGGGAACATCAGTTGCCTCGCGTCCCATAAACTTGCTTGTGAACCACCACCGCCAAGTGGGCAGGTAGTCTTGTATGCCTATATTGTACCATTCCTTTGAGAAAGTCGTCTCGCCACGCACGTTGAAAAACTTGCCGTTGCCGAGATTGAAATATGTCACAAACGGTTCTTTCGACAAATCATCACTCTGCAATACACTACGGGCCGTGATGAAGCTCGATATGCCGTGAAACGCTTTCGCACTGCCGGTGCTGTAATAAAGTACATCGGCCACAGCCGGAGTATTGACTGGATTCTTGCTGCCACCGGTGAAAAACAGTTCGCTTCTCTCCATGTAAGTATTCATGCAGTCATCGCCCGAAGAGCCGTTTTCATTGCGCGACTCGAAAAGCATGTTCATATTGTGCGCTCCCCATATGCCTACCGATATGGGATAGTTCTGCAAGTCGAGCCAATTGGTATAGTCGCGCCCCTGCATATCCATGCCGGCATATACATCGTAGGAAGATGCGCCCGATTCCGCATACTTTTCGGCCGTAGCCACCGACTCTTTCAGCTCACGGTCGGCCCAGTTGTAATTGCAGAAGAAATAATTGGACACCTTGCCCCCTACCCTCGTGTTGTAAAACCAGTTGTCATTGATCGAATTCAGCGAGTTCCAATAGTACGTACCGGGCATGCGTCCGCTGTTGGCCGTAATAGAGTACCACGCAAACTCCGTCTGCGGTATTCCATAGTCCGCCGAATGGTTGGAAGCGTTGGCCACAAGATCCTGCAATCCGCGCATGAGGTCAGCAGAGTTGAAATTGAATTCAGAATTATAGCCTATGCCGTCCACTCCGTAATAGCGCAGGAACTTAAGGTAATTCTCATATCCCATATCCACCAGAGCCGCCATGTTTTTGCCATGCGGCTCCTGGTTTTCATTGATTATTTCCCCAAAGGGCACGGAGGCCACGACCTGCGTAGTCACACCATTTTTATGACAGATGTCGAGATATGCGGCAGGCGCACGCAGAAGTTGCGCAGTCCAGTTGCCCCAACTGTCCACATAGCTCCACATGTTGAATACTTCAGAATTGAAAAAATAAGTAGGCAATGCATTCCATTCTTGCTGGCCTATGGGAACCCACCAGAAAAACCTCCTGTCGGGACTTTGATTCACATCCACTTGGGTATTGGCATTGGTGAAACGCTCTTTCAGTTTCACCCGCGAAATAAAAAACTCCTCGTCATCGGCCAGTTCGGGACTGATAGGCTGTCCGGGAACCCACTTTCTGTATGCATCGGCAAAACCGCCTTCCGGACCACGCAAACTCACATACTTCGGATGAGAGGGAACCTGTGCATAAGATACTATCGAAACCCCTGCCAAAAGAATAGTTAAAAGACTTTTTCTCACCATAAATTAATATATAAATAAAAAAATAACCGGACGCAAAACATGCTTCGCACACAAAAGTAATGCGCCACACTATCATTTTCTCCTTCTGTCGCAGACGAAACCGCCGCTTACAAAGCAAACAAAAATCACGATTTTTAGTTACAAATGTTTACAAATATAAGGCAAAGAATGAAACAAACAAGGCAAAACCGGCGTTTTAACATTTTTCCTTTATGAGCAAAAAGCATCGTCAGGCAAAAACAGTGAAATTTATTTTGCCGTAAAAAAAATAAGTAGTAAATTTGCAGCCGAATCGAGAAAGACGGTCGCGTAGCTCAACTGAATAGAGCATCTGACTACGGATCAGAAGGTTACAGGTTTGAATCCTGTCGCGATCACTTCCGAAAAGGAGGCTCCATAGCTCAACTGAATAGAGCATCTGACTACGGATCAGAAGGTTACAGGTTTGAATCCTGTTGGAGTCACAGACATGACAGAGGAGACGTCGGCACGATGCCTCCTCTTGTTTTTCACCCGCACACGCAACCATGCGCAGCGCCATCCCGCCACCCCCGAAAAGATGTGCGCCATCCCGGGCGAAGATGTAGGACATCTTGACCAAAGATGGCGCACATCCCGGGCCGATACCGAGCCGATCCCCGGCAGAGGCCGGATCGGCCTCTGTCAACGCTCAAAAAAGAAATAAAAAATGATTGACTTTAATTGATTTCCTCAAAATCCACATATTCGCCCACATCGCTGCCGAATATCTTCTTGCCGGGATGCGGCTTGACCGTATCTCCGCCGTCACGGCGCATGTCATCGTCTCTGTCTGATTCGGCATATTCCGCCGCAGAGGGGCGCTGCCTGCCGCCGTCCATCTTCCTGTACCACGTGCGCATCTTGCCCCTCAACAGGAAAATGCCGATAAATACGATTATGAAAACAAAGCCTACAACCGTAAAGACAAGTGATAACAGAAATCCAAGAAATCCCATTTTTCAAACATACATTGTTAACGATACAAATATAGGCACAAATATGATGCCCGGACTATCTTCTGGATGTTAAAAGAGATAAAAGTATGTACCAAACGATTACAGCCGACAGTCCTGCCAGACGGAACGCCGCAAGCAGACACAAGGATACAATGAGAAAAAGATATCTCACCCGGTTTTTCCGCCAGGCAAGACTTTTGAATTTCAGGGAAAACATCGGTATCTCGGCCACCAGCAGCCAGGAAAAAAACACGATCCCGACAAAGATGATGAAAGGATGCAACGACATGACGAAATCATGGCTGCCTACCGCAAGAGAACTCCACAGCAAGGCATTGGCGGGAGTGGGCAGCCCTATGAACGACTCCGACTGACGTTCGTCCAGATTGAACTTGGCCAGGCGCAGCCCGGAAAACGCTGCCATGATGAAAGCCGTGTATGGCAGATACCTCATGACACCTTCAGCCCCTCCGGTCATTTCGCCCAACAAGGAAAAGACTATGAGCGATGGCGCCAGACCGAAACTTATGTCATCGGCCAGCGAATCAAGCTCCTTGCCTATG
Organism: Candidatus Avibacteroides excrementipullorum; assembly: GCA_018711405.1. GTDB lineage: Bacteria > Bacteroidota > Bacteroidia > Bacteroidales > Bacteroidaceae > Avibacteroides > Avibacteroides excrementipullorum. The sequence goes on along the minus strand of DVIH01000029.1, from coordinate 32,593 downwards.
GGAGACGACACCTTGAGCAGCCTTGCGCTCATGCCATCGAAAAAATCGAACACAGCCCCGATCACAATGAAAAGCATTGCCATGCGGTAATCCCGTTCCAATGCAAACACGCACGCGATGCCGCCCGAACAAAGGTTCAGCATCGTCAATGTATTGGGAATATGTTTAGTCAGAGATTTCATTTCAGTTTTGCTATCACCGTCTGGTTGCCCACCGTGCTCTGCCCGAGCTTCACTTTGACTTCCGTGCCCAAAGGCAGATAGACATCCACTCTCGACCCGAACTTTATGAAGCCCAGATGCTCGTCAATGTAACAGTCCTCACCTTCTTTCGCATAAGTCTCTATCCTGCGGGCAAGCGCTCCGGCTATTTGCCTTACCATTATCTCTTCTCCTTCAGGAGTTTCTATCACAATCATGGAACGCTCGTTGTCCGTACTCGCCTTAGGCAGCCATGCTTTCACGAACCTGCCGTTCTGATGCCCCACTTTCTTCACCACACCGTCCACCGGAAACCAGTTGGCATGCACATTGACAAGGCTCATGAATATGGAGATCATCAACCTTTTGTCATGGAAATACTCTCCCTCGTCCACTTCTTCCGCCACCACCACTTTGCCATCGGCAGGAGCCACCACCACCTTTTCGGTATCTCCGTTGAACAGTCTGATGGGACATCTGAAGAAATTGACGAGCAACAGGTAGGCCACAACGCTGACAAGGCACGTGGCATAGAACACCGCATGTCCTTCTGTCAGATAAAAAATCAGAGCGTTGATCACGGCAAGAACCGCAGCAGACCAGACAAGAGTGTGCGTTCCCTCATGGTGTATTCTGATTTTTTTCAATTTCTTTATCCGGTTCATCTCCGCGTTTCGTAATTATTTTAAATGCAAAAGTAGATTTATTTTGCATATTATCAAAACGAAGTGATTCAAAAATGCTAATTTTGCAGACAATACACCATAAGAACCATAGGTAAGAAACAGCATCATACTCAATATGGCAAGTCTGCTTGAAAAAATACAAAAGTCATGTTCTGCCCTAGCGAAAACGTTCGGCAGCACATGCAAAATCATGATATTATCACACCGGGAAAGCATATCTTCATCCTGTACACAGGCAGAACCCGGCGATACACTAGTAGTGCTAGGCAACGGGCCGTCTCTGAGGGGATTTCTGGACTCAGGCGGCCATTTTCTGGAGGGAAAGATGAAAATGGCGGTCAACTTTTCCGCCACATCGCCCGACTACGAACGGTTGAAACCGGAATACTACCTGCTCATGGATCCTGCATTCTTCTCGGACAATGCAACGGCGGAAAAAGTTTTCCGCCCCATGCGGGAAAAGACATCATGGCCGATGACATTGTTCGTGCCGTTCTACTCGCGTAAAAAACATGAATGGCAAAACATCATAGCAGGCAACAGACACATAAAGACATTTTTTTTCAACTCCACACCGATAGAAGGATACAAGACTTTCCGCCGCATGTGCTACAGGCTCAACATCGGTATGCCAAGACCAAGAAACGTACTCGTGGCATGTCTCATGGTGGCACTGAAACTGCCATTCAAGACCATATATCTGGCAGGAGCAGACCATTCGTGGCTCAAGGAAATATGGGTGGACGACAACAATGTAGTGCAGGAAAACCGGGCACATTTCTACGACAGGGACGGCAAGACCACCAAAGTGACATCAAAATACAAGATTTACCTGCTGCTCGAAAGCATGTCGATAGCATTCAGGTCATACCTCGAGGTGGAAGACTATGCCAAAGAGATAAACAAGAAAATCTACAACATAACCGAAGGCTCATATATAGATGCATTCGAAAGGATGAAAATAAAATGACACATACCACCGGCAACCATAAATGCGGCATCATAATTCAGGCAAGGACAAACTCATCGCGCCTGCCAAACAAGATGATACTGCCTTTTTACGAAGGAAAAGGCATACTGCAACTGCTGCTTGAAAGGATCATGCACAGCATGGCAGGCATCCCCGTGATAGTGGCAACCACAGAAAGCAAAAGCGACGACACTATCTGCCATGTGGCCGAAGAATGCGGATGCGACACATTCAGAGGAGATGAACAGGACGTACTGTCGAGATTCATCGGAGCAGCCGGAGCATACGGTCTCGACCGTGCAATAAGAATATGCGCCGACAACCCTTTCCTTGACATGGCGTCACTGGCACGCATCACAGCCATGCTCCGAGATGGCGGCAAAGACTATTACGCCTACGCCACATCAGACGGCATCCCCACAATGAAGACCCATTACGGCTTCTGGTGCGAAGGAGTCACGGTTGCCGCCCTGCAAAAGGCCTCTTTGCTGACATCCGACAAACTTTACCATGAGCATGTCACAAATTACATATACGCACATCCTGAAATATTCTCGCTCCAACTCCTGCGTATCCCTGAAGAGCTCGAGCGGAACAAACGGATAAGGCTCACCCTCGACACGGCACAGGATTTCGAGATGCAAAAACAAATCTACCGGGAAACGATGGAATGCGGAGGGATAACCATAGACAATGTCATGAAAGTATTGCAGGCATCACCCCGATACTACGAGACAATGGAACAACAAATCAGAAAGAACACAAAATGAGACATACATATATAATAGGAGAGATAGGCCAGAACCATAACGGCTCGGTAGACCTTGCGAAACTGATAGTAGACCTCGTGTCTCGCCCCGTGCAGGAAGAGACTTTCGGGCTGCAACTGAAACCCATGGACGCCGTGAAGCTCACGAAAAGAGACCTGAAAGAAGAATTGACAGACAGCAGGATGAATGCTCCTTATGACAATCCCAACTCTTTCGGGCGCACTTACGGAGAGCACCGGGCCTTTCTGGAATTGAGCGACGAGGAACATTTTGAAATCTACAGACATGCAAAAGAGCGCGGACTGGACTTCGTCGAGACACTGTGCAGCCGCGGATGCTTGAGCCTGCTGAAACTGTTCACTCCAGAATACCTGAAAGTGGCCAGCCGCGACCTCACCAACCTGCCGCTGCTCTCGGCAATGGCCGAGACACGCATACCCATCATACTCAGCACGGGCATGACCGGGAAGAAAGAACTCGACCAGGCATTGGAAACCATCACGCGCTATCATGACAACATAAGCATATTGCACTGCGTCAGCGAATACCCCACGCACCCCGACAATCTCAACCTCAATACCATCACATACCTGAAGAAACATTACGGCAAGTACCGCATAGGATTCAGCGACCACACCATAGGCATAGCTGCACCGGCAGTGGCCGTAGGCATGGGAGCGGAAATCATAGAGAAACATGTCACAATAGACAGGCACATGAAAGGTACGGACCAACTCGGTTCGCTCGGCCCGGACGGAGTGAACAGGATGATAAGAGACATCCGCATCACCGAACGATGGCTGGGAGAGGAAAACATCATGCCGAAAAGTAACCTCACACAGGCCAAATACAAACTGGAACGCTCCATAGCCACGCTGCACGACATGCGTCCCGGCGACATAATCAGCGAAGAAGACATACACCTGCTATCTCCCGGCGACGGATTCAAATGGGCGGAAAAAGACAAAGTATTGGGGAGGACGGTAAAACACTTCATACCGCACAATGAAATAATCTACGAAAAAGACCTGGAGGAACAGAGATGATTTTGCCCAAGCTCGTATTTACCGACATCGATGGAGTATGGACCGATGGGGGAATGTATTACACCGCACAAGGAGATGCCATGAAAAGGTTCTCCGTATCTGACGGATGGGGGGTCAGCTTCCTCAGGAGAAACGGAATAGAGACAGCCATCATAACCGGAGAGAACACCCCGATAGTGACGGAACGTGCCAAAAAGCTGAAAATAGAGATGTGCCACATCGGGATATCAGACAAGAAAAGAAAAGCCGAAGAGATATGCGGGAAGTTAGGCATATCGTTGTCTGAAACCGCATTCATTGGCGATGACATCAACGACCTGCCACTGCTGAGAGCCGTAGGATTCAGCGGCTCACCGTGCAATGCGCCATCCTATGTAAAAAGCCGGGTGCACTATGTCACAACTGCGCCAGGAGGATACGGAGCTTTCAGGGACTTCGCGGAAAAGATTCTGTCCGCACACGGACTGCTGGAAAAGACCATCGAGTCTTACCTGTAGCGTGCTTGTCACTCCATGCTCTTGCTTTTCAGATAATCATAGAAATCATATTGCGCCCTCACTCGCTTCTCCCCGTTGTGGGGATATTTGAATATGTTGTTGAGATGCGCGTCTATGCGACAGGCTTTCACATTGTCGGCCAGCTGGATGTGCAGCATGTGTATTATGTCCTTTTTCAGCTCGTCCGACATGACAGGCACCACAGCCTCCACCCTTTTGTACAGATTGCGTTTCATCCAGTCGGGAGAGCCTATATAGACTTTGGGCTTGCCTCCGTTCTCAAAATACCACACGCGGCTGTGCTCCAGGAAACTGTCGACAATCCTCGTCACGGTAATGTTGCGGCTGAACTCCCGGCCGGGCACCAGGCAACAGATGCCTCTCACTATAAGGTCTATCTTCACTCCGGCTTCCGATGCACGGTAAAGCTCGCTTATCATCGCCTCGTCCTGAATGGCGTTCATCTTCAGTATCATGTATCCCTTACCTCCGCGCCGGGCAATGTCTATTTCGTTGTCTATCATTTTCTTCAACTGGCCTATGAGGTTCACTTTTGGCACAAGCAGACGGCGGAAATGCCCCATATAGCCCTTGACTTTCAGATAGTCGAACAGCGAACGGAGATCGTCCACGATGTATTTGTTTTTCGTGAACAGACCTATGTCCGAATACACGCAGGCGGTACGCTCGTTGAAGTTGCCCGTACCCACATAGGCAAACGATTTCGCTTTTCCGTCTTTGTCCTCGCGCAGCACCAAAGCCACTTTGGCATGAACCTTCAGTCCCGGAATGCTGTACATTATGTTTATGCCGGCCTTTTGCATCTGTTCGGCCGTATTGAGATTGTTGGCTTCGTCAAAACGGGCTTTCAGTTCCACAAACACAGTGACTTTCTTGCCGTTGCGCGCTGCCGAAATGAGCGAGTTTATCACACTCGAATTTTCCGCCACGCGATACTGCGTGATGAAAATCTCCTTTGTCGCCTCATCGTGCGCCGCCTCTGTAAGGAAGTTCAGGAATATGTCGAACGAATGATAGGGGCAGAACATGAGGAAGTCTTTCCTCGACAGATATCTGAACACCGAGCCTTGCTTTTCAAACACCGGAGGCATGAACGGCTTCGGCTTGCGGCTCGAAGCATCGGGCAATCCCGGATTGGGCAGGCCTGAGAGGTCTTCCAGGTTTATATGCCTGTCGCCAAGCACCAGTTCCTCACGCTTTATGTCGAACGTATAGATGAGATGTTCCAGCATGTCGGCCGGCATGTGACGGTCGTACACGAAACGGCACACGGCTCCTATCTTTCTCTTTTTCAGTTTGTGTTTCACTTTCTCCACTATCCCGCCGGTAGTCTCGTCGTCTATCAGTATGTCTGCATCGCGGGAAATCTTGAAGCAATAGGCGCAGTCTATGGTGTATCCCGGAAACATGTTGCCCGCGCAAGAGCGTATGACATCCTCCATGTACATGATGTAATGCTTGCCGTCATGGTCGGGCAGTTCTATGAAACGCGACTTCTTGTCGCACGGGATCTCCACCATGAAATATCTGGGCTGTCCGCTTTTCCTGTGGTCGTCTTTTCTGAAAAGCTTGAAAGCCACATAGAGCCTGTTGTCGCGCAAGAAAGCACGCACTTCATCCTTGCACAGCGGCACGGGCTGCAAAAACGGATACAGCTCCTCATCGAAATGCCGCTGTATGTATTCCCTCTGAAACGGCTCCACATTCTCATCCTGATAGAATATGATGCCGTTGAAAGCCAGTTCGGGCACAATGCCATAGTCGTATATCCTGATGCGGTCTTCCATCTGCCTGTTCACTTCGGCGGTGATCTGGTCTATCATGGCCGAAGCCTCGCGTGCCGTAAGGTCATCATCGGTCCCGCCCGAAGCCACAGCTTTCAGGTCGGCCACACGCACCTTGTAAAACTCCTCCAGATTTGAAGTGTATATGGCTATGAAATTTATCCTCTCATACAATGGCAAAGACTTGTCATCGGCTTCCATCAACACTCGGTAGTTGAACGAAAGCCAGCTTATGTCTCTTTTGAAAAATCGGTATGTGTCTTTCATAATAATCGCCTCGCTATAGCGCACGATGCCTTCCGGCAAAATGCCTCGTGCCTGAATATGTGCGGTAAAAATATCATTTTTCAGGAACAAAAACAAATAACCAGACTTTTACCATGCAAAAAAACACGAATTAGGCGCAGACATTATATCTTTGTCGCGACATAACGGACTTGACATAAAGCGAAAGACAAGATGAAAAGGATAGGACTGCTGTCGGACACTCACGGATATTGGGACGAACGCTACCGCGAGTTTTTCAGCCAATGCGATGAAGTGTGGCACGCCGGCGACATAGGCACGGTGGAACTGGCCGACCGCCTCGAAGCGTTCAAGCCGCTGAGAGCCGTGTGCGGCAACATCGACGGCGGCGAGCTGAGGGCGAGATACCCGCTCGTGCAACGCTTCACGGTGGAGGGCACAGACGTGCTCATGAAACACATAGGCGGCTATCCGGGACGGTATGACCGCAGTGTGAAAGACATGCTCACAGCCCGCCCGCCCAAACTGTTCGTCAGCGGACATTCGCACATACTGAAAGTGATGTACGACAAGCATCTCGGCACGCTCCACATCAATCCCGGAGCCGCCGGACAATACGGCTTCCACAAAGTACGCACCATTGTGCGCTTCGTCATAGACGGAACCGACATAAAAGACCTCGAAATCATGGAGATGCCATAGCCATAAACCGCTGCTGCACACACACTTACACCACACCGGAAACCACGCCGGAAAAGACCGAGCCGATACCGGCAAAAGATCGGCTCGATCCCGGGCCGGGATATACGCCATCCCGGGCAAAGATGGCGCACATCCCGGACGAAGATGGCGTACATCTTCAGAGGGGGCAACTATTGACTGTCTAATAAATCGCCTCCGGCGGTCGGTTAATTCATAAAAAAAGCATAATTTTGCAGACTATACAGTCGGCCGGTTTGTCGCTGAATCATTTCAGAGGAAAGTCCGGGCAACACAGAGCATTCCGCTTCCTAACGGGAAGTCATCCGCAAGGGTGAATAAATGCAGAAGAAAATAACCGCCGCAAGGCAAGGGTGAGAAGGCGGGGTAAGAGCCCACCGGGCTGTGCAGCAATGCACGGCGCCGTGCATATCGGAAGTTGCAAGGTCAAGTAAACCGATGCTTGAGGGTTGCTCGCCCGAGTCGGAGGGTAGACCGCTAAAGTGCAATGGCGACATTGCATTCAGATAAATGACAAACATCACGGGCATCACGCCCGCGATACAGAACCCGGCTTACAGGCCGACTGTTTTTCTTTGATTAATCGGGCATTCCTATGAAAGATAAAATCAAAAAAGCACTGAAATTCATCACCACCGACATCTGGCGCATATCAGAAGAAGAGGTGGGAAAAAACAAATTTGTGCTCGTCAACATCCTCAAAGCCACCATACTGGCCATACGCCGATTCTCGTCCGACAGGATTACGGCAAAAGCATCCGCACTGACCTACAGCACCATCCTGGCCGTAGTGCCCACGCTGGCAGTGATATTTGCCATAGCACGCGGCTTCGGACTGGAAAACATACTGCAAAGCCCATTCGGCGGCGGCAACTCCGAAATGATGAACATGGTGACCACATTCGTCAACTCCTATCTGCAAGAGAGCAAAAACGGAGTATTCGTAGGCGTAGGCACAGTGCTGCTGCTATGGTCGGTGCTCAACCTGATAATAAACATAGAAAACAACTTCAACCGCATCTGGGAAATAAAGAAGTCGAGAACGATATACAGGAAAATCACCGACTACTTCTCACTGCTCCTCATCATCCCCATACTGCTGATACTCTCATCGGGAGCATCCATATACATGACCACAACGGTAAAGGAGCTGCCCGACTTCATCATACTGAGCGACATACTGAAAGTGCTCATCAAGATGATTCCCTACGTGCTGACATGGATCATGTTCACCGGACTGTACATGTTCATGCCCAACACCAAAGTCCGCTTCCGCAACGCACTCATAGCAGGCATCATAGCAGGAAGCGCATACCAGATATTCCAGTACATGTACATCAACGGACAGATATACGTATCGAAATACAATGCCATATACGGCAGCTTCGCCGCCCTGCCGCTGCTGCTACTGTGGCTGCAAATATCATGGACCATCTGCCTCATAGGAGTGGAGATAACCTATCTGGGACAAAACGTGAAAAATTTTGACTACGAACGCGACACCAACAACATATCCAGACGCTTCCGCGACTTCATCTGCATACTGTTCATGTCGCTCATAGTGCGCCGCTTCATGGAGGGAGGCAAACAGATGACGGCATCGGAACTATCGGAAGAGACCAAAACTCCCACAAGGCTCACGCACCAGATACTCAACCTGCTGCAACATCTGGAACTCATCCACGCCGCAGAAAACGAGGGCGAAGACAAAACGGAAAACGTATTCATGCCATCTGTCCCCACCGAAAGCCTGAGCGTGGGACTCGTGCTCGAAAGAATAAACAACGACGGTTCGGAAGATTTCAAAATAGACCGTGACGAGAAATTCAGCGACGAATGGAAAACCCTGATAAACGTGCAGGACATCTATTACGACAATTGCAACAAAATACTGATAAAAGACTTGTAAGACTATGATAACTTTCCCCAACGCCAAGATAAACATCGGACTGCACATAACCGGAAAGCGCGATGACGGATATCACGACCTGGCTACAGTGTTCTACCCCATCGGTCTGGCCGATGTGCTGGAAGTGATAGAGAAAAAAGACAACCGCGACGGAAAAGACATTACTTTCATAAACACCGGCATCGGCATAGACTGCAACGATGACAGCAACCTTGTGGTCAAGGCATACCGCAAGATTCAGTCGGGATTCAGTCTGCCTCCCGTCACCGCTGTGCTGCGCAAGAACATCCCCTTCGGCGCGGGACTCGGCGGAGGATCGGCCGATGCCTCGTTCATGCTGATGACGCTCAATGACATGTTCAGTCTCGGCATCACGGAAACGCAACTCACCGACATGGCAGCCCAACTGGGAGCCGACTGCCCGTTTTTCATCAAAAACAGATGCATGTCGGCCACAGGGCGCGGAGACGTATTCGCCGAAATGCCGTCAGATTTCTCGCTCAAAGGATACCACATTGTCCTGATTAAGCCCGACATATACATATCCACCAAAACAGCTTTCTCAGGAATAGTCCTGCACAAGACACCGCGCGCCCCATTGACAGAGGCACTCAAAGCCCCGATAGAGGCATGGAAAGACACCGTAGAAAACGACTTTGAGAAAAACATCTTCGCAGCTTACCCGGAAATAGCGGCCATCAAGTCCGGACTGTACTCGCTGGGTGCGGTATATGCTTCGATGAGCGGCTCCGGCTCATCGGTATACGGCATATTCAAAGAAGAGCCGGCTTTCGGCAAGGAAAAGTTTCCGGGCTGTTTCTTCTGGAAAGGAAAATGTTAGGGCCGCTCAAATCCTCATGGCAAGAGTGAGCACATAGTCCTCGCAGACGAAGTAATCGACCGCATAACGGCATGACGGTGCAGCCACAGTCATCACGCCGCTACCCTCCACTTTGAAAGGAGACACATGCAGCCTCGCCTTGAAGTCATAGGCCTCCCTGCCATGTATCTTATAGACTGCCTCCTTTGCCGACCAATGCAGCAGCAGGCTGGTCAGTTCACAGTCCCGGTCTGCAGCAGCTATCTCGTCAGCCGACATAAACATGTCTTTCACCCTACGCACCCTGTCGGCTCTGTGCTCTATGTCTATGCCTTTATCTTCCTGCCCGATATAGACTGCGGCATATCCCCGCGTGTGGGAAATACTGACATGCAAGCCTTCCGCTCCCGCCAAAGCAGGCTTTCCATTGCCATCATAGACTACGGCATACGGTCGTCCGCCTGCCAGAAATGCGACAGCTGCCCTCACACAACAGAACTCCAACCGCCTTTTCTCCGATGAGAAGCCTGACACGATGTCTTTCTCCTCTTCAGACAGGTAGACAGACAGGACATCGCATGTCTCCTCCATCTTCCAGACTGCCACAGTATCGCTATGATATATTACAGGCATTTATTTAAGCTCGAAAGTCTCTATCAGGCGGTCTATGTCTTTTTGCAGGTAGCTTATGACCTCTGTCAACGTATCGCATTTGGCCCCATTGTCGAAATACAGCGATGCGTTAAAGAAATAATTTGTGCTGTCTGTCACAGCAAACTGTACAGGCGTGGCCACATTGCCGCTCAATCTGAACATGACTACCCCCGTGCCGTCATTCCTCGCAAAGGAAAACTCCGTTATGCTGTCGGCCACTATGGCATGGCTGTAAGCCAGCTTGTAGGTATCTTCCGACAACGACCGGAAGCGGGCGGAGTCAATCTTATGATAGGTGCAATAAAAATGGGCATATTCTATGGCAGCCGGATAGACGATATTGCAAAACACCGTATTGCTGTCGCGATAATAATAATTGAAAGAAGCCCGGTCGGACATCTCGAAAGAAAACGGCAAAGAATCATTCACACGCACGTATGAAGCCTGCGGCAGACGCTCATTGTCGCATGACATGAAGCACAGAGCAGAATACAGGGCAACCATTATCACGACAAGCGAATAACGCTTAATCCTTATCCTCACTTTTTTCTTCATTGTCATCCTGTTTTATTATGAGTTTTATCCTCGATATGCGTCTTCTCTCGGTCTGCAATATCTCAAAATCATATCTTCCTATCTCGATATGTTCATGCAGCGCGGGAAAGTCGCCTTTCACCTCAAGCAGAAGTCCGGCAAGCGTATCGGAATCTCCGGCAATGTCTTCAAATTCGTCATTCTCCAGATTGAGTATCTTGCAGAAGTCGGAAATCAGGGTCTTGCCTTCAAATATATATGTATGGTCATCCGTCTGGACAAACTCTTTCTCGTCGTCATCATATTCGTCTCTGATCTCGCCGACTATTTCTTCCAGTATGTCTTCCATAGTTATAAGTCCAGAAGTGCCGCCAAACTCGTCAACGACGATGGCTATATGCACCTTGTCTTTCTGGAAATCCTTCAACAGGTCGTTTATCTTCTTCGTTTCGGGCACGAAATACGGAGGGCGGATCACCTGTTGCCAGTTGAAGTCATCTTCGTTGTCACTGTCGATGTAGGGGAACAGGTCTCTTATGTACAACACGCCTTTTATGTCATCGAGGGAATCTTCATATATGGGTATCCGCGAATAGCCGTTGTCGACTATGGCCGATATGACTTTCTTATAAGGAGTATTGATGTCGATGCCCGAAATGTCCAGTCGGGGTGTCATCACATCTTTGGCATCCTCCTCGCCGAAACGTATCACGCCCTTCATTATCTTTTCCTCATTGGGCTTGTCATCTTTATTTTCCACATCCGCCCTGTCGGAATCGGATTCCGCTTTTTTCTTTTCCGCTCTCCGGCGTGTCCAACGGGCTATCTTTATAAAGATGAAGGTAAACGGATAGAGCACTTTCTCGAGAAACAATATCGCAGACGCATACTTGCCCGCAAAATCCAAAGGGTTGCACAAAGCCACTCTCGGCACCACCTCGCCGAACAACGACAGCAGGCATCCCAATACAAATAATATGACTATGAAGCCGAAACCTGACAAGTAGTCGAACACGCCGGTAAATATCAGGAAAATGAAAGAAAACAGCACTATGGCCATGTTGACAATGTTTTTCGCAAAAGACAGAGTGACGAGCAGTTTGTCCCTGTCGTCAAGCAATGCCTTGATTTTCTTATCGTCCTTGCCCGAACCGCCCGGCAAAAACCGGTCAATGCCCCTTTGATGCAAAGACGCGAAAGCCTTGCCGCTCATGGAGAGGAAACCCGATACTGCCAACAATATTATTACTACGAGAAATACGAACAGCGCGCCCAAAGACACCGGCGTCGCCCAAGTTGAAGAAATGCTGCCTAAGCTACATTGAAAATAGTCTGAGTCCAAAATAAAGTGTTTTAGTTAATACTGCTGCAAAGACTAAAAGGGCAGATCGGAACCGTCGTCGGCAGTTGAAGCCGGAGCATCGTGCGTCTGTGCCGGAGCAGCTGCCGCAGGCTGAGCGTTTTGTCTCGGTGCTGACAGCATTTCCATGTTGTCGGCATAGATTTCCGTGATATATCTCCTCACTCCTTTCTGGTCGTCATACGAACGTGTCCTGATTTTCCCCTCTATATAAAGCCTGTCGCCTTTATGGACATATTTCTCGCACACTTCGGCAAGCCCCCTCCACAGCACTATGTTGTGCCACTCGGTCTTGTCAGGCACCTTAGTGCCATTGGCAAGGGTGTATCCGCGCTCTGTGGTGGCCAGTGTAAATGTGGCGACCGCCACGTTGGCATCCACGTATCTCACATCAGGGTCTTTGCCCACGTTGCCTATCAATATGACTTTATTTACCGACATGCTCTTCTTAGTTTTTACATGGCACAAATATAGAGAGTTATGTTCAGTTTTACAAATTATTCCTCCAATTTTTATTTTGCACCGTTTGCCGCCCTTGCAGCGTGGTCTTTTGCCGCCGGCCGGGATGTGCGCCATCTTCGCCCGGGATCGGCTCGGTGTCGGGCAAAGATATACGCCATCTTCGGTGAAGATGGCGCACATCTTTTTCTGAGTGTCGAAAACCCGTTTCTACCTATCCGTATCCTCACTTTCCGCCGCACAGTTCTTCCAGCAGCGCACCGGCATGGCTGAATCTGTCTATTATATATAATATGTAGCGGATGTCCACTCCTATGCACCTCTGCTTGTCGGGTTCATAGCAGACATTGCCGGCAAGCCCCTCCCAGTTGCTGTCGAACGCCAGCCCAATGAGTTGCCCGCGCGCATTGAACATGGGACTGCCCGAATTGCCGCCCGTTATGTCATTGTCGGTGAGAAAGCACACTCTCATTTCGCCGTCCGCGCCGGCATATCCGCCGTAATCGCCTGCGGCAAGCAAATCGGCCAACGGCTTCTGCAATGCATAACTGCCGTCACCCGTGTTTTTCCTGTACTTCTCAAGTATGCCCGGCACTGTGGTAAAACACTCATGCCACGCCCCGTCATAAGGACGATAGCCTCTGACGGTACCGAAACTGACCCTCATGGACGAATCGGCATCGGGATAAAAAAGCCTGTCCTCATACATCTTTCTCCTCACGGCGAGATAGCGGCTTTCCGCATCGGCCACCGCCCTGCGCCTGTCGGCAATGGATACGGAGACGTCCATATAGGCAGCGAGCACATCGAGCGCGACAGCCCCCATAGGGTCGTCGAATATGGAAAAGGTCTCATCATCGGGCAAAGCGACAGCCTTAGCCGCGTCAGACAACACGCTGTTTGCATAGAGCCACTCCACATACCGGTCTGTATTGCCTGCAAAACGGCTGTCGATGTCGTCATAAAAAGGCATCATCGGGCCGCTGTCGCCTGCATCGTCCCGATAGTTTTCCAACATGGCGGCCATCAGTCGCCTGTCAAGCCCCATGTCGGTGTCCTTATACAGCGTCTCCAGCTCACTGCGCGTTTTGGCCACCGAGAGACTGTCATCGGCTATCATGTTCATCAGTACGAAAGCCGCTTTCAGCACGTCCGCTCCCATGAAAAACGATTCGTTGATAGTGGTCAAAGCTCTCTCAGCACGCCTTTTGTTCTCATAGCCGAGACGGAGGTCATTGAATATTTGCAGATATTCGGCCCTCACCGCATCGTCCTGCCCGGCTATCCAGGCTGCTACCTGCTGCTCTTCCCCGCGTTTCCGCTCCACGATGCCCGATGAGGACAATGCCAGGTTCATCCCCTCGCTGTTCTTCAGATAATTGGCCGACTGCGCATATTTGGAGGCATATTTCAGGCCTATGCCCTCGTCTTCCGTCATAGCCTTGCGCCACAGAGCCAGTTTCAGCGAACGTATCTTCACTCTCGGCTCATTCCTGCACTCCATGATTTCTTCCACTCCCCAAGACGATATGTACCTTTCGGTCGTGCCGGGAAAGCCCACAGTCATGCAGAAATCACCCTCTTCATATCCACGTTCCGATATTTCCGCATGGCACGGAGTGCGGTACGGCCGGTTGCCCGCGTCATGGAAAGCCGGATTGTTGTCAGCATCGGCATAAATGCGGAACACAGCGAAATCGCCCGTATGGCGCGGCCACATCCAGTTGTCTCTCTCCCTGCCGAACTTGCCTATCGAAAGCGGAGGGGCATAGACCAGCCTTACATCGTCAAAATCCCGATATACAGACAGCACAAACCGGCTGTCACCATAATATCTGCCCACTACGCCTCTAAGCCCCGCGCCTTTGCAAGCCTCCTCCTCTATGCGCATGACGATGGAGTCGGTCACTTCTGCCCTGCGGCTGTCGGCCATGCCCGGCGAAAGCCCCGAAAGCACACGTTCCGTGACATCTGACGTATGCAACAGGTAACTGACATACAGCCCCTCGCAAGGCAATTCATCGCCTCTCTCTGCTGCATAAAAACCGTTTGCAATAAAGTCGTGCTCCGCGGAAGAGACCTTTTGCACAAAGTCAAAACCGCAATGGTGGTTGGTCAGCACAAGTCCGTCGGCCGAGACTACCACGCCCGTACAGAATCCGCCGAAAGAGACCACGCACCTGGCAAGCGACTGTTCCGAGCCGTAAAGCTCTCCGGCCCCCAGCCTGAGACCGGCTTTCTTCATAGCCTTGAATACTCCGTCCTGCAACTGCCACACAGGCCACATGCCCTCATCGGCACGAACAAACAGCACTGACATAAAAAGACCCGACAGAACAACAAGGTATCTGACTTGTACAAGGATATTCTTAATGCAATGTATCATAACTACAACTTATTATTACAACCCGACAGCTGCGGCAACAGCCACAGGCTTGACAAAGTTAGGAAAATCCGGACATTATAGATACTTTTGCGAAAACTTCATAACCATACATGAGAAAAATAAGACTATACATCGCCATGACCCTTGACGGATATATAGCCTCAAGGGATGGAGGCGTGGAATGGCTCGACAAATACCGGAACAATACCGAAGATTACGGATATACGGCTCTCTATGAATCCATAGACACGGTGCTGATGGGAGGAAACACCTACCGCGCCATTCTCGGATTCGGATGCGAATGGCCTTATCCCGACAAGACATCATACGTCATTTCACACCGGGAGCAACAAGGCACAAACGACTGTATATCGATCATATCCGACAATGCCATTTCCTTTATCAAACAACTGAAAGCCGGCACTGGCAAAGACATTTGGCTGGTAGGAGGTGGGCAACTTACAGCGCAGCTTCTCGAAGAAAGGCTGATAGATGAAATGCAGATTTGCGTTTTTCCCATATTGCTAGGTACGGGCATCCGCCTGTTTTCTGAAAACAGTTCCGCATACGAATGGATAGCGGACAAACAACAGAGTTTCTTATCTGGAGCAATCCTTTTAACCTACAGAAAGCCATGACATACATTACAGAAATCAGGAAAAAAGACAGGGACACCTCTATCATCGAGAGCCTTACAAAAGTATGGAAAGACTCGGTACGCGCCAGCCACCACTTCCTTAGCGAAAAGGACATCTGCCGCCTCGAGCCCTATGCAAAGGAAGCATTGCAAGCCGTTGAAACGCTGGTTGTCATCTCTGAAGCAGGAGAACCGATAGGCTTCATGGGTATAGAGCTGCGCAAAATAGAAATGCTGTTCCTCGCACCCGGACACTTCGGACAAGGCTACGGCAGGCAATTGGCGGAAAAGGCTTTTGCTGAATATGACGCAATCTTTGTGGATGTGAACGAACAAAACACGCAAGCAGCGGGGTTTTACCGGAAAATGGGGTTCACGGCTTTCCGCCGTGACGCGCTGGACGATCAAGGCAACCCGTTTCCCATCTTAAGGATGAAAAGAGGCTGAACACACAGCATCATTTAAAACCAATAAAGCCCATTCACATGGACTTTATCAATATCTTACAAACAAAATTTAAGTAACTATGGTTTATTTATGCAGTATTAGTATCTTTCTCTCCGTATATGCTGTCTTTTATCTCGTTCAGTTCCACCAGCTTGTTGACTATGGCATAGACCGTCAGTCCGGCAGTGGAGTGAATCTGCAACTTGGCGGCAATGTTGCGCCTGTGGGTGATGACCGTATGGACTGATATGAAAAGTTTCTCGGCTATCTGCTTGTTGGTCCAGCCTTTCACCACACCTATCAATATGTCTTTCTCGCGTGCGCTCAACTGCTCCTGCTGCAACTTGTCCTGCTCATCGTCTATCAGTTTTTTCAGCTTCTGCGAAATCTGGTCCGCCGAATCGTAAATGGAGATGGCCTCATCGTAGGCCTGCATCACCCGGGATTCGTTGAGCGTATTGAGCAATGCCACAAACCTGATGCTGTCGCATCCGGTAGCCGCCCTCACATCAGCCGGCTGCATCATCTGCGGGGCAGCCGGATTGGCAATGACTATGTCGGGCTTGTTTCTGACTACCGCATCGCACAAAGTGCCCACATCGGCAATCTCTATGGCCATAAGATTGAGAGAGGGCAACCGCCTGAGCACGGAGACTATCCCGCTCCTTATGATGAGCGAAGGCTCCGCTATGGCTATTTTCACATTCCTATTCATCTGCCTCCATCCTTTTCACCAACGGTACAAACAATGTGTTTTCCACATAATTGTGCTGCGCCAGATCCGACTCGCACGTAAATATGTCAAACAAAGTATTGTTCAACGGATTACTGTTTTTGGCCGGATAATATTTTATAAGAATATTCTTGAACTCGGTCAGCTTTGCCTCCACCGAATCGTGATGTTTCCTGAATATCTCTATGGAATAATCCGTAGGTCTTTCCCCGCTGATAAGCCTTCTCACATAAGGGAACACGTTGTTTTCCTCATACATCATGTGCTTCCTCACCTCCTGAGCATATTCATCAAAAAATTTCATTACGGCAAACGTTATCTCAGTCTCGCTGCAATCGAGAGCCTCTATCAGTTCCTTGCGTATAGTAGGGAACTTGAAATCCAGAAAGTATTCATGGGAACTGTGCAGATACTTCAAGAATGCATCGGGAGAGATACCGGCCACGACATCGCTACCGACATCATCCGGATCGAGAATGGTATTCACCACTGCAAGGAAAGTATTGGTATCCACACCATTGTCTTCGCAAACCTCCGCTATGCTCTTTTCGCCGAAGCCAAGCGATATGTTGAAGCGAGACAACACAAACAGCGTCTGGTAGTTCTCGCACACGAGGTCGCTCATCTTATCGTCAGAATGATATATCCCTAATTTGTACATTACGTTCTGATTGTCTTTTTTATTTTCCATTGCAAATATATTAAGTCATCTCAAATTACGAAATACCTACTTTTTGCTATTTCCGTTTACACCGCATAACTGTGCATCCCCGCAAGCAGGAAATTGACACCGAAATACGTTATCAGCACGCTCAGAAAAGCCAGGATGCTGAATGTATGAAAGAACATGGCTTTCCTGAAACGGGGGAAAGTCTCCGCATGCAAGGGAAAAGCGTAAATCATCATGGTTATCAAGGCCCAGACTTCTTTCGGATCCCATCCCCAGTACCTGCCCCAAGAGACATTGGCCCACACCGCACCTATAAAAATGCCTCCGGTGAGACAGAACAATGCAGGATAGAGCATCTGCATACTCATCTGCCGCAGGCCTTCTATCTGTCTGTCATATCTGCCACGCGACATAAAGCGCAATGTCAGGGCAGCCACCCCGTTCATCAGCATGAATGCGAAAAGCGAATATGCCACCATGACCAATACGACATGAATACTCAGCAAAGGAGAAGACAGCACCGGCATGAGCGGAGTTATCTGCGGGTTTGACTCGCCGAACATAGACACAAGCAGTGACAGCCCGCCTATGATTATGCCGAAAGGAAGCAACATAGGCGAACGCCGTTGCAACAACAAAGTAATGACAAACACGCTCCAGGCCATGAACTGCATTGTCTCGAATCCGTTGGATAAAGGCACATGCCCGCTCACGCACCATCTCAGGACCATCTGAAGAGTAAGATAGAGAGCACCCGACAGGACCAATATGCCAAACAAGATTCTGACTGCCGCTGTCATGTCTCTTTGCTCCACCACGCTCCTAATCATAAGTGCAAAACAAAACAACCCTGCCGCGACAAAAACGATGCCGACTGTCTTGGTCTGCTCCAGACGGTTGTACAGCATCTCTGCCTTAAACCTGAAACCGTCAGGCAGATTACGGCCGGCTTCCTTGACCTGATAATCTCTGAGCTTATCCAATACGGAGACCGCTCCGCCGAAATCCTTTCCGACAATCAGTTCGTTGACATAATTCATGGAGCGGCGCACAAACAGCCATTGCCCGTGAGGCATATCAGACGGAAGTTCATCGACCTGCGAAAACCACCGCGTCTCGTTGTGTTCCGTGTAAGGGAAGAGTTTCACAAGACTTCCGTTGCAAGCCATAATCACGATGTTGAACTTTTCATCGGCTTCGCGCAGCCCTTTACGTTCAACACCGGAACTTTCCCGCAACGCTTTTTCCAATTTATATTCATTGATTTCACTCATGAAATCGTCAAGACAGGCATATTTGTCCTTTATCCCCAAGAGCCTTGCGGCACGTCTGTCTTTTATCTTTATGAACGGTTCTTTCTTCCAGTCGGAGTAATAGAACATCCATCCGGTCAGCACCTGTTCGGGAGTGAATCCTTCATAACTGCTTTTGCCGTATATCTTCACTGTAAACTCCTTTGCCAATGTCGCAAACGGGCATACGCGATCATTGTGATAAACGTATAACTCGCCGAACTTTTCCGCCACCTCAACCGGAAGAACCTTAGGCGATGCTTTAAGTTCCTGACCATATCCAAAAGCTGAGATGACCAGCAAGATGGAAAACGCCGCAGCTCTACGCACTCCCCCGCCGCATCTCCTGAAAAAGAGAAATGACAGCATCGAAACAAACAACATGGCATAGCCTGCATACGTCACCCCTATGCCATAAGGATCGTATGACACCGAGAGCGTTACCCCTTTGCCGTCTTCATCATAGAAAGACTGGTAAAACCTGTAATTGTCATACTTGAATATCCTGTTCATCGAGACAATTCCGCACGTCTCACCATCTCTGCCGGCAATCTTTATGCGGCTGACAAAATCCATAGGAGCATGTGTGCCGGCATAGTACTCTATTTTAAAGTCAGTAAGAGATACATTAAAAGGCAATGTTTCCTCCCTGCCTTCATCGATGACAAGCTGAGACGCGGCAGCCTCGTCCAAGCGCAAATACAACGTGCCTTGCCTGCCAAAACAATGTGTGACAAGAGCGCCTGCAAGAATGAGCAGAAAAGAGATGTGTATCATAAAAGCGGACAGCCGCCTGTACAAGCGTCTCGACAGTATATATAAGGTAGAGCAGACGGCCAAAACTCCCCACAGACCCACAAAGGGAATGGAGCCGTAAACGTATTCCCTGACAAAATCTCCACCTCTGTATTTCTCCACGACAGTTGCCGACACCATGACAAGGATTATCAGGCAAACCAGTGCCAAACAAATATTCTTCAATACTTTCATGTTTTTACTTGTCCCGTTAAAAATAATCTTACCTGCCATTCTTCAAGTGAAATGCCGATGCTCACGCATCAGCATTCCTCTTTCAATACTCATTCCTTTAGAATGACAAGTAAAAACAAAATTGATTTATCAGATCGAGTTAATGAATTCAACTATGGCGTTCCGCTCATCGCGAGACAGTTTCCTGAACTGCTCCACGCTCTTGCGGGCATCGCTCTCTTTATTTCCGTGCCACATGATAGCCTCTATGACATTGCGCGCACGGCAGTCATGCAGACGGTCTTCATGTCCGGCACAGAGAGGAGACAGTCCCCTGCCCCAAAGCGGAGTCGTGCGACACCAGCCCGTGCGAATATCATTGACCATGTGCAACCTGTGTTGTATCAAGTCGCTATACGGCCATATCTTCTGATGGGGATACCGCGGCAACCGGCTGTCGCCATCCGAGAAGAACAAATTAGGATCGGTGAAATTATCATCGCCTGTGGTCCATGACGGACGGTGACAGGTGGCACAACCTATCTGCCTGAAGAGTTTATGCCCTTGCTGCACCACCGGGTCGTCCAGATTTCTTGCCGCCGGCACTGCCAGGCCTCTGTGCCAAACGGCAAAATCTATGTAATCCTGATCGTCCATTTCCACCGGAAGCTCCTGATTCATCAGATAGTCGTATATATCCTGCTCCACATCCCCCGTCTTGTTCCATTCGGGGAAATATTCATAGAATTTGGCCTGTACGTCAGGATCGGCGGAAGCTTTTTTCGCGTAAGCCGCAGTCATGTAATGGTATCTGCGGTCGGAACGTGTCACATTGGTTATGTTCCATATCGCATTGGTACCGGCTGCATCCATCAGCGGTCCCCTGCTCAAAGCATAAGTAAACCGGAAGGGATGTTCCTGCTTGCCGTTACCCTGCACGGCATTGGCATACTGTTTCACCCATTCGCCGTTTTTGAAGAAAGCCGGATTGATGTCCACTCCTGCCGCCTCCTGCCTTGCATATTCGGCTTTAAGGCTGTCATCGGGAATGGCATCGAGCAGTCCGGTGCCGTATATGCCTATGGTCGATTCCAGTTTCACGCCCACAAAGGCATAGTCTATCAGTTCATTACCCGATTCCAACGGGACATAATATGCAGATTCCGGAATCACCACCTCAGGATAGATGAGACTGTATGATTCGCCGTCTTCAAACCTGTTGCCCCACTCATCTGTATATTCCAGCCAGTTTATCTGAATCTGGTCTTCGTCAAGCGGAGCTTTGAACGGAGCTACTGCCTGCGTCTGAGGCATACCAGTCAGAGAAGACAGATAGGCATCGTTTCTCGTGTCATAGATGACCAGCAGATAACCGTTGCCGAAATCGCTTGCCTTATATCTGTTCACCCTTTTGCCGTGTCCGTAACCGGGATGACATGCTATGCAGCTGTTTCTTATCCACAAAGGGCCAAGTCCGGTGCGTTCCGCGCCAGGTTCTGAACCCTGAATGAACACATCTTCAAAAAACGTCTCTCCTCTGAGGAAAGATGCCGCCATTTCAGGGTCTGCATCGACTACCGGAGTGGACTGCTCGTATGCGCTCGATGTGGAGTTGAAAGCAGTGCCGAGCTTGCCTCCGGCATACCACTCTTCAGACAGTTCTCCCGTCCCCGTACCGGTGGAACCGGTGCCACCGGCATCAGGGCCTTCATCATCGCTGCAACTTGCCATGAAGCAAACCAGCGAGAAAGATATCAAATAATAAGAAAACCTTTTCATAACATTTATAATTTTCTGATACTACATGAGACTTATCAATTTTCCTGCAAATAAGTAGCCACTTCAGCCAACTTGTCTCTCAAGTCCTGGCACGACTTGATAGCGACTTCATTTTTCTCGCGCTCCAGATTGTCACGGAACGGATAGACTATAGTGCCGAGTCCGGTAGTGCCATCTTCTCCGATGCAATCTTCTATGGCAGCTTTCAATTCATCGGCAAGTGTGGGATTTTTCGATTTCAAATAAGCATAGATGGATTTGCCTTCGTCTCTCATGTCGGCCATACCGCCCATGATTACATTCTCTATACCCCTGATGTTGTCCTGGAAGTCTTTTTTGGAGTTATAACTGTACCACGACTCCACATCGAGCACATTGCCTGAAGACACCGGATCCGATATTTTGGTGTCGCCCACCTCATTGGCTATGCCGTAGCATCCCTTGTCGGCTTTTACCGCATCGACTATGGCCTCCATCTGCGTCCTGTAACGGCTTCCTGCCTGACCGGCATTGATAAAGTGGTTGCCATAGTTGTCTATGTCAGCTTCCGGCGTAGCTTCTTTTTCGGCCAGGAAATCCTGCTTTTCCTGAGTCACATTGCTGTTGCCAGCCCATGCAGCCTCAAGCAGGATGCATTGCAGTTTCAAGTCGCCCGACACCGCATAAACATACTTGGCAAGATTTTCCGATATGAGGCTCACATCCTTATGCGTTCCGCCTTCAAACACGGCATACTCCAATGCATGGAATCCGCACAGACCTCCAGAACCGTAATTGGAAGTGATGTAGTCGGCATTCATGTCTTCCATGATGGAAGCTGTAGCCAGCATCTTGTCGAGAGCGGTCTTGTCGAGCGGCCATGAATCGATGTGCGGGTCTATGCCCTTTATCGTGGCCGGGCCGAGCAGGAAAGCCTCGCTGTACTCCCAGTATTGCCTTGCATCGAGCCAGGCATCGCAGATTTTCTCCACATCGGCATTGGTCGCCGTGCCTGATAGTTTCTTTTCATACAATGCCCCGCAGGCATCATCCAACGCTATCGAAGCATCGGCCAGATGCCGGTAAGTGGGAATCACCGTACTGTTGACATATTGGCCGAGAATGTCCACCAGTTCCTGCGATGTCTCGCCGCTGTTTCCGCCGTCATTACCGCCGCCGTTGTCATCGCTACAAGAGTAAAAACCGAAGGCAAAGGTGAAGACTGATGCCATCAAAACTGTTTTTCTTACGTTACTTTTCATCTTATGTCTGTTTTTTTGTTGTTAATAATTATATTTATTGTATTTGTCTGTTACAGAAAAAATCCCGAATAAGCCACACCCAAAGATAGGCTCGGCTCGTTGTTGTAGCGGCTCTTGAATATCCGGTATGAATACTCCCCTTTTATGACGACATTTTTTATGGGATAATAATTGATGCCTACCGCCACACGCTGTCTGCCCCACTGCTCCTCATCCAGGAGCTGCACGCCTTTGCTGTTCTTGCCCATCTTATACATGGGGTCGTAATAGTCGTATCTGCCGAACAGGTAAAACCTTTGTCCTTTGTCTCTCAGTTTTCCTATCTGCGAGAAGATGTCATATCCGGCCTCCACGCCCACGCTCATGGCATCCGAGCCTATGTTCGTGCCGGGCGACACGTCATAGCCTTTCAGTGCGCGGTTCACCTCCGAAATCTCTCCGGAGTTGGTCAGATGTCCGTAGAGGAAACAGCCACGCGCTATCCAGTTGTGGTCATCATAGTCGAAATCCACAGACGCCAGCCCCACCGTGCCGTGCAGTCCGTCGAAGTTCACCGACTTGAGCGAGTTGACGGCACTGTTGCCCGCATATCCGCTGAGACCTATGCGCAGACCTTTCACCGAATAGTTGTCTATGCGTGCTGCTCCGGCATAGGCATTGGCTATCTTGAATTCGTATGGAGTGCCTGCCCCGCCCTGTATCCAGTTCTTGTTGCTGAAACGGTCGGCATCGAGACCTGCCACAAACATGACCTCGTATCTCCAGTCTCCAGCCTGTCCCCAAAAGCTGATACCGGTCTCGTGCCATGTGCACGGTATTATGGTATTCTCGCCTTCCGGACGGTAAACTCCGAAAAATTCGGTGGGCAGATGATTGCTGTTGGTCAGCCCCACAGGCACTATGATGTGTCCCAGACGCAGATTGGCCGCCTTGCTGAACGATTTCTGCAACCAGAACTGCTCCAGAGCCACCTCGCCGCCGCGTTCCACTTCCGACTCGTATTCGCCCGTTTCCTCCTCTTCTATTTCTATCGCGCTTTCCGTGCCGCCGTGTTCGAACTCTATCTCCATGCCCATAGACCAGCCTTTGCCGAAATCGTAGCCCATCATCACCACCACATGAGGCAGGTCGAACTGCCCGTGCCCTTTGGCATCTTTGTACTTGGACGCATCGGTATAGCGTTTCCAGTTGTCACTATAAAAGTTTCTCGTCATCACGGCTTCACCGTATCCGCCTATGGTGAATCTCGATTTTTTCCCGGCAGAAACGACTTCTTCTTTCGCCGCATCTTCGGCAAGCCCGTCACCGTTATCCAACCCGTTGCCCGCCTCCGCGAAACTCATGCACGATGCAAGACAAAGGGACATCAAAAACACTTTTCCTTTCATTTATACTTTTTTTAAAGATTTACAGGTGCAAAATTACAGGCTGTTAAGAAAGGTTATCATACTCACAGATAGGTATAATGCAGCCAGTATCTGATAACATGTAGGTATCATGAGACACTTATCCGCCTTTCTTTCCGCAAACCCGTAAAAACGCCCCTCCGGGCATCGGCTCGGTCTTTGCCCGGGATATACGCCATCTCCGGTCATGATCGGCTCGATCCCGGGCAAAGACCGAGCCGATGCCGAAAAGGGCAAAACATATATGCCGGCACACCCGCAGATAACAGCATGTTTTTTCATATTTTTGCAGGAAACAACATCCGCCCCATGAGAAAAAACGACAGAATGCACCTTTTCGATGAAGACATCTCAGGCATACCGCTGCCCGATGTATTCAACGACCCTTTCGACTACACGCCGCACCCGCTGTGCCGCATGGCCGCAAAACAGGTCTGCGAATATCTCGCGTCAAGGCAGGACTTGAGTGAAGAGACCGGCAAAGGGAAAATGTTCGGAGTACTTGTCGTAAAAAGGCAAGTGCCGGAGATAATAGGTTTTCTGGCAGCATTCTCCGGCAATTTGGCCGGCAGCAACAACCACCCTTATTTCGTACCGCCCATCTATGACCTACTCACGCCCGACGGGTATTTCAAGAAAGAGGAAAAACTAATTTCCGACATTAACCGCAAGATAAACGACATGGAGTCTTCCTCTCATGCCAAAGACATAAGAGACTGTCTGGAAAAAGCTTTGCGTGAGAAAGACGAGACGCTGGCGACATGGAAACTGCGCCTGAAACAGGCAAAATCCGCACGCGACGAGAAGCGGAAAGGCGGCATCACTCCCGAAGAAGAACAAAGGCTCATAGAAGAAAGCAGGTTCCTGAAAGCGGAATGCAAAAGGACGGAAAGGAAACTCGATGAACACATTGGGCAGTTACAGCAACAGCTGAACGACATCGACTCCGCAACGGACGCTCTGAAAAAAGAACGCAGGCAAAGGTCGGCCGCACTGCAACAATGGCTGTTCAGCCAATTCGTAGTGCAGAATGCCAACGGCGAGCGGAAAGACCTGTGCGAGATATTCGCACAGACAGACAGGCACACCCCGCCCGCCGGAGCAGGAGAATGCGCAGCCCCGAAACTGCTGCAATATGCCTTCCTGCACGGGCTGAAGCCCCTGGCTATGGCCGAGTTCTGGCTGGGACAGTCTCCGGCAGGGGAAATCAGGAGACAGAAGCAATACTATCCTGCATGCCGCAGCAAATGCTTCCCCATACTCGGTTTCATGCTGCAAGGCCTGAAAGTGCATGTACAGCCGCCTGAAGAAAAGACCATAGAAGAGACAGACATAATCTATGATGACGAATGGCTGGCAGTCATAAACAAACCTCACGGCATGCTCTCCGTGCCGGGCAAGGACGGCGGCACATCGGTCTACGCACAAATGAAAAAAAGATACCCCGATGCCACAGGCCCCATCATGGTGCACAGGCTCGACATGGACACATCGGGCCTCATGGTCATAGCCAAGACAAAAGAAGTCCACAAGGCACTGCAACAGCAGTTTGAGACAAGAGAAGTGAAAAAGACATATACGGCAATGCTCGATGGCGAAATCGAGGAAAACTCCGGGACCATATCGCTGCCGCTGTCGCCCGACTATGAAGACCGTCCCCGCCAGAAAGTAGACCACACGCACGGCAAACGGGCTGTAACGACATTCCGGGTACTGAGGAAAGGAGACGGGAAAACCGTCATATCGCTGTCTCCGCTCACCGGCAGGACACATCAGCTGCGAGTGCACTCCGCACATCCCGACGGGCTAAACGCCCCGATATCAGGCGACCGTCTGTACGGCACGAAAGGCACACGCCTCTGCCTGCACGCCACGAGCATAGAGTTCACGCACCCCGTCAGCGGACAAAGATTGTCATTCAGCAAAGAGCCGGAATTCTGACTGCACGCAGCGCACATGCCGGTCGCCGCCGACAGACCATATAAAAGCAGCCGGCATTCGTCCGCATGGACTTCCGCCGGCCGCCAAACAAACATGAATTAATAGGCGTTCTTATTTCAAAAGAGATGTGATCTTCTCAAATATGCTTGTGTTTTCCGCAAACCCTGCAAACAACCGGGAACCGGGACCGTAAGCATACAGCAATACCGGGATGCCCGTATGGTCGGGAGTGGAGAAACTGGAAGTCACGGCACCTGTGGCATAATCGCCGTTGATGATGGTCATGCCTCCGGTCTCGTGGTCGGAAAGAACGATCACAAGAGTGTTTTTATCCTTGTCTGCAAACTCAAGCGCCTTGCCCACCATGCGGTCGAACGACAGATATTCATCTATTACCGTCTTGACATCGTTGGCATGTCCGCCTTTGTCCACTTTTGCTCCTTCAAACATTACGAAAAAACCCTTCTCGTTTTCCGACAACCTGCCGATGACCTCATCGAATGCTTCCTCTATCACCCGCCTGTCGTTCTTGTAGTCGTCTTGCGCCACGCAAACCACACGCTGCCCGCCGGGCACGGCACTCAAAGCCTCCACGCCGTTGACAAAAGCCACTCCCTTGTCGCGCAACTGCCTTACGAGCAGGCTGTCTTGCTCAGCGAAAGTCTTGACCGCTCCGCCTATCACGATGGAAGCAGGGGTATTGAGAAGGTCTTTTGCAATCTCATCGCTCATGTCCCTTTCCGGCTGATGGGCATAATAGGCCGAAGGAGTGGCTCCGGTGATATTGTCGTTGCTCACTATGCCCGTGCTGTATCCTCTGCCCGAAAGGACTTCGGTAATGTTGTCTATGCGATTGCCCAGTTCGTCCGTGCCTATCCTGCGGTTTCTGGTCTTGCGCCCTGTGGCAAGAGCTGTGCCTGAAGCAGCGGAATCGGTGGTATAGTCATTGGTAGGATTGTTCTTTATCAGACCGATGGTCTTCATCTGCAACAGGTTGAGATTTCCTCCGTTTGCAGTCGCGGCCGACCACATCTGAGCCTGCCCCGCTCCCCCGTCTGAGATAAGCACTATGACATTGCGGGGTGCATCATCGGAACGGTCCGGCTCGTAAGTCGGACGATAGATTTCATGGAATTTGCCTTCCGTAGAGTAATTGTTCTTGGGATACAGTTCGAGGAATTCCCTCAGATCTCCGGGATTGTCGGTATTGAGATAGTCCACACCCATATTCATAAAGGTGTTCCACGCCGTCTTGGTATCGGGACATCCCCAAAATCTGACTTTCTTGCCAGCTGCATGCACACGGTCTATGACATCTTTCACTTTTGCATATTCGTCTTCGACCATGCGTCCCAGTCCGTTCCATACGGAGAGTTTGAAGAAAGGCACGCTGACCATAGGCACACGTGCTCCGTTTTCACCGCTATAGTCAGTAGTGAGGTCTCCATCGAAAAGCAACATACTGTCATATTTGCCAAAGTCGGCAGGAGCAGGCCTGTGTCCGCTTATCACTATCCTTACGGCATTTTTGTTGACAGAGGGGTCAAAACAGTCTCTATATTTCTTCAAGACTTTCTCCAACGCCGGCAAGGTGGTCTTATAGTCGGTCTTCAGGTCGATGAGCAGCTGCACCTGAGTGTCGTCTCCATAAAGCGAACCGCCGTTGAGTTTCATCTGCCTTCTGATAGGCTCCAGGTAGAGTTCGGTCAAAGTACGTTCAGGCTTCACGTCTTCTTTGACATGGGCCACACATAGCTGCCCGTCTGCCAGAAATATATCGGCCTCGATAGAATTGCTGTGAGCCGAATATGCCTCATACAAGGGCAGGCTGTGTTCATAATCATTGTGGGAATGTATAGCCACTGTGGCATAAGCATCTGCCACTTGCGCGTTCGTTACGCCGAACGAACCCGCAAGGAGCAAAGCTGAAAATAATAATCCGGTTTTCATATTCATGTTGTTTTATCTGTTTGTTTGAAATTCATATCATCTCTGGTTGTTCCATCGTTGCGGTTGGAACCATACCATGTCGTTTTCATTCACCATACGTCCATAATGTTCAGTAGTCCAAGAGATAAGATTCGGATTGTTCTGTTCATTGTCGGAATATATGTACCTCACCGGTATGTTGCTCGACACAGTTTCGCTGACATAAAGTTTCGGATAGCCTGTACGACGCCAGTTGGCAAAAGCCTCGAAACCGTTGAGATAGCTGTCTATCCATGCTTGTGTCCAGATCTGGGCGAGAGCCGTGTTTTCATCTGAAGCCAGAACCATGTCGGGACGTGCCATAAATGCATCTATATCGTCTTGGGCTATGGCAGGCCATTTCTCAAGCGATGCCCTTACCGCATCGGCAAACACCGCAGCCGCATCTCCCGTAATCATGCCTCTGACTATAGCTTCCGCTTTAAGCAACATTATCTCGGTATATGTCATAAGGAATGAGCGCGACTCGGAACGTATTATGCTGCTCGGCACCGAATAGTCGTCTTTGTCTATGCTGCTTTGCTGCAATGCGCTAAGTCCTGCCGGCTGTCCGCGATATTCCAAAGGCTCCGACGGATTTTCCTTGTTTCTGTCAAAAGATTTTTTGGTGGGAGCCGCATATACAGGCAGTCTCGGGTCATTCCTCACAGCGAGCGAATCGACCATAGCCTCGCTGACGCGATAATTGTCGCCGAAAGTTACGCCCGAGCCGTCATCCGGTCTGTTTTCCGGCTGGATATACCAATAATAGAAATCGGAGGTATTGTTATACACCAGCACGGCCTGGTCATCAGAAGACTGAAACAGGGGATACTCTCCGCTGTTATTGAAAATCTCGGCCACCTGAGAACTTACATCTATTTTGTTGGACTCGCGCATAAGTATTCGCAACATCAATGAGTTTGCAAATTTACGCCATTTATTCAAATCGCCGTTATAAAGTATGTCATCATCCACCGTTTCCGATCCGCTCAGCGAAGCCAATATGCCGTTGGCTTCTTTCAGGTCTTCTATCATGAGCGAATAGACCTCTTCCTGCGACTGGTAATGAGGGAATTCAAGTCCGTTCACATCACCTTTTCCGGCCTCGTCATAGGGGATATCGCCGTATGCATCGGTCATAAGAGAAAGAGTGTAGACTTTCCAGATGAGACCAATGGCTTTATACCAAGGCTGATTGTTGGCTTCAGCTATGGATATTATCTGATTCACGTCTTTTATGTTCCTCATCGGGCCGTTCCATTCTTCCCTGAACGATGCTCCGGTAATGTTGAACCGTCCGAAACTCTCATTATACCCGCCTATGTAGTTCATGTGCTGCACAAACTGGCCTGCCGCCCCGAGTTCGCTGCCCTCCACGGAAGAAGCTGAAACGCTTATGACTGTGGGCAGCAACAGATTGGCCGGTACAGTGGAAGGGTTGTTGGGATTTATGTTTATTTCTTCAAAATCGCTGCACGCGCTTGCCAGGAAAAGCATTCCGGCTACATATATCAAATTCTTTTTCATAATCTGTTTTTGCATTTATCAGAATGTTACATTTATATTGAATCCCATCGATCTCGTTGACGGCAAAGACATGGTTTCTATACCTTTCAACTGACCATCATAGGAAGCTACCTCCGGATCTATGTTAGGCACTTTGGTCCACAAGAAAAGGTTACGTCCGAATGCCGACAAGGAAACATTTTTCAAAGGAGTCTTTTCGAGCCATCTTTTCGGGAAGCTGTATGAGATTTTCAATTCACGCAATTTCACGTATGAAGCATCGAAAGTAGCAATCATATCATTGTCATAATATGCCTGCACGAAGTTTCTTACAGGTACTGCAACTTCATTTTTCTCGCCCGTGTCCACATCTATGCCATCGGCTATTATCATGCCGGCTCCGTCAGCCTGACGCCATTTGAGCGTCTCTTTCAAAGAACCGTTGCGCATGCCCTCTATATAAGTCCTCGAATAAACCACTCCGCCGTGCTGGAATCCAAAAAGCGCACTGAGCGACCAGTTCTTATACTTCAGTTCTGTGCCAAGTCCACCGGTCCAGTCTGGGTTCACGTTGCCGAGATAACCCCAATCTCCGTTTTCCTCTACCGGCAGACCGTTTTTCAGCTGCAACTGTCCGTCTTTATATACGAGGTAGTCACCATAAAGCGAACCATAGGATCCGTCTCCTTTGGTATTTTCCGTTCGCAACTCGAGAGAAGCCCAACGCTCAATCTGTCTGATACGCGAGATGCCTTTGTCTTCCGCCAGAGCCAGAACCTTGTTGACGTTCTTCGAAAAGTTGAAGTTTACATTCCACACGAAATCTTTCATCTTGACCGGAGTAACATTAACCATGAGTTCCACACCTTGATTTGTCATCTTACCAACATTCATAAGTTTGGTGTCATAACCGGCAGACGGATTAAGCGTGATAGGTATGATCAGGTCGGTCGTTATGCTTTTATAATATGTAGCGTCTATGCCCAATCGGTTGTCAAACAATCTCACATCCGCTCCGAATTCGTAAGATACCACCTTCTCCGGCCTTATGTCAGGGTTAGGATAGTTATTGTTGGCCGTAGCAGTGGAGTTTCCTCCCCATCCCTGCTGTATCACAAAGTTGGATGCTGTCTGATAAGGCTCAAGGTCTCTTCTGACCATTGACGAGCTGGCACGCACTTTGGCAAATGAGAGATACCTGCTCCTTATGTCGAACAAATCGGTAAGGATGGCGCTGACAGAACCGGAAGGATAGAAGTAAGAGTTGTTCTGCTTGGGCAGTGCGCTCGACCAGTCGTTACGTCCGGTCAAATCCACATAGAGACCGTTGAAGAAACGGAACTGCGCAGTGGCGTAAAGGCTGTTTACCTTTTTTTGTGTCAAGGTATTTCCCGCAAGAATAGGCTTGGCATTATTGGTCAGGTTATACACGCCCGGGATTGTCAGCTCAGGAGCAATGGCGCCGAGACGTTTTGAAATCTGATTCATAAGGTTGCCTCCGGCAGACACTGTGAACCCGAAGTTCTTGACCAAATCGGCAGGCAATTCGTATGTGAGCAGGAAATCATTGTTGGTCTCTATGAAATTTATATCATCTTCCTGATAATATCCGTTGAAGAAAGACTGAGACGTAACCGCATGCCTCATAGTCCTCTTGTCTGCATAGAAATCAAGACCGGAACGAATCTGCAAGGACAGACCGGGCAGAATGTCATATTTCAGCCTTACATTACCGTAAACACGGTCGCGGACATTGCCGTTGAGGTTGTTGTACACCACAAAGTAAGGGTTGTTTATCCCTGTCGATGTCTCATCGCCTACCGGAGTGTTCTGCGCAATGTTGGTCATGCCCGTACGCCACTGCTGGCGGAGAGATGCAAGGCTCACGTTACGAGGCATCTTCAAGAAGATAGTCATTATATTGTCTGTGTTTTTGGCACCTGTACTCGCCCTGTTGTCACTGTTGCTATGCACATAGTTCATAGTGACATCGGCACGCAACTTTGGTGTAATCTGATAACCGGAAGACAGGCCTATGGTGTTTCTTTGCATTCCGGTATTAGGCACGATGCCTTTCTGCTGATTATTGGTATAAGTCAACCTGAAATTGAGTTTGTCGTTAGAGTTGCTCAGCGTAACCGTATTCGACAGATTGTAACCGGTCTGAAGGAAATCGGCAAGCTGGTTTCCATGAGAGACAAACGGAGTGGCTATCCTGTTTCCGTTGGCATCGAGCGGAGAGTCGAACTGAGGTATCAGCTGACCGTTGAGCGCAGGACCCCAGTTTGAAACAGTACCATCATTGATACCGCCTCCGGCGCCGTCCACATAGGCATACTCGCCTTCAATACCCTGACCGAACTCATTTTGGAATTCCGGGAGTCTCAACGCCGTCTCGAAAGAAGTGGTAGAACTCAATGTCACACCGAAGCCTTTCTGTCCTTTGCCTGATTTGGTGGTAATAAGGATTACACCGTTGGCAGCACGTGCTCCGTAAAGGGCAGCGGCGTTAGGGCCTTTGAGGACCGACACGCTTTCTATATCTTCCTGATTTATTTCGGCAGCGGCATTACCATAGTCCACTTCAGCCTCTCCTGATGTAAAGTTGGGATTGTTGAAGTCCTGACGTCCTGTAAAACTGCGTGTAGACTGCTCATTGTTGTTGCTGATAGGCACACCATCGACAACGAACAACGGCGAGTTATTGTAATTGTATCCTCCCACAAAATTCTGACCGCGAATCTGTATGCTCGAAGAAGCTCCGATGCCGCCTGAAGAATTGGTAATCTGCACACCGGCTATCCTGTTGCTCAAAGAATTGATGAAGTTCGACTCATGAGATTCGGTCAAGTCAAGCCCGTCGACCTTCTGCACCGAATATCCCAAAGACTTTGCCTCGCGCGTAATGCCCAATGCAGTCACCACAACTTCATCAAGCA
>DVIH01000028.1 GCA_018711405.1 Candidatus Avibacteroides excrementipullorum | reverse complement strand
CATCGAGCTTTTCTATGTGCTTGTGTGAGACGAGATTTATATCATATTCTTTTCTTAGGACGGAAAACAGAGCTTCGTGTACTTCCTCTATTTTGTCGTTTACAATGTTATCTGCTGAAAATACAATCAGATTCAGTGTTTTCATAATATAAACAATCAAGACAGGATTCTTAATAAATACGCCGCGAAGATACACCTTTTTGGCATTCCGCAAAAACGATATAACAAAGTTTTGTCCTCGTTATGCTTTGTTTTTACCGGACAGGGCAGGAAACACGGCAGAGCTGACACTCGCAGGCGGCATTTATAGTCTCTTTGCCGATTTTTAGTTACTTTTGCAGAAAACACGGGAACGACATGGTATTAAACTACATTTGGATAGCATTCTTCATCATAGCATTCGTCACGGCGGTATGCAGATTCGTATTCTGGAACGACACTGAAGTGTTCAACGACATAGTCAACTCCACGTTTGAATCGGCCAACACGGCATTCAACCTCAGCATCGGTCTCACCGGAGTGCTGACTTTATGGCTCGGCATAATGAAAATAGGAGAAAACGGAGGCATTGTCAACATCCTCTCCGCCAAACTGAGACCGCTGTTCAGGCATCTGTTTCCCGGCATCCCCGACAACCATCCCGCATCGGGAGTCATCTTCATGAACCTTACGGCCAACATGCTCGGGCTGGACAACGCAGCCACCCCGCTGGGGCTTAAAGCCATGAAAGAGCTGCAAGAGCTGAACAAGAACAAGGACGAAGCCTCCGACGCCATGATCATGTTTCTGGTGCTCAATACTTCCGGACTTACCCTCATCCCCATAAGCATCATGATGTACCGCGCCACGCTCGGCGCGCAAAACCCCACAGACGTTTTCATACCTATACTCATAGCCACATCATGTTCTACCATAGCCGGGCTCATAGCCGTATGCATAAAGCAGAAGATAAACCTGCTGAAAAGACCGGTAATCGTCACAGGGGCATTCTTCATGGCAGTATTCGCCCTGCTCGCATTGGCATCGGCCAACCTGTCGAAAGACGAGCTGAACATGTGGTCAGGCCTGGTGGCCAACGTACTCCTGTTCGCGATAATAGTCTCGTTCATCATCGTGGCAGCCATCAAGAAAGTAAACGTCTACGAATCATTCATAGCAGGAGCCAAAGACGGCTTTGCCACAGCAGTAAAAATCATCCCCTACCTCGTCGCCATACTGGTAGGCATAGGCGTGTTCCGCGCATCGGGAGCGATGGACTTCATCATCGACGGCATAGGACACTTCGTAGCCCTGTTCGGCATCAACACCGACTTCGTGCCGGCACTCCCCACCGCCCTGATGAAACCTCTGAGCGGAAGCGGCGCAAGAGGACTGATGGTCGATGCCATGACGCAATACGGAGCCGACAGCTTCGTGGGACGCATGGTGAGCATCATGCAAGGAGCCACCGACACCACATTCTACATACTCGCCGTATACTTCGGCAGCGTGGGAATAAAGAAGACTCGCCACGCACTGCCGTGCGGACTCATAGCCGACCTGTTCGGCCTTGTCGCGGCGATAATCGTGGCCTACATATTCTTCTATTAATCAAGGTCATGCCATAACCCGGAAAAGATCGGCTCGATCATCGGCAATGATCGGCTCGGTATCGGGCAAGGATGTACGCCATCTTCGCCCGGGATGGCGCACATCCCGAAAGGAGACATACAGACAAAAAAAACGGACTTAACGAAAAAAAATTCCAATCCGTTTAAACCTTCCGTCCGCTCCTTTGTCATATAAATGCAAGTAAGCATAATTTCATTTTCTTTTATGTGAAAGAAAAAGCAAATTATAAAGGATTTAGTTTAGTTTTTAGTTTTCTCGGAATGCGGTCGATGCGAATCAGCCGCATTCTTTTTTGCTATGCGCACTTGGCAAAACCCGCCGCCTGCATATCAAAAAGAAAGCGAAGCATCGCAAAAAACACACTTCCGCCCCTTTCTTGCAAAACAAAAAGCCATGACAAGCTGTTTATTCTACACTTTCTTCTATCTTTGCAAGACCAATGAGACTATTTTAATTATTCACATAAGAACTGATAAAATGACAAAAAAAGGATTATTATTGTCCGCAGTCGCACTTCTGAGCTTAAGCGCGGCAGCACAAGACTCCAAAGAGACCAAAGCCGAAGAAGGCTACGTGTTCACCACAATCAAGGAATGCCCCATCACACCGGTTAAAGACCAATACCGCTCAAGCACATGCTGGAGCTTCTCCACGCTGGGCTTCCTGGAAAGCGAACTCCTCAGGACAGGCAAAGGCGAATACGACCTCTCGGAAATGTTCGTAGTCTACCACACCATGATGGATCGCGGCGTGAACTTTGTGCGCCTGCACGGAGACGCCAGCTTCTCTCCCGGCGGCAGCTTCGCCGATGTGATATACTGCATGGACAGATACGGACTCGTGCCGCAAGACGCCATGCCGGGCATTAAATACGGAGAAGAAAAGCACAATCACGATGAACTCGACAGAGTGGCACGTTCGGTAGTAGACGGAGTGATAAAAGGCGCACCTCAGAAAATCACCGGAGTATGGAAAGAAGCACTCGCCGGAGTATATGACGCATATCTCGGAGAACTGCCCGAAACATTCACATACAACGGCAAGGAATACACACCGAAATCGTTTGCCGAAGAGCTCGGGCTCAAAGCAGAAGACTACGTATCGCTCACATCCTACACGCACCATCCGTTCTACAGCCAGTTTGCCATAGAAATACAGGACAACTGGAGAAACAGCCTGTCATACAACCTCCCCATAGATGAACTCATGGAAGTGTTTGACAACGCAATCGACAAAGGATACACCATAGCATGGGGAAGCGATGTCAGCGAAATAGGATTCACAAGAAACGGCATAGCAGTAATGCCCGACCTTGAAACCAAAGAAGCTCCCGGTTCCGACATGGCACGCTGGCTCAAACTCAGCAAACAGGAGAAAGCCAACGAAGCCATAGAAAAACCATGCCCGGAAATAATTGCAACTCAGGAAATGCGTCAGGAAGCATTCGACAACTGGGAAACCACAGACGACCACGGAATGCTCATCTACGGAAAAGCCAAAGACCAGAACGGCACAGAATATTACCTGGTGAAAAACTCATGGGGAGATGCCGGCAAATATAACGGCACATGGTATGCATCGAAAGCATTCGTAAGATACAAAACCATGAATATTGTAGTCCACAAAGACGCACTGCCGAAACACATAGCAAAGAAACTCGGCATAAAATAAAGCCCTGCGAACAAATCATATAAAGCAATAAAGACAAGCTGTCCCGATGTAAAAGTTGCGGACAGCTTTCTTTTTCCCGAATATCACACCCACACCGCACAATCTGAATACATTAAAAAAAGAAAAAGGACTGCACCACCACATGATACAATCCCTTTAGCTCTTTTGTGATTCCGGAGCGATTCGAACGCTCGACCCACGCCTTAGAAGGGCGTTGCTCTATCCAGCTGAGCTACGGAACCAGCCTTTTCTTTTTAGCGATGCAAAGGTAATATTTATTTCCTTTATAGCAAAGCGAACGGGTACTTTTTTAATACGACCTTGCAAAAAGGACTCTCTGAGCCGATGGCTTTCCTGTCACCATACACTTGCCGGGAGTCTTGTCACCATGCAGAGGTATGCATCTTATGGTAGCCTTAGTCTCTTCCTTTATCTTCTCTTCCGTTTCAGACGTACCATCCCAATGGGCCAGAATAAATACTCCATCCTCTATTCTTTCCTTGAACTCGTCATAAGTATCGACCGTTATGGTATGCGCCTCACGGAATTTGAGAGCCTTGTCATATATATTGCTCTGTATATCTTTGAGCAACTGAGCCACATGTTCTTCTATTCCGTCAAAACTCATGGTCTCTTTCTCAAGCGTATCCCTGCGCATTACTTCCACAGTATTGTTTTCCAAATCCCTGCCACCCATGACAAGGCGCACCGGAATACCTTTCAGCTCATAATCGGCAAATTTGAATCCGGGACGTTTGTTGTCTGAATTGTCATACTTCACGGAAATCCCCATCGATTTAAACCTGTCGACCAGCGGAGCCACTTTCGCATCTATCTCGGCAAGTTGTTCCTGACTCTTATAGATAGGTACTATTACCACCTGTGTAGGTGCAAGAGCGGGAGGAAGCACAAGCCCGTTATCATCGGAATGACACATTATCAAGGCCCCCATAAGTCGTGTCGATACTCCCCACGATGTAGCCCAGACATAATCCAACTTGTTGTTTTTGTCTATGAACTGCACATCGAATGCCTTAGCGAAATTCTGTCCCAGAAAATGAGACGTACCCGACTGCAAAGCCTTTCCGTCTTGCATCATGGCCTCTATCGTATAAGTGTCTATGGCACCTGCGAACCTCTCGTTTGCAGTCTTCACGCCGGTAATTACAGGCACGGCCATGACCTTTTCGGCGAAGTCGGCATACACATGCAGCATCTTCACAGCCTCCGCTTCAGCCTCTTCTCTTGTGGCATGTGCCGTATGCCCCTCTTGCCAAAGGAATTCAGCCGTGCGCAGGAACAACCTGGTACGCATCTCCCAACGCATCACGTTAGCCCACTGGTTGCACAAGATGGGCAGGTCTCTGTATGACTGTATCCAGTTTTTATAAGTGCTCCATATTATAGTCTCGGATGTAGGACGGATGATCAGTTCTTCCTCAAGTTTGGCTTCAGGGTCCACCACCACCCCGCTTCCGTCCGGCGAGTTTTTCAATCGATAATGAGTGACTATGGCACATTCTTTGGCAAAGCCTTCCACATGTTCGGCTTCACGGCTAAGGTAGGATTTCGGTATCAGCAACGGGAAATAAGCATTATGATGTCCTGTCTCTTTGAATTTGTCATCGAGAATCCTCTGCATCTTCTCCCATATAGCATAACCGTAAGGTTTTATCACCATACATCCCCTTACCGGAGACTGTTCAGCCAAATCGGCTTTTACGACAAGGTCATTATACCATTGAGAATAATTCTCGCTCCTTTTTGTCAGTTCTTTCAATTCTTTTGCCATAGCTATATTCGTATGTTTTTGTTGTCTTAATTTTTCGAGATGCAAAATTACAGTTTTTTTTTCTTCAACGATGAGTTATGCAGACTTATCTTACCTTTTAAAAAGAAACAAATGAGGACACACAATCAGACTGATTGCATGCCCTCACTTTTTATGGGATGTCTTTTCTTTTACATCATAAGATACTGCGAACTGATACTCTCGTTCTTTATCACTCCGAGTATGGCGCGTGCGAAAATCTCGGCAATGCTCAATTGTTTAACCTTTGTACAGCCTTTGCTGTAAGGGATACTGTCGGTAAACACCATTTCGGTGAGGCGGGAATTCTGGATTCTCTCCGTTGCCGGATCGGACATCACACAGTGGCTTGCTATGGCACGTACAGACTTGGCTCCGGCATCGAGCATCACTTCAGCCGCTTTGACTATAGTTCCTGCCGTATCTACTATGTCGTCTACGAGTATCACGTTCTTTCCTTCCACGTCTCCTATCACCTGAATGGTCTCCACCACGTTGGCTTTGGCTCTGGTCTTGTTGCAGAGCACAAGCGGGCAATGCAGGTATTTGGAATATGTGGAAGCACGTTTCGAGCCTCCCACGTCCGGAGTGGCTATAGCCAGATCCTCAAGGTTGAGCGACTGGATGTAAGGAGCGAATACCGCACTTGCATACAGATGGTCTACAGGCACATCGAAAAATCCCTGTATCTGGTCGGCATGCAAATCCATCGTTATGATTCTGTCTATTCCTGCCACGCTGAGCAGATCGGCCACAAGTTTGGCACCTATGCTCACACGGGGTTTATCCTTGCGGTCCTGTCTTGCCCATCCGAAATAAGGCACCACTGCAATAATGTTTTTTGCACTTGCGCGCTTTGCGGCATCTATCATGAGCAGAAGCTCCATGAGGTTGTCGCTGTTAGGGAATGTGGACTGCACGAGAAATACGTATTTCCCGCGAATGGACTCTTCAAAACTTACAGCAAACTCGCCATCGGCAAAATGAAGAATATTCATATTGCCGAGAGGGCAATTCAAATACTGGCAGATCTTCTCAGCGAGGTATCTCGACTTCGTACCGGAAAAGACCAAAAACGGATATGACTGGCTCATTTTTTGTTTTATTTTTATTTATTTGTATATTTATGCAAAAGTAAATAGTTTTTTCGTCAAAAGCAACAATACGCCGATTTTTTCATTCGTCTGCCTCTCCTGCAAGGATGCAGACTATCCTGTCGGCCGTATGCCCGTCCCACCGTTCGGGTATGGACGATTTTTTCCACTTGCCTTCCACCATCCGCCCGGTCAGCTCTCCTATCAGTGCGGGGTCATCGCATCCCAGCTCGTTGGAACCGGTGTTGACTGTCTCCTTATGCTCAGTATATCCGCTCAAAGTGATGCAAGGCACACCGAGAAAAGTCGCCTCTTCCGCCACGTTGCCGCTGTCGGTTATTATCCCGGCGGCATGTCTTTCCAGATACAGAAATTCCAAATATCCCAACGGCGGAACTATATGCAGGTTGGCCGGCACGTCAATAACCTCGCGCACGGCCGCCCTCACATAATCGTGCAACGGAGCCACGATGTCCACATCTCCGGCAGCAGCGACAATCTCTTTCATGACACGCGCAAGCAATTCCTTGTTGCCGGTCATAACCTTCCTGTTGAGCGTGAGCAGCAGGAAACGGTCTTTCACCTCATCCAGCACCGCCGGACGTTTCACCTTGTCTATATTTTCGCGGAGGGTGTCCATGAGTATGTTGCCCACCATGTGTATATGTTCCATCACCGTGCCGCTTATCCTCAGATTGTAGGCTGCGCTATATCCTCCCACGAACAGGATGTCCGACAGCCCGTCGGTTATCATCCTGTTAACCTCTTTCGGCATACTCATATCGAAAGAACGGGTTCCGGCCACAAGATGCGCCACTTTCACATTCATCTTTTTCGCAACGATGGCGCAGGCCATAGTCGATGTGAAATCGTCTACCACCACGACCACATCGGCATGATTATCGCGCAGGTCTTTCTCAAACGAAGTCATGATGCCTGCCGCAAGACGGTTGAGTGTATCTCCCGACACGTTCAGATAGGCATCGGGACGCGGTATGTTCAAATCCTCAAACAGCGTACCGCCCAACCAGGCTTCATCGCTTGTACCGGTATAGACCACTCTCATGTTTATCTTCCTGTCAGACTCCCTGTTATATCTGTCCACAGCATGACTGAGCGGCGCAATCTTCATGAAATTGGGGCGTGCTCCCGCCACAACGGTTATATTCATTGCAAATATTTTTTATTACTTATAAAACACATTATCGGGACAAAAGTAGTGCTTTTGCGGCAATGAGTATGCATGACAATGCAAAAATACTGGGTCAGGCGGCAACTATTTCCCCATTTCCGCGAATTTCATTACTTTTGCAATCCTCTAACAAAAGACATATATACAATGAGAATCGGCAACATAGATCTCGGCGAACGCCCCATATTGCTGGCGCCTATGGAAGACGTCACCGACCCGGCTTTCCGCCTGATGTGCAAACATTTCGGTGCAGACATGGTGTACACCGAGTTCGTGTCGAGCGATGCACTCATACGTTCCGTATCGTCCACCGAAAGGAAATTGCAGATCAGCGATGAGGAACGCCCTGTGGCCATACAGATATACGGACGGTTCACAGAAGCCATGACCGAAGCCGCAAAGATAGTGGAGCAGGCGCACCCGGACATCATAGACCTCAACTTCGGCTGCCCCGTGAAAAAAGTGGCAGGAAAAGGAGCCGGAGCCGGAATGCTGAAAGACATCCCCAAGA
This sequence comes from Candidatus Avibacteroides excrementipullorum, assembly GCA_018711405.1. GTDB lineage: Bacteria > Bacteroidota > Bacteroidia > Bacteroidales > Bacteroidaceae > Avibacteroides > Avibacteroides excrementipullorum. The sequence goes on along the minus strand of DVIH01000028.1, from coordinate 8,878 downwards.
TGCTCGAAATAACACGGGCAGTGGTCAACGCCACGCACATACCGGTAACGGTAAAGACCCGTCTGGGATGGGACGACAACAACAAAATCATCACAACTCTCGCCGAACAGCTGCAAGACTGCGGCATAGCAGCCCTAACCATACACGGACGCACACGGGCGCAGATGTACACGGGCGAAGCAGACTGGACGCTCATAGGCGAAGTGAAAAACAACCCGCGCATGAAAATCCCCATAATAGGCAACGGCGATGTGACCACACCGCAAAGAGCCAAAGAGTGTTTCGACCGATACGGGGTGGATGCCGTGATGATAGGCAGGGCAAGCATAGGCCACCCATGGATATTCCATGAGGTGAAACATTATCTGCAACACGGAGAGGAACCGCCCCACGAGCCTTTTTCTTGGTACATGGACATACTCAAACAGCAGGTCGACGACAGCATCAGACGGCTCGACGAACGCAGGGGAATACTGCACATCAGACGGCACCTGGCCGCCACGCCCCTGCTCAAAGGCCTGCCCGACTTCCGCAACACGCGCATAGCCATGCTCCGCGCAGAAACAGCCGGAGAGTTGTATTCCATAATGGACGAGATAACCGAACGCTACGGCCGTTGAAAGCGCGGAAAAAGACCGAGCCGATCTTTGCCCGGGATGTGCGCCATCTTCGCTCATGATCGGCTCGATCCCGGGCAAAGATGGCGCACATCCCGAACCCTCATAAAATAAGCCTTGCAAACAGAGCAAAGCAGTTGCATTTATGGAAAACAATCATTAATTTTGTACAAAATTTCATAACACAAAAAAACATACCGCCTATGCTTGTCACACTTATCATACTCATCGCATCTGTCATATTGTTCATGAGCGGCAAAGTCCGCTCCGACCTCGTAGCCATCTGCGTGCTGCTGGCACTGCTCATCTTCCACATCCTCACGCCCGAAGAAGGACTTGCCGGGTTTTCCAACTCGGTAGTCATCATGATGGTAGGCCTGTTTGTGGTGGGAGGAGCAATATTCCAGACCGGACTCGCCAAAATGATAAGCAGCAAAATCCTGAAACTGGCCGGCAAGAGCGAACTGCGGTTGCTGCTGCTCGTCATACTGGTCACATCGGCCATAGGAGCGTTTGTAAGCAACACCGGCACAGTAGCGCTGATGCTCCCCATAGTGGTCAGCATGGCCGCAAGCGCAAACACGAGTTCCAGCCGCCTGCTCATGCCGCTGGCCTTCGCGAGCAGCATGGGCGGCATGATGACACTCATAGGTACGCCGCCCAACCTTATCATACAGGACACGCTGACAGGAGCGGGCTTCGAGCCGTTGTCTTTCTTCTCATTTCTCCCGGTAGGCATCATCTGCGTGGCGGTAGGCATAGTGATGCTGGTGCCGCTGTCGAAATGGTTTCTCGTAAAAAAAGGGCAGCAGAATGACAACATGCACACGGGAAAGACCCTGAGACAACTCGTGCAGGAATACGGCCTGTCGAGCAACCTGTTCAGACTGAAGGTACAGCCAGGCTCGGCCACCACCGGCAAGACGATAGCCGAACTCGACATCCGCAGCAAATACGGGCTGAACATACTGGAAGTGCGCAGGCAGAGCGCATCGCAAAACCGCTTCCTCCAGACAGTCAAGCAACTCTCCACCCCCGACACGGAACTGAAGGAAAACGATGTGATATACATATCCGGACAAGCAGAGCAGATAGAAAAGTTCGCAAACGACTACCGCCTGGTATTGATGGACGGACACACTCCCGAAGAGTCGCAAGCCATCGACGCTTCGCTGGCTTTCTATGACATAGGCATAGCCGAAATACTGGTAATGTCGTCATCCACACTCGTGAACATGACCATCAAGAAAGCCGGATTCCGCGACAAATACAATGTAAACGTGCTGGGCATCCGCCGCAAAAAAGAATACCTGCTCAAGGATTTGGGCAACGAACGCATACACGATGGCGACATACTGCTGGTACAGGGCGACTGGAAAGACATAGCACGCCTGTCGGACGAAAACGAAAACTGGGTGGTGCTGGGACAGCCGCTACAAGAAGCCGCCAAAGTCACTCTCGACTACAAAGCTCCTCTGGCTGCGCTCATCATGATACTCATGGTGGCCACGATGGTATTCGACTTCATCCCCATAGAGCCTGTCACGGCCGTGATGATAGCCGCCGTGCTGACCATCGTCACAGGATGCCTGCGCAGCGTGGAAGCAGCCTACAAGACCATCAACTGGGAGACCGTAGTCCTGTTTGCAGCCATGATGCCCATGTCCACCGCACTGGAGAAGACCGGCATATCGGCCTACATATCCACCTCGCTGGTCGACATGCTCGGCACATTCGGCCCGTTTGCCCTGCTCGCCGGCATATATTTCACCACCTCGCTCATGACCATGTTCATAAGCAATACCGTGACAGCCCTGCTCATGGCTCCCATAGCCTTGCAGAGTGCCCTCATGCTCGACATCAGCCCCGTGCCTTTCCTCTTTGCCGTGACAGTGGCGGCCAGCATGTGCTTCGCATCGCCGTTTTCCACACCGCCCAATGCCCTGGTCATGCCGGCAGGACAATACACATTCATGGACTATGTGAAAGTGGGACTGCCGCTGCAAATAGTCATGGGACTGGTGATGATAATAGTTTTGCCTGTTCTTTTCCCGTTCTGAAAACAAGCAATGCAAGATAAATCCTGTTTTCTCAATATTATTTTATAGCTTTGCGGACAATATGAGAAAACAAAAAATTTATCACACAAGAAAAACAACCATACTATGAAACATGAAAAAGTAAAAATCCTACTGTGCATGGCTATGTCGTTTCTGACATCCGCTTTTGCCATGTCGCAACAACTGACCATTGAAGACATCAACGCAGGCCAATACTATGCCCGCAGCATAAGAGGTGTAACTCCCATGAACGATGGGGAACACTACACACAGCTAAGCCCGGACAACAAAAGGATAGTGAAATACTCATACAAGACCGGCAAAGAAGTCGGAGTCATATTCGACGTGGAGACTGCAAGGGAATGCAACCTGGAAAAGATACAAGGATATATCTTCTCGCCCGATGAGAAAAGGATTCTCATCGAGACCGAAAGGGAACCCATCTACAGACGTTCATACAGCTCGGTATATCATCTCTACAGCGTGGAAAACAACAAACTGTCGGAACTGACCGAAGGCAAGATACGCATACCGGTGTTTTCGCCCGACGGCAACCTGATAGCGTTTGTCAGAGACAATAACATCTTCCTCATAAAACTCCTGTACGGAGGAAGCGAATCGCAGATAACCAAAGACGGCGAGATAAACAAAGTCATAAACGGCGCTCCCGACTGGGTATATGAGGAGGAATTCGGATATAACAGCGCACTCACATTCAGCCCCGACAACAAGATGATAGCATACGTGAGATGGGACGAGAGCAATGTCAAGTCATTTGAATTCCCCATGTACAAAGGCGACTGCCCTGCCTACATGCAATATGCCGAATATCCGGGCAAATACACATATAAATATCCGGTGGCAGGCGAAGACAACTCCAAAGTATCGGTCAAGACGTTCGACATATTCTCCAAAGTGACCCGCACCATGCAGCTGCCCATAGAAGACGATGCATACATCCCCCGCATCAGATTCACCAACAATCCGGAGCAGCTTGCCATAATGACCATCAACCGCCACCAGAACAGGTTTGACATGTATTATGCCAACCCACGCTCCGGAGTATGCAAACTCATACTGAGAGATGAAAGCAACTGGTACATCAAGGAAAGCATTTACGACAACATAAAATTCTACGACAAATATTTCAGCCTCCTGAGCGAAAAAGACGGATTCGCACACCTGTACTGGTACACCATAAACGGCACTCTCGTAAAACAAGTGACTCAAGGCAAATTTGAAGTAAAGTCATTCTTGGGATGGGATGAAAAAAGCAACACATTCTATTATGTCAGCAACGAAGGCAGCCCGCTGAGAACCGCCGTATGGAAAACCGATGGAAAAGGCAGAAAGACCTGCCTGTCGCAAAAAGAAGGGACGAACAACGCCATGTTCAGCGCAGGCATGAAATATTTCATCAACTTCTTCAACAACACCGAAACACCTACCGAAGTGACCATCAACGACAACAACGGCAAGACCATAGCCACACTCATGGACAATGCCGACCTGAAAGCAAAAGTGGCCGGAATGAAAATGCCCGAAAAGGAATTCTTCACATTCACCACGCCGGAAGGATACGAACTCAACGGCTGGATGATGAAACCCGTAGACTTTGATCCCTCCCAAAAGTATCCGATACTCATGTTCCAATACAGCGGACCGGGGTCGCAACAGGTACTCGACACATGGAGCGTAAGCTGGGAGACATACATGGCAACACAAGGCTATATCGCCGTATGCGTTGACGGACGCGGCACAGGCGGCAGAGGAGCGGCTTTTGAAAAATGCACATACCTCAGCATCGGGGTGAAAGAAGCCGATGACCAGGTAAGCGCGGCAAAATATCTCGGCACGCTGCCATACATAGACAAAGACAGGATTGCAATATGGGGATGGAGCTACGGAGGATACATGACGCTCATGAGCATGAGTCAGGGCAGCAACGTATTCAAGGCCGGCATAGCAGTGGCAGCTCCCACCGACTGGAGATTTTATGACACGGTCTACACAGAAAGATTTATGCGTACCCCGCAGGAAAACAAAGAGGGATATGACAAGGCATCGGCCATAAACCGCATAGACAAACTGCACGGCAAGCTGCTCATGGTGCACGGCACTGCCGATGACAACGTGCATTACCGCAACATGGCAGAATATTGCGAGGAACTGGTGCAGCATGACAAATCTTGCGACATGCAGATATATACCAACCGCAACCACAACATCATGGGCGGAAACACCAGAAACCACCTGTACAAGAAACTTACAAACTACATTAAAGAGAATCTATAATGACATGGCAGCAACAAATCATGTAAGAAAACCCGACTGGCTCAAAATAGACATAGGCAGCAACGAACGCTATGCTGAAACCAAGAAAATAGTGGAAAAACATTGCCTGCATACCATCTGCACAAGCGGCAGATGCCCCAACATGGGCGAATGCTGGGGACGCGGCACTGCTACATTCATGATAGGCGGAGAGATATGCACGCGCTCGTGCAAATTCTGCAACACCATGACAGGACGACCGCTGCCGCTCGATCCTGACGAACCTGCGCATGTGGCACAATCGGTGAAACTGATGAAACTGAAACATGCGGTCATCACTTCGGTAGACAGGGATGATTTGGAAGACTTGGGAGCAAACCATTGGGCCAAGACTATAAGGGCCGTAAAGGAAGCCAACCCCGACACCACCATAGAAGTCCTCATACCCGACTTTCAGGGAAGAACCGACCTCGTGGACATAGTGATAGATGCCCGCCCCGACATCATCTCGCACAACATGGAAACAGTCAAGAGAATTTCTCCGCTGGTGAGAAGTGCGGCAAAATATGAAACAAGCCTGGCAGTACTTGCACATATAGCCAAGTCGGGCATACCGGCCAAGACCGGCATCATGGTGGGACTGGGCGAAACCGAAGCCGAAGTGGAAGAACTCATGGACGACCTCATCTCCATAGGATGCAGCATCCTCACCATAGGGCAATATCTGCAACCCACACACAGACATTACCCGGTAGCGGAATATGTCACTCCGGCACAATTCGCCAAATACAAAGAAACGGGAATGAGCAAAGGATTCAGAGACGTGGAAAGCGCACCGCTCGTCAGGTCATCATATCATGCGGAAAAACATATAAGAAAACAATAAGTACACACATCTTGCAAGACGACTGCCATGCCCAACGTTCCCAAGACGAAAGCATGGCAGTCTTTTTTAGCACCCATTCATGACATAATTTCACTATTTCATCGTCAACATCTGACATATTATCATAAAAGTACTATTTTATTTCTCACTTATGCCATTGGCATCATTATTGAAGTTCTACTGTCGTAAAAACAAGCAACCAAAAAGAAGAAAGGAGAACATTATATGAACTTCAACAATTTTACAATAAAATCGCAAGAAGCCGTACAAGGAGCCATCAATCTGGTACAAAGATACGGACAGCAGCAGATTGAACCGGCTCACATCATGTCGGCCGTAATGGACGTGGGCGAAAATGTGATCAACTTCATCTTCCAGAAACTGGGAATGAACAAACAAAACATATCAGCCCAGATCGAAAGAGAAATAGCATCGTACCCGAAAGTGAGCGGAGGCGAACCATACCTGAGCAGAAGCAGCAATGATGTATTCATGAAAGCTACGGAATACATGACCGAGATGAAAGACGAATATGTCACACTCGAACATATCATACTCGCGCTGCTGACAGTCAAGTCAAAAGTCTCCGAAATACTCAAAAACGAAGGCATGACCGAAAAGGAACTTCGTATGGCAATCAACGAATTGCGTAACGGCAACAAAGTGACATCACAATCGAGTGAAGATTCTTACCAGTCGTTGTCAAAATATGCAATAAACCTCTGCGAAGCTGCAAGAAACGGAAAACTCGACCCGGTGATAGGCCGTGACGAAGAAATCAGACGTGTACTACAGATCCTGAGCCGAAGGACTAAAAACAACCCTATCCTTATAGGTGAACCCGGTACAGGAAAAACAGCCATTGTCGAAGGACTTGCACACAGGATAGTAAGAGGCGATGTGCCTGAAAACTTGAGAAACAAGCAGATTTTCTCACTCGACATGGGAGCTCTTGTAGCAGGCGCCAAATACAAAGGCGAATTTGAGGAACGTCTCAAGGCTGTAGTAAACGAGGTGATAAAAGCAAATGGAGACATCATACTGTTTATAGATGAGATACATACTCTCGTGGGTGCAGGCAAAGGCGAAGGAGCAATGGACGCAGCCAACATACTGAAGCCGGCATTGGCAAGGGGTGAACTGAGAGCCATAGGCGCAACGACCCTTGATGAATATCAGAAATATTTTGAAAAGGACAAAGCTCTCGAAAGACGTTTCCAGATAGTCATGGTCAACGAACCGGACATAGCAAGTTCCATTTCCATCCTGAGAGGGTTGAAAGAGAAATACGAGACGCACCACCATGTAAGAATCAAAGACGATGCCATCATCGCAGCAGTGGAGTTGAGCAACCGTTACATAACAGACCGTTTCCTGCCCGACAAGGCTATCGACCTTATGGATGAGGCTGCCGCAAAACTGAGAATGGAAGTAGACTCCGTGCCTGAGGAACTCGATGAAATCTCAAGAAAGATAAAACAACTTGAGATAGAAAGAGAAGCCATAAAAAGAGAAAAAGACGAAGATAAACTTGCAACTCTCAACAAAGAGATAGCGGAACTCAAAGATCAGGAAAACGCATACAAAGCCAAGTGGAGCAATGAAAAAAGCCTGGTCAACAAGATCCAGCAGAACAAGAGCGAGATAGAAAGACTGAAATTTGAAGCAGACAAGGCCGAAAGAGAAGGAGACTACGGCAAAGTGGCTGAGATAAGATACGGTAAGTTACAGTCGCTCAACAACGAAATAGAACAAATCCAGAAACAGCTTGCCAAGACTCAAGACGGACAAGCCATGATAAAAGAGGAAGTCGATTCGGAAGACATAGCTGAAGTTGTTGCGCGATGGACAGGCATACCGGTCACAAAAATGCTGCAAAGCGAAAAAGACAAACTGCTGCATCTGGAAGACGAATTGCACAAACGTGTGGTAGGACAAGATGAAGCCATACGCTCGGTAGCCGATGCCGTAAGGCGAAGTCGTGCCGGATTGCAAGACCCGAAACGTCCTATAGGTTCGTTCATATTCTTGGGAACGACAGGAGTCGGAAAAACGGAACTGGCAAAAGCCCTTGCCGAATTTCTGTTTGATGATGAGAGCATGATGACACGTATAGACATGAGCGAATATCAGGAAAAGCATTCAGTCTCAAGGCTGGTAGGAGCGCCTCCGGGATATGTTGGCTATGAGGAAGGAGGACAACTGACGGAAGCCATCAGGAGAAAACCTTACTCTGTCGTACTGTTTGATGAAATAGAAAAAGCACATCCGGATGTATTCAACATACTGCTGCAAGTGCTTGACGATGGTCGTCTGACCGACAACAAGGGCCGGACAGTCAACTTCAAGAATACGATAATAATCATGACATCCAACATGGGCAGCCAGTATATCCAAAGCCAATTCGAGCACCTCACGAAGGAAAACGAAGAGACTGTGGTGGAAGATACCAAGCGCGAAGTCATGAACATGCTGAAGAAGACTATCAGACCGGAATTTCTCAACAGGATAGACGAAATCATAATGTTCCGTCCGCTGACAGATGTGCAGATCAGACAGATAGTGTCCATACAGATAAAAGGCATAGCCAAACGGTTGGCCGAAAACGGTATAACACTGAATGTCACAGATGCCGCAATATCATTCCTCGCCCAAGCCGGATTCGACCCCGAATTCGGAGCAAGGCCGGTAAAAAGGGCTATCCAGAACTATGTACTCAATGATCTTTCCAAGAAGATCATAGCACAGCAAGTAGACAAGGACAGACCTATAATAATAGATGCCGAAGGAGATAATCTGATATTCAAAAACTGAAACGGCACACATTCCATATACTGAGAGATGCGAGGTCGCAGCCAACGACCCCGCATCTCTTTTTTCATATCAATCCGCAGCCAAGCGGTACTGTTTTGCAATTTATCGCGACAAGCACAGACACCCATCCCCCACTTTCCACTTGCTGCCGGAAAATCCGATTTCCCGATGAAAGATTCGCATAAAACAAAAATTGAGTATATTTGTCATGAAATACATAGTCCAAC
>DVIH01000027.1 GCA_018711405.1 Candidatus Avibacteroides excrementipullorum | reverse complement strand
GCGGTTCGTTTTCGTTAATATGATTATATATTTTTTGTCTCGGCTAAAGGTTTGTACAAATATAATGTTTGTGATTTTAACCAAAAAATATTTACATGTTTATTTGTGCCGTCTTTTTAAGTTGTCTATATTTGGCGTGGATTATGTTCTAAGTTAGGTTGGTATGAAAAAGTTTTTTGTCGGTATTCTTGTTTCGCTGTTCTTGTGGGTAGCATCTTGTATGACGCTTTGGGGCATGGACGTGAAAAATGCTTCCGGTTATGGTTTTGCTGTCTCGAATGACGGAGACAGCAACAGAAAGGCTTTGCAGGCAGCCCTCGATGGAGGCGGACGTGTGGAGGTGTCCGTTCCCGGAACATATAATCTGGCCGGTACGGTGTTTATAGATTCCGACACGGAACTGGTATTTTCGGAAGGAGTGGTGATAAACAAATGCTACAGCAGCAATGGCACTTCGGCCGCGTATGTGTTTGTGAACAGAGGGGCTTACGACAGGACGTATAATGAGAACATAAAGATTTCGGGTCTTAACATAAAGATGAACGGCATAGACCAAGGGTATGACATGGAGCCTATATTGGGGCTGATGGGAAATGTGTCTTTTTTCTATGTGAAGAATCTGGAAATAACAGATTTCACCACCCTTGACATTGGTCCGATGTCGTTTGCTATCCAGATATGTACTTTTGAGAACATACGCTTGGAGCGGATTCATATAGAGGGCCGTAAGGATGGCATCCATTTGGGGCGAGGTAGCGGGTTTTATCTGAAAGACTGCAAGATGAGGACTTATGATGACCCTATAGCGTTGAATGCGCACGACTATATCATTTCCAACCCGGAGTTGGGGTGGCTTGAAAATGGCGTGGTGGACAATTGTACGGATTTGTCGGCTGAATCCACATCCGGATTCTTTTGCCGCATACTGGCCGGTTCTTGGATTGAGTGGAAAGAAGGCATGGAGGTGCAGAATTCCGATGCGGTGATAAGCGACGGACGAATCTACAGGGTGCATGCCGAAGCTGATGGCAAAAACTACATATCGAGATACAAGCCTGTGCACCTTGCCGGCGAAAAGGATTATGGAGATGGCATAAAGTGGGCCATGACTCAGGATAAGGATGTGGTGAATATGTGCGGGGTGAGGAATGTGACTTTTAAAAACATTTCATTGGAGAAGAAAAGGACTACGGCATTTTCCATCTATTTCGACAACGAGGCTTACAGTCGTAGTTATTATCCCTATGCGGAGAGCCCGGTACAGAGGAACTTCACGTTTGACGGCATAGATCAGAAAGCCGACATCACTGCTCTGATCTTCAGTGTAACGCCTGTTGACACGATAAGGATAAGGAATTCGATCATAAGAAACGGGAGACTGATGTTCCGCCGTATAGAAGTGCCGGGATGTGATTATCCGCCCATTTATGTGGAACTTGACAATGTGCTGTTTTGCGGAGATAAAGACAGGCTGGTGCTGTTTGAAAACGATTATGGACTTGACATAAATGTGGTGATGAACAATTGCCGTACCGACAGGCCGGAACTCACCATACTGACCGACAATGTGAATGTCATAAGGAAAAGCGTGTCGTCTGTGGATGATATGGAGTATTATGCCGAAAATAATGTCATATATATAAAATGTAATGAAAAAAGAACCGTCAGAGTATATGACGCTTCGGGCAAGAAAGTCTTTGAGAAAAAATTGGGAGAAGGCTGGCATGCTACGAGCGTATTGCCTGACGGTGTATATATAGTAAACGGAAAGAAAATATTGTTATGAAAAAGTTTTTGAAAACGATCTTAACGCTGTCACTCTGCGTGTTGTCGCTGTCGTGCAACGAAGAGGAATCGGCGGATGACAAACTGGCTGAGTTGAATGGCAAGAAGATAATAACCATAGGCGACAGTCTGACAGCCCTTTGCGGGTGGCAACCATATCTGGTGGAATGGCTCGGCGTGGACTGGAGCAGGGAAGAAACTGTCAATGGAGTGAACGGCCATAGCCCTATGGCTAAAGGTGGAACGTGGGTGAAACCGTCTTATGAGTCATCCATCTACATACGTTCGCTCGATGCGAAATATTATGATCCGGACATCATATTCGTATATGTGGCGAGCAATGACCCTATGTATGCATGGGCAAGTCCTGAAAATGCCGGCAAGACACCTGAGGAGATAGCTAAGGCGGAACCGGCTTATCGCGGCACGGAGACCGATGCTTCAGTGTCTACGACTTCTGCTTATAAAGGCATGATAGAAAATCTGATGCGCGACTGTCCTGACGCTGACATATATCTGATAGGCATGATGCGCATTTACATCAAGACCGGCATGGTGCCTACCGCCGATTTTACCGAACTGTGGGGCGACACCATACGTTTTGAAAATATGCAGGAAGTAGAGCATTATGAGATGACCGAACGTTATCCGCGTCTTGAGATAATAAGGGAGATAGGAAAGATGTATGATCTGCCTGTTATAGACCTCTGGACGATGAGCGGGATAACCAACGAGAATGCTCATGAATATTATGGCGAAGTGGCAGGAGACTGTACGCAAGTGCATCCGAATGCGGCCGGAGACAAGAGGGTGGCCGAGTGTATAAGAGATTTTCTCCTGTCGGAATGAACCGGCATAAACATAATAATCTGTAAAAAACTTTCCTGTTTGGATATTTTATAATAATTTTGCGTCCCAGTTTTCATGTTTGCGCAACGGCAGGCATGAAAAAGGTTTTGCGGAAAACGGAAGTTTACTGTTTTTTTATACTTTTGCACGTAAATATTTCGCGTTGTGGAAGAGAAGATGTACATTATAGACTTGAAAGATTTGCGTAACGATGTCGAGAGGCGTTCCTATCATCTTGACGATGCCTTTTTCTCCGGCCTTGACGGAAAGGACATAAAGGGAGGAAATGTGGATGCGGAGGTGGAAGTGAGAAAGTCGGGAGATGCTTTCGAGATGACATTGCGATGCGAAGGAGTTGTCACGGTGGTATGCGACAGGTGCCTTGACGATATGACTGAAGACGTCTTTACGGAAGAAGTGATACCGGTAAGGTTCGGGCATGACAATGAAGACTCCGGAGATGCTGTGATAGTATCGGAGGAGGAGGGTCTCCTCGATATAGCCTGGCTGATGTACGAACTTATATCGTTGTCTCTGCCTATGCAACATGTCCACGAAGACGGCTTGTGCAACAAAGAGATGATGACGAGACTTGCGGAACATTCGGCAAATGTGCAAGCGGATGGCGAAAGCACGGTCGATCCGCGTTGGAATGAATTAAAAAAGATATTGGATAATAATTAAATTGTAGAGAAATGGCACATCCTAAACGAAGACAATCAAAGACGAGAACAGCTAAGAGAAGAACACATGACAAGGCTGTGGCTCCTACATTGGCAATTTGCCCTAACTGCGGCGCATGGCATGTCTATCACAGAGTATGCGGTGCATGCGGATATTACAGAGGCAAACAGGCTATTGTGAAAGATGCCGCTCTGTAATGCCTGACGCATTATGCGGAGCTTTCGTGACTTTAAGTGAGAACGAGTGAATGTTCCGGAGCATGATTTCCGTGCTTCGGAACTATATCGTTTTTCAAATTAAACGAAGATAAAATCAATGGAAAAAATAAATGCTGTGATAACCGGCGTTGGCGGATATGTTCCCGACTATATTCTCACAAACGAGGAAATATCGAGGATGGTGGACACCAACGATGAATGGATCATGACAAGAATAGGCGTGAAAGAACGCCGTATTTTGAATGAAGAAGGATTGGGAACGTCCTATATGGCTCGAAAGGCTGCTAAGCAATTGATGCAGAAGACCGGTTCCAATCCTGATGATGTGGATTGTATTTTTGTGGCGACTACCACTCCCGACTACAGATTCCCGTCTACAGCGTCTATACTGTGCGATAAGCTCGGGCTGAAAAACGCTTTCGCTTTCGATTTGTCGGGGGCGTGTTGCGGTTTCCTGTATTCGTTGCAGGTGGCTGCCGGTCTTGTCTGCTCGGGCAGATATAAGAAAGTCATAGTCGTGGGTGCGGACAAAATGTCGTCTATGGTCGATTATTCCGACCGTGCCACTTGTCCTATCTTCGGTGATGGCGCTGCTGCCGTGATGGTAGAACCGACAACGGAGGATTACGGCATCATGGATGCCATACTGAGGACCGATGGCAAAGGACTGCCGTTCCTGCACATGAAAGCGGGAGGTTCTGTCTGTCCTGCTTCTGCCTATACGGTGGAAAACAGATGGCACTACATCCATCAGGAAGGCAGGACTGTATTCAAATATGCAGTCTCTAACATGTCGAACGTTACGGCTGAAATTGCCGCTAAAAACAATCTCGACAAAAACAATATTGATTGGATCGTCCCTCATCAGGCCAATTTAAGAATTATAGATGCTGTGGCATCCCGCTTGGAAGTGCCTCATGAAAAAGTCATGATAAACATAGAGAAATATGGCAATACAAGTGCGGGAACTTTGCCTTTGTGTTTGTGGGACTTTGAGCATAAACTCAAAAAAGGCGACAATATGATATTCACCGCATTCGGCGCCGGATTTACGTGGGGAGCGGTGTATGTGAAGTGGGGATATGACGGGTCTGTGATATGAGCCTGATGCGGCCGGTTACGGATTGAAGAAGCAGAAGAATCTACTTTAAAATATGTAAGGACGCATCCGCATTTCAGATGCGCCCTTTTTGCTTTCAGGCTGATTTTGTGAAAAGAATACGGGAATATAAAGAATGCATAAAGCTGGTTTTGTCAATATAGTCGGTAATCCCAATGTGGGTAAGTCCACATTGATGAATATCTTGGTGGGCGAAAAGATTTCTGTCGCTACGTTCAAGGCGCAGACTACACGTCACCGCATCATGGGCATATACAATGATGAAGAAGTGCAAATAGTCTTTTCGGACACGCCCGGTGTGTTGAAGCCTAATTATAAGTTGCAGGAGTCCATGCTGGCTTTTTCAGAGTCGGCCTTGTCGGATGCCGATGTATTGCTTTATGTCACCGATGTGGTGGAGACAACCGACAAGCACGGAGATTTCATTGATAAAGTAAAACAGCTTGATATACCTGTCCTGCTGTTGATAAACAAAATAGACCTGTCCGACCAGAAAGGAGTGGAGAGGCTTGTTGCCGAATGGCATGAGGCTATGCCGTCTGCCGAAATCATATCTCTTTCGGCTATGGCTAAATTCAATACGGATTATGTGATGAAACGTGTGAAGGAGTTGCTGCCCGATTCACCGCCGTATTTCGACAAGGATCAGTTGACCGACAAGCCGGCGCGTTTCTTCGTATCGGAGATCATAAGAGGCAAAATATTGCTATATTATGACAAGGAGATCCCCTATTCAGTGGAGGTTGTTGTAGAAAGTTTTAAGGAAACTGACAAGCACATAAGCATAAATGCGGTGATATATGTGGAGAGAGACTCGCAGAAAGGCATAATAATAGGCAAGCAGGGACGTGCATTGAAGAAAGTCGCTTCTGAGGCAAGGAAAGACTTGGAGAGATTTTTTGAGAAAAGCATTTATCTTGAAATATTTGTTAAAGTCGATAAAGACTGGCGCAATTCTGACTCGGAGTTGCGTAATTTTGGGTACAAATTAGAATAAGTTTATAGTAACAGGACGACTGTGACAGTCGGTGAAACTTTTATCAATTATGGGAAATTTAGTAGCGATAGTCGGAAGACCCAATGTGGGAAAGTCCACTTTGTTCAATCGTTTGACACAGACTCGGCAGGCCATTGTCAATGAACAGGAAGGTACGACGAGAGACCGTCAGTATGGCAAGGTGGAATGGTGCGGCAACGAGTTCTCCATTGTCGACACAGGAGGTTGGGTAGTAAATTCCGATGATGTTTTTGAAGAAGAAATAAGGAAACAGGTGTTGCTGGCGTTGGAAGAAGCCGATGTGATACTTTTTCTTGTCGATGTGAACAGCGGTGTGACAGATTTGGATGATGATGTGGCTTCCATTTTGAGAAGATCGAAGAAGCCTGTTGTGCTTGTGGCCAATAAAGTGGACTCAGGCCTGTTGCAATATGATGCGTTCGATTTTTATTCTCTTGGCTTGGGCGAGCCTTATTGCGTATCGGCGATGTCGGGGAGCGGTACGGGCGATTTGCTCGACTTGGTAGTGTCGAAGTTCCCGGAAAAAAACAGTGTGGATGACACCGAAGAAGACATACCCAAATTTGCGGTGGTAGGCAGGCCGAATGCAGGAAAATCATCAATAATAAATGCGTTCATCGGCGAGGACAGAAACATTGTGACCGACATAGCAGGCACTACGCGCGATTCCATATACACACGTTATGACAAGTTCGGATTTGATTTCTATCTGGTGGATACTGCCGGAATAAGAAAGAAGAACAAAGTGAATGAGGACTTGGAATATTATTCGGTCATCCGTTCCATAAGATCCATAGAAAATTCTGACGTATGCATCCTTATGCTTGATGCAACGAGAGGCGTGGAAAGTCAGGATTTGAATATATTTTCACTCATACAGCGCAACCAGAAGGGCCTTGTGGTGGTAGTTAACAAATGGGATATAGCAGAAGAACGCTCCGAGAAGGGCATGAACGTTTTCATTGATGCCATAAGGACGCGCTTCGCACCGTTCACGGATTTCCCCATCATATTTGCTTCGGCTTTGACCAAACAGAGGATATTCAAGGTGTTGGAGAGTGCTAAGGAAGTATATTTGAACAGGAAAAGGCGCATCCCTACTTCCAAACTCAATGAGGAATTGCTGCCTCTGATAGAGTCGTGTCCTCCTCCGTCCAACAAAGGAAAATATATTAAGGTGAAATATGTGACTCAATTGCCCGACACGAGGATCCCGTCCTTTGTCTTTTTTGCCAATCTGCCGCAGTATGTCAAGGAACCGTACAAGCGTTTTCTGGAAAACAAGATGAGGGAAAAATGGAATTTTTCGGGCAACCCGATAAATCTGTTCTTCCGCCAGAAATAAAGAGACAGGAAACGGCATGGGAGAATGTGTGAATAAAATAAAGAAGTAAATTTGCAAAATAAAAAAACATTTAAGATAGATGGAACTTGATGTATTGACAGCTATATCGCCCATTGACGGCAGGTATAGAAGTAAGACCGAGCGTCTGGCGTGCTATTTTTCGGAGTACGCCCTTATGAGATACAGGGTAAGGGTTGAAATCGAATATTTTATAGCTCTTTGCGAATTGCCTTTGCCGCAACTCGCTTCGTTTCCTGTGGAGCTTTTCGAGAGATTGCGCGACATATATCGTGACTTTTCGGAAAAAGACGCGGCGCGAATCAAGGAGATAGAAAGCGTGACCAATCACGATGTCAAGGCTGTGGAATATTTCATTAAAGAGAAATACGATGGGCTTGGCGCACCAGAGAGCTGCAAGGAGTTCATCCATTTCGGCCTAACCTCGCAAGACATAAACAATACTTCTGTTCCTTTATCGGTTAAGGAAGCCCTTGAAGATGTTTACTATCCTGCTCTGGAGCAGCTCATTGACAAGTTGCGCTGCTATGCAGAGGAGTGGAAAGACATCCCTATGCTGGCCAAGACGCATGGGCAACCTGCTTCGCCTACCCGTCTGGGCAAGGAGATTATGGTATTCGCGTACAGGCTTGAAAAGCAGTTTGAGATGTTGAAAGCAGTACCTGTCACAGCCAAATTCGGAGGCGCTACAGGCAATTTCAATGCACATCATGTGGCTTACCCTCATTTTGACTGGAGGGAATTCGGAAACAGGTTTGTTGCAGAGAAACTCGGTCTGGAGCGAGAGCAATATACCACTCAGATATCCAATTATGACAATCTTGCCGCACTGTTTGATGCATTGAGGCGCATCAATACCGTAATACTCGATCTCGACCGCGATTTCTGGATGTACATATCGATGGAATATTTCAAGCAGAAAATCAAGGCCGGCGAAGTAGGCTCGAGTGCAATGCCGCATAAGGTCAACCCCATAGATTTTGAAAATTCCGAAGGTAACGTGGGGATGGCAAATGCCATTCTTTCGCATCTGGCATCCAAGTTGCCGGTATCGCGGTTGCAGCGTGATTTGACTGATTCCACTGTTTTGAGAAACGTGGGTGTCCCGCTCGGACACATGCTCATAGCAGTGGCGAGCACCATGAAAGGGCTTGGCAAGCTGTTGCTCAACGAGAAAGCCATAGCACGCGACTTGGACGATTGCTGGAGCGTGGTGGCGGAAGCCATACAGACAGTGTTGAGGCGCGAGGGTTATCCGCATCCTTATGAGGCGTTGAAAGCATTGACGAGGACAAACAATGCCATTACTGAAGAGTCTATAAGGCATTTTATAGACAAGCTGGATGTGAATGGTGATGTTAAGGAGGAATTGAGAAAGATTACTCCGCATACTTATACCGGAATTTAATATTAAAACAAGAAAGCAGGTCGTGAGACCTGAAAAAGAAATAAGACTACATGAATAACGAGAAGACAAACCGCAGGGAAAGAATCCGTGTTTATAAAGGACAGAACCGTGAAGGTCTTGACAAGCGCGGATATGTTCGCGAGAGAAGTTACGACAGCGAAGGCGTGGAGCGCGAACGCAATTATAACGTATATGACGGGCAAGGCTCGGAATACAGGAAGAGGTACGACAGAAACAGTCAGGATGGTGACACCGGTCGTGCCGGAGGTGGTTATGAACGTCGGCCGGGACGGCAGGGGTTCAGAAACAACAATGACAGGAACAACAACCGCTATGGCCAGAACCGTTATCAGCAGGGCTTCAACGACAGGCGTGATGACAGAATGAAGCAGCAGCGTTATGTAGACGGCAACAAGTTCAGTTATTCCGATTTCGAGGGTGAAAGCCGTAATCCCGTTGACGGCAATGTTGCCGGTGGGCACAACTCTTACCGGAGCAATGTGCGCCGTCCTTCATTCGGCGGCAGGAATCAGCAGAACAAGCGTCCCGGAAGGACTGCCGAATATGATCCCAATGCAAAATACAGCAAGAAGAAACAGATAATCTATAAGGAACTTAATGTGAATCCCGATGAGCCTATCCGTCTGAATAAATACATAGCCAATTCCGGCATCTGTTCACGAAGGGAGGCTGACGAACTTATCCAGTCGGGGGCAATCTCTGTCAATGGAGAAGTCATTACAGAACTTGGGGTTAAGGTGAAAAGGAGCGATGTGGTAAAATTCCACGAACGTGTAGTTACGCCTGAATCTAAGGTTTACATATTGCTCAACAAGCCCAAGAATTATGTTACCACATCAGAAGACCCGGAGGAAAGAAATACTGTGCTCGATCTGGTGAAAGACGCTTGCTCGGAGAGAGTCTATCCGGTGGGACGTCTCGACAGGAACACTACAGGAGTCTTGCTGCTGACCAATGACGGAGAACTGGCTTCCAAACTGACACATCCCAAGTTCTTGAAGAAAAAGATATATTCGGTCAAGCTTGACAAGTCTATCACTCCGGAGGATATGCAGAAGTTGCGTGACGGAATAACGCTTGAAGACGGCGATATGAAGGTAGACAATATAGACTATGTCAACGATGAAGACAAAGACAAGGTGGGAGTGGAGATTCATTCCGGCAAGAACCGCATAGTGAGAAGGCTTTTCGAGGCAGTGGGCTATCATGTGAAGCAGCTCGACAGGGTATTTTTCGCCGGTCTTACCAAGAAGAATCTGAAACGCGGCTCATGGCGTTTCCTCACGCAGAAGGAAGTCAACATGCTCAAGATGGGGGCTTTCGAATAAAATCGTAAAACAAAATCTTAAAACATAAAATCATGGATACTGTAAGCAGAACAAAGGTTATCGATCTTCTCAAACGCGAAGATTACGGGTCGAGAGTCAATGTCAAAGGTTGGGTCAGAACGAGGCGCGGCAGCAAGCAAGTCAGCTTCATTGCCCTTAATGACGGCTCTACGATAAACAATGTGCAGGTGGTGGTAGACCTTGCCAAATTTGAAGATGAACTTCTTAAGGACATCACTACCGGAGCATGCTTGAGTGTCGATGGCATTTTGACTGAATCCGTAGGCAGCGGGCAGAAAGTGGAAGTGCAGGCGGAGAAGATAGAGATTCTCGGCAAGTGCGACAATACGTATCCGTTGCAGAAGAAAGGACACTCTATGGAGTTCCTCCGCGAGGTGGCTCACCTCCGTCCCAGAACGAACACGTTCGGAGCCATATTCAGGATACGTCACAACATGGCTATGGCCATACATACGTTTTTCCATGAACACGGCTTCTTCTATTTCCACACTCCGCTCATCACGGCTTCCGATTGCGAGGGCGCCGGACAGATGTTTCAGGTGACTACTCTCGATTTGAAAAACGTGAAGAGAAACGAGGACGGCTCTGTGGACTATTCCGATGACTTTTTCGGAAAACCGGCCAGCCTCACCGTGTCGGGGCAGCTCGAAGGTGAACTGGCGGCTACGGCTCTCGGAGCCATATATACTTTCGGCCCTACGTTCCGTGCCGAAAACTCCAATACGCCGCGCCATCTTGCCGAATTCTGGATGATAGAACCGGAAGTCGCTTTCTATGACATCAACGATGATATGGACCTTGCCGAAGAGTTCATAAAATATTGCGTGAGATGGGCTTTGGAGAAATGCGCCGATGACGTGAAGTTCCTCAACGACATGTTCGACAAGAGCTTGATAGAAAGGCTCGAAGGTGTGCTGAAGGAAAAGTTCGTCCGCCTGAAATACACCGATGGCGTTAAGATATTGGAAGATGCGGTCAAGGCTGGCCATAAGTTCGAGTTCCCCGTATTCTGGGGCATGGACCTTGCGTCAGAGCATGAGCGCTTCCTTGTGGAAGACCATTTCAAGTGTCCGGTTATCATGACCGACTATCCTAAGGAAATCAAGGCTTTCTACATGAAGCAGAACGAAGACGGCAAGACGGTGAGGGCAATGGACGTGCTGTTCCCGAAGATTGGCGAGATCATAGGCGGTTCGGAGCGCGAAGCCGATTATGACAAGCTGAAACAGAGGATAGAAGAGTTGCACATCCCGATGAAAGACATGTGGTGGTATCTCGATACCCGCAAGTTCGGCACATGCCCGCATTCCGGGTTCGGACTCGGTTTCGAGCGTCTGTTGCTGTTCGTCACAGGCATGTCCAACATACGCGATGTGATACCTTTCCCGCGTACTCCGAAGAATGCCGAGTTCTAAACAGTAAAACAAGCATATCAGCATTGCATGAATGCCGCCTTTCCGGAAACGAAGAGGCGGCATTTTGATTTGGCTTTTTCTCAAATCTTCATGTGAAAATCGGAAAATTCTTCAATGGCGTTGAACGAATTTACTTTTTCCCGCTTTTCTCTTGCTTTGGGGCCGGACGACAAGGCCTGTATGTGTGTAAAAATGCGGGAGCGGAAGTCTTGTTTCGGGATCGGCTCGATACCTGCCGTAGATGGCGCACATCCCGGGCGATGATCGAGCCGATCATCGGCAAAGATGGCGTACATCCCGAGCGGGTGTGTTTTTCGGTTGTGGAGAGTGCCCTCAGGCTTATCTTCCGGCTGTTATTTCTATGCGTATGGTCGTGCCTTTGCCAGGCTCGGAGCTTTTCACGAATATGCGTCCTTTGTGATATTCTTCCACTATTCTTTTGGCGAGCGAGAGCCCGAGGCCCCAGCCTCTTTTCTTGGTGGTGTAGCCGGGAGTGAATATCTTTTTGTGTTTCGATTTCGGTATGCCTGCTCCGGTGTCGCTCACTTCCACCCATATTTTCTTTTCGTTGCGTCCGCATGTCAGCATCAGCCGTCCTCCGGTTGACTTCATGGCATCGGCGGAGTTCTTGCACAGGTTTTCCACCACCCATTCGAAGAGGGTGGGGTTTATTATGGCCTGTACGTCTTGCGACGGTGCGGCGAAGCGTACTTCTATGTTTTTACCCACCCGGCGCGATATGTATTCGGCTGTTTCCGCCAGCAGGCCGTTGACGGAGCATGGTTCGTTTTCGGGTGTGGAACCTATTTTCGAGAAGCGGTCGGCAATGATTCGCAGGCGGGAAATGTCTTTGCCCATTTCGCTCACGTATTCATCATCGGGATATTTCTCTTCCAGCAGTTCCTGCCATGCCATGAGCGATGAGATGGGTGTGCCGAGTTGGTGTGCAGTCTCTTTTGACAGTCCTATCCACACTTTGTTCTGTTCCGACTTCTTCAGCGCCACAAGCATGTACACGGCTATGAATACGAACACGGCCACGATGGTCAGCTGCATGTAGGGATAGAATGCGAGCCGTTTCAGCAGCAGCGAATCATCGTAGTAGATGTCTATGTATTCCGATATGTCGGCATCGTCCAGGTAGAAACGTATTTTCTTCTCTGCGGAGCATATTTCCGACACTTTTCTGTGCAGCGAGGGGATGGAGTCGCGCGGGTCTATCCTTATGTTGCGGTAGTTTTGTATGTTGCCGGAGTTGTCGAGCACCACTACCGGTATCGTCTTGTTGCCTTCCAGTACTTTCAGCACCAGTGTCAGGTCGGTGGTGTTTTCTCCTGCATCGCTTATGTTTTTCATGGCTGCCGCCCATATCTCCATTTTGTTTTTCTCCTCTTCCTGCAAGTCTTTTATGAGAAAGTGCGATATGATGAGCGATGCGGCGATAATGGCTGTTCCTATGCCTATGAGCCAAAGCCGCATGTTTTTCAGTTTCTCCGAAAGGTTCATTATTCTCGTCTTTTGTTTGTGGGTTTTTATAATAGATTAACGGGAATGCGGCCTTTATATTTTCCGTAGGCGGTAAATTTAAGGAAAATATCATGCATTGTAAGCCTTGTGGCAGGGGTAATGTATATTTTGATAAGCGTTTAGCTTTATTTAACTTTTCGGGGGGGTGAATTTGTTAGTAATTTCGCAGCGAATGTAGTGTTGAAGAATAAATCTTAAAATATGGTGGAAAAGCCACGCGACTTTGACCCTTTTGGCCAAACAGGATTGCCCCCTTTGGCTACAATATGATTGCCCCTTTTGGCCAAAATAGTATTGACCACTTAGCTCAGCTATTGTTATAGATTTTTTTGTGTAGATTTGAGTACCCGAGTCTTGGTGTAACGGGGGTGATAATAAAATCTATACAAATGGATAAACGAATCAAAAACATTTTAAGATGTTATGTGGCCGGCATGGGAAT
>DVIH01000026.1 GCA_018711405.1 Candidatus Avibacteroides excrementipullorum | reverse complement strand
TAACACGCTCCGGGCATAAAAAAAACGCTCCGGAATGGCTAAATATAAAAAAGACAAAAATAAACCTCATTTTTGCCAACTCTACTTTGCAATTTTAAACAAGAAATAATATATTTGCAGCAAATTTACTGGGAAACACATGGAATCTTTCTACAATATACACTACCACCTTCTCGAACACATCGGCAACCCGGTCAGACGTTCGCTTGCCAATGAAATAGACTGGTCACACAATCTAATCGGGATAAAAGGCTCAAGAGGCATAGGCAAGACCACATTCCTCTTGCAGTTCGCTTTGGAGAAATTCGGCAAAAGCCGCTCATGCCTATACATAGACATGAACAATTTCTACTTCTGCGGCAGAAGGCTTGTCGACTTTGCAGGAGAGTTCCACAACAACGGCGGACGTGTATTGTTGATAGACCAGATATTCAAGTATCCCGGATGGAGCAAAGAACTGAGAGAGTGCCATGAACTCTATCCGCAACTCAAGATAATATTCGCCGGATCATCGGTGATGAGACTGAAAGAAGGCAACGATGACCTCTCGGACATAGTGAAGTCATACAACCTGCGCGGCTTCTCGTTCAGAGAGTTTCTCAACATCTCCACGATGGGCAAGTTCACCCCGTTCACGTTGGAAGACATAGTGACAAACCACAAGGAGATAGCCAAAAACCTGATGAAACACGTCAATCCCACAGGTTTTTTCGACTCATACCTGCATCACGGCTACTATCCTTTCTTCTTGGAAAAAAAGAACTTCTACGAGAAACTGCTCAAGACCATGAACATGATGATAGAAGTGGACTTGCTGTTTCTCAAACAAATAGAGTTGAAATATCTCCCGAAACTGAGACAACTGTTCTACGAGCTGGCAATCAACAGCGAAGAACCGTCCACCAACATCAGCAAACTCGCCGAAAGCGTAGACGTGTCGAGGGCAACCATCATGAGCTACCTGAAGGGACTGTACGAGGCTCGCCTCATAAACATCATCTACCACGAAGGAGAAGAATTTCCCAAAAAGCCAGCACGCATAATGCTGCACAACACCAACCTCGCATTCTCCTTGCCTATGAAAAACTGGTCCAAGCAGATGCTCTACGAGACATTCTTCTATAACGCCCTGTTCAGAATGCACAGCATGAACATCGGCAACAGACAATGCACTTTTATTGCCGACGGGAAATACAAATTCAAAATCTGTTCAAGCAAGAAAGACATAAAAAACACATCCAACAACAATATAATATATGTGTACAACGACATAGAAATAGGAGAAGGCAACATAATACCATTATGGCTTTTCGGCTTCCTCTATTGACATGCCGGCAAACAGAAACAAGAAACAACTAATTTTACAAACAACAGATTATGGCTAACGGAAAGAAATTTATCACATGCGATGGAAACCAGGCAGCTGCACACATCTCCTATATGTTCTCGGAGGTAGCGGCCATATATCCCATCACACCGTCGTCGACTATGGCAGAATATGTAGACGAATGGGCGGCAGCCGGCCGTAAAAACATCTTCGGCGAGACAGTGCTGGTACAGGAAATGCAGTCGGAAGCAGGAGCGGCAGGAGCCGTTCACGGATCTCTACAGTCAGGAGCATTGACGACAACCTATACAGCATCGCAGGGACTATTGCTCATGATCCCCAACATGTACAAGATTGCGGGAGAACTGCTGCCGTGCGTATTCCACGTTTCGGCAAGGACACTCGCCTCACACGCTCTCTGTATCTTCGGCGACCATCAGGATGTGATGTCATGCCGCCAGACCGGCTTTGCCATGCTTTGCGAAGGCTCAGTACAGGAAGTCATGGACTTGGCAGCCGTTGCCCATCTCGCAACCATCAAATCGAGAGTTCCTTTCGTCAACTTCTTCGATGGATTCAGGACTTCGCACGAGATACAGAAGATAGAGATGCTCGAAGAAAAAGATCTCGCGCCCCTCATCGACATGGAAGCTCTTAAGGAATTCCGTATGCGCGCACTCAACCCGAACACTCCGGTGGCAAGAGGCATGGCGGAAAATCCCGACCACTTCTTCCAGCACAGAGAATCATCTAACGGATATTACGATGCCGTACCTGCCATCGTGGAAGAATACATGAATGAAATATCCAAGATTACCGGAAGGAAATACGGTCTGTTCGACTACTACGGAGCAGAAGACGCAGAACGTGTCATCATAGCAATGGGTTCGGTGACAGAAGCCATACGCGAGACCATTGACTACCTCATGGCAAAAGGCGAAAAGGTAGGTCTCGTGGCAGTACACCTCTACCGCCCGTTCTCGGCAAAGCACTTCCTCGCAGCCCTGCCAAAGACTGCCAAAAGAATCGCCGTGCTCGACAGAACCAAAGAACCGGGAGCTACGGGGGAACCTCTTTACCTCGATGTCAAAGACTGTCTCTACGGACAAGAGAACGCTCCTCTCGTTGTGGGAGGAAGATACGGACTCGGATCCAAAGATACGACACCGGCACAAATACTTTCAGTGTACGAGAACCTCTCGTTGCCAATGCCGAAAAACCTGTTCACTTTGGGCATTGAAGACGATGTGACATTCACCTCGCTGCCCAAGAAAGAAGAAATAGAGCTGGACAATGCAGGCATGTTCGAAGCCAAATTCTACGGGCTCGGAGCAGACGGTACAGTGGGAGCCAACAAGAACTCTGTGAAAATCATTGGCGACAACACCGACAAATACTGCCAGGCATACTTTGCATACGACTCCAAGAAGTCGGGCGGATTCACCTGCTCGCACCTCCGTTTCGGCGATCATCCCATACGCTCCACATACCTCGTCAACACCCCCAACTTCGTGGCATGTCACGTACAGGCCTACCTGCGCATGTATGATGTGACAAGAGGATTGAGGAAAAACGGCACATTCCTGCTCAATACCGTATGGACAGGAAAGGAACTTGCCAAACATCTGCCCAATAAGGTGAAAAGATACTTTGCACAAAACGACATAACTGTCTACTACATAAACGCCACCAAGATAGCACAGGAGATAGGTCTGGGCAACAGGACCAACACCATACTGCAATCGGCATTCTTCCGCATCACGGGCGTAATCCCGGTAGACCTTGCCATAGAGCAAATGAAGAAATTCATCGTCAAATCATACGGCAAGAAAGGCGAAGACGTAGTCAACAAGAACTATGCGGCAGTAGACAGAGGAGGAGAATACAAACAACTCGAAATAGACAAAGAATGGGCCAACTTGCCGGATGACGAAACCGCACAAGACAACGCACCTCAGTTTGTAAAAGAAGTGGTACGCCCCATCAACGCGCAAGACGGAGACCTGCTCAAAGTTTCGGCATTCAAAGGCATAGAAGACGGCACATGGATGCAGGGCACTGCCAAATATGAGAAGAGAGGCGTGGCTCCGTTCGTACCCGAATGGAACGCAGACAACTGTATCCAGTGCAACCAATGCGCCTATGTATGTCCGCACGCAGCCATACGCCCGTTCGTACTCGACAGCGAGGAAGAAAAGAACGCCGGCTTCAATACTGCCGAGATAAAAGCTCCGGCAGCGATAAAAGGCATGAAATTCCGTATGCAGGTATCCGTAATGGACTGTCTGGGATGCGGCAACTGCGCCGACATCTGTCCGGGATTCAAAGGCAACAAGGCTCTGGCTATGGTGCCGTTTGAAGGTCAGGAAAAAGAAGCGGACAACTGGACATACTGCGTGGAAAACGTGAAGAGCAAACAACATCTGGTCGACACCAAGGCCAATGTAAAGAACTCACAGTTCGCAACACCGCTGTTCGAATTCTCCGGAGCATGTGCAGGATGCGGCGAAACCCCATACGTGAAACTCATCACCCAACTCTTCGGCGACAGGGAAGTTGTAGCCAACGCCACAGGATGTTCATCCATCTACTCAGGCTCGGTTCCGGCCACACCTTACACCACAAACGAAAAAGGTCACGGACCGGCATGGGCCAACTCACTGTTTGAGGACTTCTGCGAATTCGGTCTCGGCATGGAACTCGCCAACGAGAAGATGAGAGCAAGAATAGCGGAACTCATGAGAAACGCAACAGAGAGCGACAGCACTCCGGCTGAATACAAGACAATATTCACCGAATGGCTCGACAACATGTGCGATGGAGAAAAGACCAAAGAAATAGCAGAACGTCTCATACCGATGCTCGAAGCAGCAAAAGACAAGTGCGACAACTGCAAGGCCATCTACGAACTGAGAAACTATCTCGTCAGGACATCGCAATGGATAATCGGCGGCGACGGAGCATCATACGACATAGGTTACGGAGGACTCGACCACGTAATATCCACAGGCAAGAACGTCAATATCCTCGTGCTCGACACCGAAGTTTACTCCAACACCGGCGGACAGTCGTCAAAATCCACACCGCTGGGAGCTATAGCCAAATTTGCCGCATCGGGCAAACGTGTACGCAAAAAAGACTTGGGACTCATGGCCACAACCTACGGCTATGTATATGTGGCACAGATCGCCATGGGAGCAGACCACGCACAGACGCTCAAAGCGCTTCGCGAGGCGGAAGCCTATCAGGGTCCGTCGCTCATCATCGCATACGCACCATGTATCAACCATGGACTGAAGAGCGGCATGGGCAAATCACAGCAGGAAGAGAAGAAAGCAGTGGAATGCGGCTACTGGCACCTGTGGAGATACAACCCGGAACTCGAGAAAGAAGGCAAGAACCCATTCACTCTCGACTCCAAAGAGCCTGACTGGAGCAAGTTCAAAGACTTCCTCAAAGGAGAAGTACGCTTCGCCTCACTCATGAAGATGTATCCGGCCGAAGCCGAAGAACTGTTTGACGCGGCACAAGGCAACGCACAGTGGAGATACAACAGCTACAAACGTCTCTCGCACTGCAACTGGGGCAAAGATGCCGAATAAGAAGAACTGACACACAACACTTGACATAAACAAGGGCGGCCGCATGAAACACGACCGCCCTCATTGCTTTAAATCATCGGCTCGATCCCGGCCGGAGATGTACGCCATCTTCGCCCGGGATCGGCTCGGTATCGGGTGAAAATGGCGTACATCCCGATCGGGGATGCCGTATCCCCATTTCACGGCATTACAGGCAAAGCAAGACAAGCATTACCGATGCCACCTAAAGGATAAAGACAGGCTCTTGCCTTTCCTTGAAATTCTCGGAAAGAAGTTTGGCATAAGGCGTTTCAAATACCCTTATCTTTTCGGGGCAGTTTTTCACACACGCACAGCAGTGTATGCATTTTGTCGCATCGGTCATTTCCTCATGCCCCGCTTCTATGGCTCCTGTCGGACACATGGACGCACAGATGCCGCAATGTGTGCACAGGTCGGGATCGGCGACCAAAGCCGATTTCTGCACGGGAGTGTGTTTCAGCTTCGACTTCATGACACCAGCAATGAAACGTGCATAAGATGTCACAGACCGGTCGGGACGAGGCAGTAAGGACACGTCCACAGGTTCTTCGTCCCTGAGTCCCGTCTTTGCGTATATCCTCAATCCAAATTCCTGCGCCTTGAGCAAATCCGATTTGTCGGGCCGTCCCTTAGCTATGGGGTACTCGTCTGACGAATACGAATGCTCTCCTATGAAAGCCGCCGCTCCTATGACATTGAATCCGCGCTCTTTCACAAAGTTTGCAAATTCCACCGCTGCATTCTCGAAATCTCTGTTGCCATAGACCACCACCACGATGGCCGGAGCATTATCGCCCCTGATACGCGACATACGTTCCAAAGCCAGAGGAGCCACATGCCCGCCATAGACAGGCGCGGCAAACACGGTCAAAGTATTACGGTCTACCATCCCTTCGGCTGCCGGCTCGATTGTCACATTCAAATTTCTCTCCAATAAATATTTCATCCCCGACATGATAGCATCCAATATACGGTCGGTAGTCCCTGTCGGAGAGAAAACTACAGAATTCACAACCTCCAAATCCATAATCGCATAAAATCTGATAAATACCAATAGATACAAAAAAACTCCCTGAAACATTACGATGAATGTCAGAGAGCATTTTCACAAAGTGCGGCTGAAGGGACTCGAACCCATACGTCGCGAGACACTAGATCCTAAGTCTAGCGCGGCTACCAATTACGCCACAGCCGCAACAGTTTAGCGAATGCAAAAGTAATATATTTTTGAATGCGGGCAAAGCCTTCTTCCCTAAAAAAGCAAAACGCCGTCATTTGCCGGCAGCCAATGTCTTCAGATAGCTTTTCGCATATTCTATCAGCGTGTCGCGGTTACGCCCCGTGTCATCGGCTGTCTGGCACACCTTTATGTCGGGTTCTATGCCGAATTCTATATGCTGCATATCGTTGTCGAACATGGGCGATGCCGAAAAGCGGACAATCCACCCATTGGGCAGCTCCGAAGAGAAAGGCATGCCGGAACCGCCGCCGGTGACATCTCCAATGACAGTGACAAGGGGAAGGCCTTTCATGCTGTTGACAAAATCATTGGTCGCACTGTAGGAGCTCCTGTTGGTCAGTACCACGACAGGCTTCTGCCATCTCAATCCGTCGTAAGGCTCCAGCCATATTGCACGCGGTTCGGAGAAATCGTCATGTCCGGGTCCGGTTTTATGACGCATATAGCCGGTCAACACCCTCTCATTGGTAAAGCGCGAAGCCAGT
>DVIH01000025.1 GCA_018711405.1 Candidatus Avibacteroides excrementipullorum | reverse complement strand
TGATTAATAATGTGAGTCGATGTGGTATAAATATTTTAGATTTATGTGGATGATTGACGGGTTTTTATTTTCTGCAGTTTAGTGTGTTGGTTGATTTAATGAATAAAAAGAGCATTTATTTATGACTTCCTTGCAAGAGATTTCAAAAATACTCATTTATTATTTTGTCAAACATATAAATAATACATATATCCCGTATTGGAGTGTCTTTCTTTTAACTTTATTTAATAGCGGGGCGCGCTTTAAATAATAATTCATTTGTTTTTTTGTATTCAGTTTTGAAAAACAGCTGTTTCATGGCAAAATGGCCTAAATTTGGGCTGTTGATATGCTTTTGGATTATCAAAAAAAGTTATACATTGTTGTAATTTGAAATCTGAATCTTATATAGTTTTGTTATTATTATTTTAGTATTAGTGCTTCTATGGGATCGGCTCGATCATGACCGATGACCGAGCCGATCCCGGGTGAGGATGGCGTACATCCCGGGCGAAGATGGCGCACATCCTTTCCGCCCCTCCGGAATGCCTCCGTCAGAGGGGTGTGGCGGGGCCGGCGGCAAACGTTTGCATGCACGGGGCATCATAATTTTCGTATTGTGCGGGAAAGTTGTATTTTTGCACATTGGAAAAGATTTAGATTTAAGCTAACATGGAAAAGAAATTCAAGAGAACTTTGGTGACTTCGGCGTTGCCTTATGCCAATGGTCCTGTACATATAGGTCATTTGGCGGGAGTGTATGTGCCTGCCGACATTTATGTCAGATATTTAAGGCTGAAAAAAGAGGATGTGATATTTATCGGAGGGTCGGACGAGCACGGCGTGCCCATCACCATACTGGCAAGGAAAGAAGGCGTGTCTCCTCAAGACATAGTGGACCGTTACCACAGCCTTATAAAAAAGTCTTTTGAAGATTTCGGCATATCTTTCGACATATATTCGCGCACAACTTCAAAGATTCATGCCGAGACTGCTTCCGCATTTTTCAAGACGCTCTATGACAAGGGTGTGTTTGTGGAGAAAGAGACGGAACAGTATTATGACGAAGAAGCGGGGCAGTTTCTGGCCGACAGGTATATAGTGGGCGAATGCCCGCACTGCCACAATCCGCGCGCATACGGAGACCAGTGCGAAGTGTGCGGCACCTCGCTTTCGGAACTGGACCTGATAAACCCGCGCTCGACCATAAGCGGAGGCAAACTGGTGCTGAAAAAGACAAAGCACTGGTATCTGCCTCTCGACAAATATCAGCAGTGGCTGTCGGAATGGATTCTGGACGGGCACAAGGAGTGGAGACCCAACGTGTACGGGCAATGCAAATCGTGGCTCGACATGGGCTTGCAGCCGCGTGCCGTGAGCCGCGACCTGGACTGGGGCATTCCGGTGCCGGTAGAGGGGGCTGAAGGCAAGGTGCTGTATGTGTGGTTTGACGCGCCGATAGGATATATATCGAACACCAAAGAACTTATGCCCGACTCATGGGAAAAGTGGTGGAAAGACCCGGAGACACGTCTCGTGCATTTCATAGGCAAGGACAACATAGTGTTCCACTGCATAGTGTTCCCCACCATGCTCAAGGCGGAGGGCAGCTACATCCTGCCCGACAATGTGCCTGCCAATGAGTTCCTGAACCTGGAGGGAGACAAAATCTCCACTTCAAAAAACTGGGCGGTGTGGCTGCATGAATATCTGGCCGATTTTCCGGGCAAGCAGGACGTGCTGCGCTATGTGCTCACGGCCAATGCTCCCGAGACGAAAGACAACGACTTTACGTGGAAAGACTTCCAGGCCAGAAACAACAATGAGCTGGTGGCCGTGTACGGCAATTTCATCAACCGTACGATGGTGCTGACGCATAAATATTTCGATGGCGTGGTGCCGGAAAGCGCAGGCCTGACGGACTATGACCGCAAGACGCTGGAAGAATTCAGCGCAGTGAAAGGCGAAATGGAAAGACTGCTCGATGTGTTCAAATTCAGGGATGCGCAAAAAGAAGCGATGAACCTGGCGAGGATAGGCAACAAGTATCTGGCCGACATGGAGCCTTGGAAACTTGCCAAGACAGACATGCAGCGCGTGGCTACCGTCATGAACGTATGTTTGCAGATTGCAGCCAACCTGTCGATAGCATTCGAGCCGTTCCTCCCGTTCAGTGCGAAGAAGCTGCGCGATATGCTCAATATGGACTTCTGCGACTGGTCGTTGCTGGGACATGCCGACATACTTGCCGCCGGCCACAAGTTGAATGCAGCAGAATTGCTGTTCGAGAAAATAGACGATGAGCCTATCGAAAGGCAGATGAAGAGGCTGGAAGATATAAAGAAGGCGAATGCGGAAGCCAACTACAGGGCTAATCCGGTGAAGAAAGACATAGAGTTCGATGATTTCCTGAAGCTCGACATACGGGTGGGCACGGTGCTTGAATGCGTGAAAGTGCCTAAGGCCGACAAACTGTTGCAGTTTACCATAGACGATGGATTGGGCAAGAGGACCATCGTATCCGGCATAGCCAAGCACTACAAGCCCGAAGAACTTGTGGGCAAACAGGTGTGCTTCATTGCCAACCTGCCGCCGAGAAAGCTCAAGGGAATAGTGTCGGAAGGCATGATACTCAGTGCAGAAGACTATGACGGCTCCCTGTCGGTCATTACTCCTTTGAGAAATGTGAAGCCGGGCAGCGAGGTGAAATGATTTATTCAGGAATGCAGAGGAATCCGTATCGGTGAAATGAAATCTCCGATACGGATTTTCCGTAATATTAAAAGCAAAGTGTATATGGAACTGGTTTTGTTTTATAACATCACGGGAGATAAGGCCGCGCAGCTGAGAAGCCTGTGCGAAGATATGAAGATGCTCTGCCGCGATGTGATGCCGTTTGAGTTTGGCAACAGGTTGGAAGACG
The DNA here is from genome assembly GCA_018711405.1 of Candidatus Avibacteroides excrementipullorum. Lineage (GTDB taxonomy): Bacteria > Bacteroidota > Bacteroidia > Bacteroidales > Bacteroidaceae > Avibacteroides > Avibacteroides excrementipullorum. The sequence goes on along the minus strand of DVIH01000025.1, from coordinate 1,443 downwards.
TTATCGCCGGCAGGGCATGTCAGCCGTGCGGTGCGCCGGTGCTCTTCTCTGACGAGATGCTGGTCTTTGTCGGTGTGGAAAACGGGAAACTATTTGATTTCCTCGACAAGTTTGCCAAGCGGGGCATATCTCCCGTGCCGCTTAAGGCTGTCGCCACCGAGAACAATGTGAAGTGGACTTCCGCAGAGTTGAGAGACGAACTGGAGCGTGAACACCGCATGATGTCGGGGCGGTCATGACAGATAGTCTGTGCGCATGATATAGGAGTTGACAGCCTTGTCGAACTCCTGTTCGCTTATTTTTCCGCCTTTCTCTCCGGCAAGTGCCTGCGCATATTGTCTTGCCATTTCTTTTGTGGAGAATTTTTCTCCGAATGCGCGTATTGCATCTCTGTCCCAGTCTTTTTGCAGGGCTTGCGTTATGGCTTCGGCCAGTGCCTTGTCGCTTCGTTGCGTCACCCCGATCATGCAAAGTGGATTATAAAGGTCTGCAAAGGCATCTATGTCATTGAAGCATACGGCAGGCAAGCCTGATTTGTAACCTTCGGTGATGGGCAGTCCGAATCCTTCGTCTTTGCTGGGCAGCACCAGTATGTCTGAATGTGCCATATATTCGTATGTGAGCCTGTGCGACAGGCTGCCTGTGAAGCAGCATTTGCCTGATATGCCGAGCGATGCCGCAAGTCGTTGGAGACTACCGCCCAATGTGTCTTTTCCTATGAGTACCAGTGTGCTTTTTTCTTTTAGTCTTTCCGGCAGCAGGGCAAAGGCTCGCAGCAGTTGTGCCTGGTTCTTCCTTTCGCAGATGTTTCCCACAGCTACTATCTGTCCTTTTACTTTTTCTGCTGGGATGTTTTGGGGGGCGGGGCTGGCATTGAGTACGGTTTTCACATTGTGGCGTTCTCCGCATCCGCATTCTTCGAGCAGCCTTCTCCTCGTGCCGCTGCTTATGGCCGTGACGGTGACGCCTTTTTTTATCAGAACTTTCATTACGCTCTTTTCCATATAGGTCTGGAAACACGGGGAGAACCGGTGGAACACGCCGTGCAGCGTTATGACAAAAGGTCGGTTGCACCTTATCGAAGCCGATATGAACGGAATCACTGCCGGCATTGCGGAATGTATGAAGACAGCATCAGGATTTGTCTCCTTTATTATATATTGGCAGAAGCCTGTGCTCAGGCTGTATTTGAGCAGTGTCCGTCGTTCGTGCAGGGTTTTCTTCGGCGAGAGAAAAGCGTATTTTACGGCTTTTGCTATATCTTTCATTCGGATGTGTGAAGCCATCAGCCTTGCGTTTCTTTCCATAAGCGTATAATGTCCGCTCTTTCTTCTCTCGGAAAAGAATGCGGAGCATGACACGAACACTTCGTGGCCTTCTTCGCCCAATGATTCGGCAATCTGGTTGACCATCAGGGAGAATCCTGTGTTGTAGGGCCTTTTC
>DVIH01000024.1 GCA_018711405.1 Candidatus Avibacteroides excrementipullorum | reverse complement strand
CCGATGAGTTCAAGGCGGAAGAGGGCGTTGATTTGCGTCAGGATCCTATGGCATTGCAGAGGTTGAAGGAAGCAGCCGAAAAGGCCAAGATAGAATTGTCTTCCACTACTACTTCTGAGATAAATCTGCCGTACATCATGCCTGTCAACGGTGTGCCCAAACATTTGGTAAAGACCCTGACAAGGGCTAAATTCGAGGCTTTGGCTCACAATCTGATTCAGGCATGTCTCGAACCGTGCCGTAAGGCTATGTCGGATGCAGGTCTTCAAAATTCGGATATAGATGAAGTAATCTTGGTAGGTGGCTCATCGCGTATTCCGGCCGTTCAGAAACTTGTGGAGGACTTCTTCGGAAAAGCTCCGTCAAAAGGTGTCAACCCCGATGAGGTTGTGGCCATAGGCGCAGCCATACAAGGTGCCATCCTTAACAAGGAAGGCGGTGTGGGAGACATAGTATTGCTCGATGTGACTCCTCTTTCTATGGGTATCGAGACTTTGGGCGGCGTGATGACGAAACTTATAGATGCCAATACTACTATCCCGTGCAAGAAGAGCGAGACATTCTCAACGGCAGCCGACAACCAGACTGAAGTAACAATACATGTATTGCAGGGCGAAAGGCCTATGGCGGCACAAAACAAGTCTATAGGACAGTTTAATCTGACAGGTATAGCTCCTGCGAGAAGAGGCATACCTCAGATTGAAGTGACATTCGACATTGATGCCAACGGTATATTGAAAGTATCGGCTAAGGATAAGGCGACAGGCAAAGAACAGGCTATCCGTATCGAGGCTTCCTCCGGATTGAGCAAAGAAGAGATAGAGAGGATGAAAGCCGAAGCTGAAGCTAATGCAGAGGCAGATAAGAAAGAGCGTGAAAAGATTGACAAACTCAATCAGGCCGACAGCATGATCTTCCAGACAGAAAACATGCTTAAAGAAGCAGGCGATAAACTTCCTGCCGACAAGAAAGCTCCTATCGAAACTGCCCTTAACAAGTTGAAAGAAGCTCACAAGGCAAAAGACATAGCAGGTATAGATGCCGCTATAGCTGAACTTAATGCCGCCAGTGCGGAACTCTACGCCGCAGCACAAAATGCTCAGGCAGCCGGCGCACAATCTGGTCAGACTTCTTCACAGCAACAGAGCGGTAGCACCTCAACCAATTCCGGCAACAAGGAAGACATTCAGGATGCTGACTTTGAGGAAGTGAAATAAGTATCGATAAACAACGATAACCAACTATAGAAAAGTAGGGTGTAGCTCAATGAGTTACGCCCTATTTTGTTTTTCAGGATTTCCCGAACAACATGCCATTGTAAGCAGGGCTATTTTCCGGCTCCGATACGGGCTTTATATCGTCTGTTTTTGCATCGGCTCGATCATTGTCCGGGATGTGCGCCATCTTCGCCCGGGATGGCGTATATCTTTGCCCGATACCGAGCCGATCATGACCCGGTATCGAGCCGATGCTGAAACGAGTCTCCGCAGTCGTCATTGCAATCCGCATCTTTGTACGAAAGAACCTGTCCCAGATGGAGCGACTTTATGCCTTGACATGAAAATATGAGCGGGGGATGTGTCGGTTTGACATTTTATATATATCTTTGCTTCACAAAACATGTAACACGGTTTGTTGGGAATGGATATCATAAGAAAATATTTTCCGAAGCTCACGGATGTTCAGTACGAACAGTTGGAGATGCTTCACGGCTTGTATTCCGATTGGAACAGCAAGATTAACGTGATTTCCCGAAAAGACATTCAGAATCTTTATGAACGTCATGTGCTTCATTCGCTCGGCATTGCCAAACTAATAAATTTCAAGGCCGGCACGAAGATTATGGATCTCGGCACAGGGGGAGGATTTCCGGGCATTCCGCTTGCCATCGTTTTCCCCGAAACAGAATTCCTGCTGGTCGACAGCGTAGGCAAGAAGATCAGGGTCTGCATGGAGGTGGCCGAAGCATTGGGGCTGAAAAACGTGACATGCGCCAACGAGAGGGGAGAGAATGAGAAAGGCAAGTTCCATTTCGTGGTGAGCCGTGCCGTAATGCCGCTGCCCGAACTCATAGGCCTGGTAAGGAAAAACATTGCAAAAGAGCAGTTCAATGCCTTGCCCAACGGCCTTATCTGCCTGAAAGGGGGCGACATAGAGGCGGAAACGAACCTATATAAGAAACGTACCATGATTTCCGAGCTGTCGGAATGGTTTGACGAGGAGTTTTTCCTGTCGAAGAAAGTGGTGTATGTGGATTTGTCAAATTGAAACAACAAAGGATTATGCTTAATATAAAGAAGTTTGAGTTCAACATGTTTCCCGTCAACTGCTATCTGCTGTGGGATGAAGACACGCGCGAGGCGGCAGTAATAGACCCGGGACTTTTTTTCGATGAGGAGAAAAGAGAGTTTGCATCGTTTGTCAAATCGGAAAACATAGTCATGCGGCATCTGCTGTGCACGCACCTGCACATAGACCACGTAATGGGATGCCGGTTCGTGGAAGACACTTTCGGCACAGGCATAGAGGCTTGCCGCGAAGACGAATGGATGTTGCCCGACATGCCGCAACATGCCCGTCTGTTCGGTTTCTCATTTGACGATGCCGGCATGAAAGTCTCGAAATATCTGAAAGGCGGCGACACGGTGGCTGTGGGGAAATATGCGCTGACAGTTTTGGATGTGCCCGGACACAGTCCCGGCGGACTGGCCTATTATCTGCATGATGCGGATGTGGCCGGAGCGGATTACAGCAATGTGCTGTTTTCCGGCGATACGCTTTTTGCCGGTTGCATAGGCCGCACTGACCTGTATGGAGGCGACCATGAAGCCATATTGCGCAGCATCCGTACCCGTCTGTTCACGCTCCCCGACGATACTGTGGTCTTTCCCGGACACGGGCCTGCATCGACCATCGGCAGAGAAAAGAGGGACAACATTTATGTGAAATGAAATAATGATTGATTAACTATAAAATTTCTTATTATGAATTACGACACATTGCCTTGCCGCCATATAGGAATATCAGGGCAGCAGGAAAAAGAAATGCTGAAAACCATAGGTGTCGGCTCTATGGATGAGCTTATAGACAAAGTGATGCCGCACAACATACGGCTGAAGAAAGATCTTGACCTTGCTCCGGCCATGACCGAAAGGGAATTTGCGGAACACATGATGAAACTGGCCTACAAGAACAAGATTTACAAATCGTATATAGGTCTGGGCTGGTATGACACTGCAACTCCGGCCGTGATACAGAGAAATATCTTTGAAAATCCGGTGTGGTACACATCCTACACCCCATATCAGGCAGAAATATCGCAAGGCCGTCTGGAAGCCCTTCTCAATTTCCAGACAATGGTTTCCGACCTTACGGCAATGCCGTTGGCCAACTGCTCGCTGCTCGATGATGCCACAGCTGCCGCTGAAGCATCGACCATGATGTTCTCGCTTCGCAGCCGCCAGCAGATGAAAGCAGGCGTGAACAAACTGTTCGTAGACGAAAAGATATTCCCGCATGTGCTTGCGGTGCTCAACACGCGCGGCATCCCGCAAGGCGTAGACATAGTGACAGGCTGCTACAAGGATTTCGACTTCTCTGCAGAATATTTCGGTTGCATCGTGCAATATCCCAATGCAGACGGCGACATAGAAGATTATGCGGGCTTTACAGCCAAAGCGCATGAGGCCGGCATCAAGGTGGCTGTTCTGGCAGACATCATGAGCCTCGTGCTTCTTACTCCTCCGGGAGAATGGGGAGCCGACATCGTGTTCGGCAGCACGCAGCGCATGGGCACGCCCATGTTCTACGGAGGTCCTTCGGCCGCATACTTCGCCACGAGAGATGAATACAAGCGCAACATGCCCGGCCGCATCATAGGTTGGTCAAAAGACAAATACGGCAAACTCTGCTACAGGATGGCTCTCCAGACACGCGAGCAGCACATCAAGCGTGAGAAAGCCACGTCAAATATCTGTACGGCGCAGGCTTTGCTTGCCACGATGGCGGGAATGTATGCCGTATATCATGGTCAGGACGGACTGAAAAACATAGCGGGACGCATCCATTCCATCGCCGCATACGTGGACAAGACTGTTTCCGCGCTCGGCTACACCCAACTCAACGGACAGTATTTCGATACTCTCCGCTTCAGATTGCCCGACAATATATCTTCCAACCAGTTGCGTACAGTCGCATTGAGCAAGGAAGTGAACCTGAGATATTTTGAAAACGGAGAAGTGGGACTGAGCATAGACGAAACGACCGATGTGAACGCTGTGAATACTCTGGTGAACATATTCGCCGTATGTGCAGAGAGAACGGCTGAACCGGTAAAAGACATTGAGACAATCTGCAACATAAAAGAGAATTTCCGCAGAAAAAGCGAGTTCCTCACTCATCCCACATTTAGGAAATACCATTCAGAGACTGAAATGATGAGATACATCAAGAGGCTCGACCGCAAGGATATCTCACTGACACATTCCATGATTTCTCTCGGCTCCTGCACCATGAAGTGCAATCCTGCCGCAACCATGCTTCCCTTGAGCCGTCCGGAGTTCATGTGCATACACCCGCTCGTGCCGGCTGATCAGGCTGAGGGATATAAGGAACTGATAGACGGGTTGTCGCACGACCTCATGGTCATAACCGGTTTCGATGGCATCAGCCTGCAACCGAATTCCGGAGCTGCGGGAGAATATACCGGACTGAGAGTCATAAGGGCATATCTCGAAAGCATAGGGCAGGGAGCCAGAGACAAGATACTGATCCCGGCTTCGGCTCACGGCACCAACCCGGCATCGGCAGTACAGGCCGGATACAGTGTGGTGATCTGCAAATGTGATGATCATGGCAATGTGGATGTGGAAGACCTGAAGGCTAAAGTGGAAGAAAACAAAGACAGCCTTGCCGCCCTCATGATAACCTATCCGTCCACTCACGGAATCTTTGAAGAAGATATAGTGGAAATATGCAAGATAGTACATTCGTGCGGAGCACAGGTCTACATGGACGGAGCCAACATGAACGCTCAAGTGGGATTGACCAACCCCGGATTCATAGGTGCTGACGTCTGCCACCTGAACCTGCACAAGACGTTCTCGTCTCCTCACGGCGGCGGCGGTCCCGGCGTAGGTCCCATATGCGTGGCAAAACACCTTGTTCCATTCTTGCCATCGCACCCGTTCTGGGGTTCTTGCCAGAACACAGTGGCTTCTGCCCCATACGGCAGTGCCGGCATCCTGCCTATCACCTATGGTTACATCAAGATGATGGGCGGAGAGGGCTTGAAGAAAGCCACACAGACTGCAATCCTCAATGCCAACTATCTGGCACAAAAGATGAAAGATACTTACGGGGTTGTTTATTTCGGCAAAAACGGATTTGTAGGGCATGAACTGATTCTGGAATGCAGAAAGATTTTTGAAGAGACAGGCATCTCTGAAAGCGATATAGCAAAACGCCTTATGGACTATGGTTTCCATGCACCTACGCTGTCGTTCCCCATACACGGCACTTTGATGGTGGAACCTACCGAAAGCGAAAGCAAGGAAGAGCTTGACCTGTTTGTGAAAACAATGGAGGCTATCTACGATGAGATAAAAGAAGTCAAAGAAGGCAAATACACAATGGAAGACAATGTGCTTGTCAACTCTCCGCATCCGGAGTATGAGGCTGTGGCCGATGAATGGAACCATTCATATCCGCGCACCAAAGCATTCTATCCGATAGAGGAAGTAAGGGACAACAAATTTTGGATTGACGTGGCCAGAGTAGACAATACTTTGGGCGACCGTCATCTGCTACCCACGTTGTACGGCACATTCGAATAATACTCTTATCGCGTGAAACATGGAATCGGGGTTGTCTGAAAAGGCAATGCCCGATTCTGTTTTTCATGTGATGC
>DVIH01000023.1 GCA_018711405.1 Candidatus Avibacteroides excrementipullorum | reverse complement strand
TTCGTAACTTCGTCTTTCAGAATTTCTATTATTTTTTCCTGTCCAAGTTCGTAATATTCCGAACAAACCTCCGTAGTTATAGTAAATCCGGGAGGCACCGGAACACCTATCAGATTCATTTCAGCAAGGTTGGCTCCTTTTCCGCCCAACAAATTCCGCATATCGGCACGTCCCTCTGCATGGCCGTTGCCGAAAGTGTAAACTCTTTTCTTATCCATAGTACAATAATATTTAACTCTTTAAGGATTTTTCGTCTAACAGGCAAAAGTAATCTTTTTTTTCTTAAACAAAAATTAATGGTTAATATTTTTACATTTTACCATCATTTTCCTTACACAGCGACATGTTTCCACCCGGCAAAACTACCGAAGCTGCACATCCTGCAAGGCCTCGTCCGGGATGTGCGCCATCTTCGCACGGGATATGCGCCTTCTTGCCCAAGGATCGGCTCGGTCTTTGCCCGGGATCGAGCCGATCCCTCACGGGGGTGAATCCTGAGTGCTGCAATCATCGCAATCGCAGGCCGGTTCTTCTTCTCCGGCATCGTTCAGGCTGTCGGTGTAGTATCTGAAAAAATCATGTTTCATTGCTTCGGAGATGCGCATGAGCAACTCCGTGTCTATACTGCTTTTTCTGAAAAGTTTATAGACATTGTCCTGTCGCAGTGCAGCACCGCTGCAAGCCATGTGACCGAATACCGCCCGCGACGAAGTTCCCTCTCGATTATGCGCCCTATATGTATCATCATTCACAAAAACAAGCGCGAACCATCCAATACTTAATGGCCAACTTGAGGTACCGCCAAGTAACCTATGCCCACCAATAAGCATGGACAGCCCGCGCCCAATGACGGACGCGAACTTCCACACGCTTATGTTCTCCGGGCTATCAAATTGGCGGTTTTCAAGTTGGGAGAAGCAAAGCTTTCAAGCTCGTTTCTTGATTGAATGGAAACGCTATTCCATATTATATGTCATTTCAAAATGTCCGTCTCTGCCGCTCCGCACGCAGCGGTCACGGCCGGGACGGCAAGACACGAAGCCTGAAAGAAGGCTTCAGTCCGCAAGGCACACTTCAATAATATTTATTCTAAAAACAAATGCAAAGCTATAAAAAGTTTACACACCTGCCGGCTATGCACCGCGCTTATTTCACTTTGCGAGGCAGCATGTCCTCCTGCACATTGGCCATGCTGCCCCATATATTGTAACGTAATTCGGGATTCATACGCTCCAATGCGTGGAACAAGTCTTCCACCTCCGAGCGGTGCGACACCCTTTCATACGGACAGGCAGCGGTCTGCTTGCGGTAACCATCCAATTCGGCCCACAGGCGTATGTCAGGCTCATGCACCAGGCAAAGCGGGCGGATGATGGTCATGTCGAACTTGCGCATGCGCAGCAGCGGCGGCATGGTGGAGAAAGCCCCCTGGAATGTCATGTTCATGAGCAGCGTCACTATGATGTCATCCATGTGGTGCCCCAACGCAATCTTGTTGCACCCCTCCGCCTTAGCCGTCTCGAAAAGAGCCTTGCGCCTGTTCCACGAGCAGAGGAAGCACGGCGACTTGCGCGTATCGGTAGAGGGGTCGAAAGATGTCCGCACATGCAGGAACGGCACTCCTTCGCCATCGCAGAAAGAGCGCAGCCAGTCTGTATCAGACGCATAAGGGATGTTGGTCATCGACACATGGGCGGCCACCACCGAGAAGCGCGGCACGTAAATCCGGGAACGCCACGCAAGCAACTGCAACAATGCGAGCGAATCCTTACCTCCCGACAGGCCTACAAGTATCCTGTCGCCGTCTTCTATCAGTCCGTAGTCGGTCACACCCTTGATGAACCGTCTCCTCATCTTATCCCAGACTTCCCGTTTTGTCATAACTCTGTCTTCCATAACAGCCTGCAAAAATACCGCAAAAAAGCCGAATAAAGAAGAATTAACACAAATAGCCGGCAGATGAAAGCCTAATACGGAGATTTATTGTACTTTTGATGAAAAGTATAAACATAACCGAATCATGACAAAAAAATCCATACTGACAACGGCGGCCGCGCTGATGATTGCAGCCGACGCATACTCGCAGACATTGCAGAGCGCGCAAAACATGGTGAAAGAAGGCAACTATGCAGAAGCAAAAGACTTTTTTGAAAGGAGGGTGAAAGCCGCCCCGTCAAATGCCGCCAACAACTATTGGTATGGAGTGTGCTGCGCACATACCGGCGAGGAAGCCAAAGCCATGAAATATCTGCAAAACGCAGTGAAAAGAAAATACAAGGCCGCCTATCCCGAACTGACGGATGTGTATATGAGACTCTACCGTTTCGATGACGCGGCAGAGACGGCAAGCGACTACATAGACTTGCTCAAAAAAGGCAAGGACAACAATGAAACGGCCAAAGCCGAAAAGCTGGAAAGAGCGGCATCAGATGCCGTACACATGTTCGGAGGCGTGGAGAAACTCAATGTCATAGACAGCGTGGTGGTAGACAAGGCAGACTTCACCGAATATTACCGCATAAGCAAGGAGTCGGGCAGACTTTATCCGGCAGGCCTGACTGAGGGCATACGCTCCGACGGCACGGCATATCTGTCCGAACTCGGCAACACCATGCTCTACACCGCACTCTCGCCCGACAGCGTAATGCAGATATACGAACGCAAGAAAGACGGCAGCGACTGGGGACGCACAAGAAAGCTACCCGCCCCTATCAACGGCACGGGCAACAGCGGCTACCCCTATCTCATGTCAGACGGGATGACCATATATTTCGCATCGGAAGACAACTCCATAGGGGGATATGACATATTCGTGACCTCGTTCAACACCAACACCGACTCATATCTCACGCCACAAAACATGGGAATGCCCTACAACTCGCCGTGGAACGACTACATGATGGTAATAGACGAGTTCAACAATCTGGGATGGTTCGCCTCAGACCGCTTCCAGCCCGATGGCAAAGTCTGCATCTATGTGTTCGTGCCCAACGACAGCCGCAACGCATACAATCCCGAAGAGACCGACAAGGATTTCCTCAAGGCTGCCGCCTCGCTGCACAGCTTCAGAAACGTGCAATATGACGACAAAACCGTGTACAGAGGCCTGGAAAGGCTCAAGACGGTGATAGAAGAGCAAGCCCGCGAAAACAAGCAAAGGGATTTCGAGTTCGTAATAGACGACAACAGGACATACGTCAACATATACGATTTCCGCAACAAACGTGCACAGGAAATGTTTCTGAAACTGCAACAGAAGCAAAACCAGCTCGGGGAACTGCAAAACCGCCTCGACAAAGCAAGGAGAAAATACCATAACGGCAACGCAGGAGTAAAGGAAAGCCTCACCCCAAGCATCCTAGACATGGAACGGCAGGAAATGCAGATGCTCGAAGACATAAGGCAGACCGAAAAGGAAATCAGGAACGCGGAAATAGGCGGCAACTAAAAACACTCAACGATATGGATAAAAAATATTTTCCACCTTCGGAACTGATCATCAACGAAGACGGGTCGGTATTCCACCTGCATGTGAAACCCGGACAGACGGCAGACAAAGTCATCCTCATGGGCGACCCCGACAGGGTGCCGCTGTGCGCATCACACTTCGACAGCATGGAGTGCGACATACGCAGCCGCGAGTTCCGCACCATCACCGGTTACTATCGGGGGAAAAGGATAACAGCCCTGTCGACAGGCATAGGCTGCGACAACATAGACATAGTGATGAACGAGCTGGACGCGCTGGTCAACATAGACTTCGGCACACGCACCGAAAAAGAAGAAAAACGCTCGCTTGAGATTGTACGCATAGGCACCTGCGGCGGCTTGCAGCCCTACACGCCTACAGGCACATTCATCTGCTCTGTGAAATCAATCGGCTTTGACGGGCTGCTCAACTTCTATGCCGGGAGAAACGAGACATGCGATCTGCAACTGGAAGAGGCATTCAAAAAGCACACCGGTTGGTCACCGTTGCACTGCTCGCCATACGTGGCCATAGCCGACCCCGAACTAACCGAAAGGATAGCCGGATGCGACATGACGCGGGGCATCACCATATCGGCCAACGGCTTTTTCGGACCGCAAGGCAGACAATTGCGCCTGCCGCTCGCCGATGCGGAGCTGAACGCAAGGATAGAATCGTTTGACTACGATGGGCAGAAGATAACCAATTTCGAAATGGAAAGCTCGGCCATAGCAGGACTGGCCCGCCTCATGGGGCACAAAGCCGTGACAGTGTGCATGGTCATAGCCAACCGCCGCGCACTCAACGCCAACACGGCATACAAGAACACCATAGACACGCTGATAACAACCGTGCTTGACAGAATCTGAAACATAAGACATAAAAAAATAGCGGGAATGCATTTCCCGCTATTTTTTATGAGCAAACCTTGAGTCTGCTTCTTATCTCACTACGACTTTCTGTCCGTTGACAATGTAAAGTCCCTGAGCAAGACCGCTGACAGCCTCGTCTACAGTCTCAGCCACACATGAGCGCACAAGCACCCCGTCGATGCTGTAGACATGCATTTCCACCGGCTCTGCCACAGCCTCATCCACAGACATTATGGCTTTAGTCTCCATCTTGAGAGCGACAGGTCCCCATACAGTGCCTTCGTATGTGTATTCATATTCCTCATCGGCAGCATCAGCCTCAAACACTTTCTCATCGTTCACATAGGCAGCGGTCAAAGCGTAATCTTCAGCAGCCTCGAAAGTAACCCTGTAATTAGTACCGGTCATGAGGGTCGTACCCGGTTCCAAATCCAAAGGAAGGTACACATATCCTGCCTCCAAATCGTATTCCTGATACTCCACATACATCTTTCCGCCTACCGGCTCTTCATAAGTCACTTCACAATATTCAGTAACCACATAGTCAAGCTCCAGAACCACATCAGACTTCACTACATAAGTCTGGCCGTCTTCGCTCACCTCCTTGAGCGGCTGTCCGTTTACCAGAAGACCGCGAACCGTATAGTCGAGAGGAGCCGAATAGTTCCAAGTGAAGTAACCGCCGTCATGAATAGGCACTACCACGTCTTCAGTGCCCGAGAAATGAGCGGATGTCTGTGTCATTTCCTTATTGGGCACATTGATGTAATAAGACAGACTTTCCACGCCTGTGCTCTTCAATGTGATGGTGTGGTAACCTTCGGGCAAAGTTTCCTCGCATACCACGCGCACATTTACCTCCGCACCTTTGTCATCGCGCTGGATGAAGATATTATCAGAAGAATAACTTGTCGGGAGCTCATCTACATAGACTTCTTTCACTACATATCCATCTGCCGCAGTTGCCGCCAGGTAAATATGGTAATGATTGGAAGTTGAGTTCCACATATTGTCCAGATAGTTCATGCCTGCAGCAAGCACCCCTTCCTGCTTTTCATCAAGCGGATCTGCCAGATAATACCAATAGCTTACTTCAGCTTCGCCACCTTCCACAGTGAGGTTTATAGCCATGTCATACTCTTCCGGTACTTCAGGTTCTGACGGTTCTTCACCTCCCTCGAACACAAGTTTCAATGAACCTGCTTTGGTATCCTCAGGAATCGTGAAAGATGTTTTTCCGCTTTCTTTGATTTCTTGCAATGCAGTCTCGCTTGCCGTACCGTTAATTTCAACGGAAAGCAATTCGCCTTCTACGTTTTGAATCATCAAAGAATTAAAGAAATCAACGGAAAACGTATAAGTTTTCGTTTCAAGGTTTTCTGTCAAATTTCCTATACTATAATCATAATAGAACAATTCGGCAGATCCCTCGCCCGTAATCTCAACATCCAGCGTGTAGCCCTGTGCATGGAGCGTACCACCGGACACCATTGACACTGCCACCAGCGTCAATGCCTTAAATGAATTCAGTAGATTTTTTAACATAATAAAGTAGTTTAAGTTATATAATTAAGATTGCCCGCCGCATTTCAAAACACACACGGCTAACAGGCTCACAAAATTAATATTTCACGAGAAAACACAAAACAAGGAACAACGAAAATCCTTAAACCGAAAGCCTGTTTTTACAGAAAAATATTTAATATAAGTTGATTTAGTCTAAAATTCGCCTCACAGCCTCCCCGAACCGCACATTGAAGGCTTCTTCCGTAAAGTTATTTTCAAATCTGCGTCTGCCGTTCTCCCCCATACGCGCGGCAAGAGCCTTGTCTGTGACAAGAGCAGTTATCTTATCTGCCAAGCTATCCGGATTATCCCTTTCAGCTATAAAGCCGGTAACCCCGTCTGCTATCATTTCAGGTATGCCGCCTGTGGCCGTTCCTATTACCGGACGCCCCCAATACATACCTTCGAGAACCGTAGTAGGAAAAGGATCATCAAAAACGGACGGCACTATTATGACATCCATAGCCCTATAGACAATCTCTATGTCATTGACAAACGGCATCATAGTGACATATTCTCTAAGACCTAACTCATCTATTTTCCTTTCCACTTCTGCCAACATGTACTCTTGCCCCTGCACAGGACTGCCAACAAAATAGAAACGGGTCTTTTTGAGCACCTCTCTATGCATCTTCGTCATAGCTTCGAGCAAAAGAATCTGACCTTTGTTTTTCGGCTTTATGCGCCCTATCAGAGCCATGTTTACCTTGTCGGCATCCACATCCATCTTGCGCAGATCTTCACTGCCGGACTTGAAACTTATGCCATTGTATACAGTCTGCAACTTGTCATCATAGCCCAATCCGCACAGATTTCTCCTTACTGCATCGGAAACACAAATCACGGCATCTGCCAACTTCAAGGCGAAACCATTCAACAGCCTGTGCAACAGCTTGTCATTGGTCATAATTTCATGAACATGGATTATTTTCTTAACCCCGCTTCTTCTGAAGAAAAACAATACAGGAACCAGCGCAAGCGTATTGACATACATCACGTCCATGCCCTCTGCCTTCAATTTCCCGATAACCTTGCCAAAAGTTAACAGCGACTTCACAAACTTAACAATACCACCCGGTTTCAAATCTTTCTTGGCTGCCACCGGCATGGAAGGAGCCATGACTATCCTAACCTCAGGACATTCCCTGCGTACAAGACCGACAAACGGGCCATCTGTTTTCAGGACAAGCCTCACACGATCGCCCTTGAAGTTTTTCATTATATATATCAGAATCTTGTCAGCACCGTACAAATCGGAAGACGGGTGAAAAAACACTACATTTCTCATTTACTTTTCTTTTTATAAAGCATGCCGATGCGGCAAAACAAGTATTTTACTTTATTTTTCACACTTACCGAAGACGATAATATAACTTTGCAGAAATGATGTTCCAACCCGTCTATCTCCCTCGAGAAATCCTCGCCGACGGCCAGACGGCTGTTGAGCTGCGTGGCATAAATGCCGTAATTGACATCGAAGCTCATCAGCAACGGGTCAGACTCGTCTTGCACGATATTGTTGTCAAGGACAAACCGTTTCACATCGCCGAGACTTTTCAGCAAATCGCGGACTTTCTTCGGAGTGGTGACAGCCACGCTGCTGTCTTCCCTCATGCGGTACTTGTAGCACGGCCTGTCCACAAACATGCATTCACCGCAGGCCATGACTATGCTGAACGCCGGCAACATGTCTTCATATATCTGCCCGGCTGGGAAACTGACTCCATGCTCCAACCAACAGTCGCGTCTGTATATCTTGGCATGCATCACACAATGCATTTCTTCTCTGAGCAACATGCCACAGACCTCTTTGCCGCTATATTTACGGTTTTCAGACACATGCAAGCTGTCATAACGTTTCATTCTGCCGGTCTCAGCCCAATAAAGCATCACGCCGCCCACCACCATAGGGCAGGAATTATGCTCCGCCTTGTCAAACAACGCCCGCAACGCGCCCTCCATCATTATGTCATCGGCATCGACAAAAGAAATATACTTCCCTGAAGCGACCTTTATCCCATTGTTTTTCGCAACGCTCTGTCCGCTGTTTTCCTGGTCTATGACTATTATATTGTCATGTCTCCGGCTATATTCTTCGAGAATGCCGCGACTTCCGTCTGTGGAACCGTCATTGACAAATATCAGTTCCAAACCAGGCACATCCTGCGCCAGTAGACTGTCTACACATTCCTGCAAATAGGATTCCACATTGTAGACTGGGACTATCACACTGATATTTATTTTCTCCTTTGCTTCGCCCATGCTTTCCCGTTTCTCAATATTTTCCAATATCTGTAAACGCCCAAAACAGACTTCGGCGTTTTCGCTTTCAACATATTCTTAAGAGAATACGCGAACATGCGGATTTCAAACCGGCATTTCCATGCCGCATTATGCTCCAAACCTGCTATGACGCCATATTCGTACTCCCTTTTCCGCACCAGTCTGGACGAAATGCCGTCTTCCGCATTATAGACAGCTATGACCACAGGCACATATCTGAAACGACCGCCACGCTTATATAATGTGCGGAAAAGATTGAAGTCGGCCGCAATCTTATATCCGGTATCAAACTTCAGTTCTTTTGCCAATGCCGTGCGAACCAACGAAGACTGATGGCAAAAGACCATGTGGGTATCTATACC
>DVIH01000022.1 GCA_018711405.1 Candidatus Avibacteroides excrementipullorum | reverse complement strand
TCATGGGCGAATACGCAAAACCGGTGTCGCAACGGATTTGGGCATGTGTTTTTGCAACAATTTTAAGAGTTGTTTTGATAATACAAACTATTATAATACTTTTGCGGAAATTTAACTACATGAAAAAATATGGTTTATACTAATAACGTAATGATTGTTCGCAACAATCTGTTGGCAAGAATTGTTTCGCTGTGGAAAAAGGGAGAGTTCATCGAGCAGATAGACAGAATCCCTTATGACATGATACCAAAACACAGAAATCCTGTGGGACGTTGTTGCATTCATAAAGAACGTGCGGTATTGAAATATAAATCGTTCCCGCTGTTGGGATACGACATGACGGACGAGACCGATGAACTTGCACCGCTGTCGGAATATGCACGGCAGGCATTGAAACGCGAAAAAGTGGAAAAAGATAATATAATGTGCGTCATAGACGAGGCATGTTCGTCGTGCGTCAAGGTCAACTACGAGATAAGCAACCTCTGTAAAGGGTGCGTGGCCAGAAGCTGCTACATGAACTGCCCGAAAGACGCCATATCTTTCAAAAAGAACGGCAAAGCCATAATAGACCATGACAAGTGCATCAGTTGCGGCATCTGTCATAAAAACTGCCCGTATCATGCCATAATATACATTCCTGTGCCGTGCGAGGAATCGTGTCCGGTGAAAGCCATCACGAAAGACGAACACGGAGTGGAGCACATTGACGAATCGAAATGCATCTACTGCGGCAAGTGTCTCAACGCATGTCCTTTCGGAGCCATATTTGAGATTTCCCATGTCATAGACATACTCAACTCCATAAAAAAAGGAGAGCAGGTAGTGGCCATAGTGGCGCCTTCGGTGCTGGGGCAGTTTGAAGCGCCCATAGACAAAGTGTACGGAGCCATAAAGGAGATAGGCTTTACCGATGTGATAGAAGTGGCGCAGGGAGCCATGCAGACCGTGAGCAACGAGGGGCATGAACTGCTCGAAAAGCTGGAAGAGGGCCAGACATTCATGACTACGTCATGCTGCCCTTCATATATAGAACTGGTCAACAAGCATATCCCCAAGATGAAACCGTTTGTTTCCTCCACCGGCTCGCCCATGTATTATGCCGCAAGAATCGCCAAAGAGAAATATCCCGATGCAAAGGTCGTGTTCGTGGGTCCCTGCATAGCCAAGAGGAAAGAAGCCCAAAGAGACGAATGCGTGGACTATGTGATGAGCTTTGAAGAGCTGCATTCCGTGCTTGTAGGCCTTGATATAGAGGTGGAGAATGCAAAGGAATACGGCATGAAGTTTGCTTCCGTGCGCGAGGCACACGGATTTGCGCAAAACGGCGGAGTGATGGGGGCAGTGCTCTCTTATCTGAAAGCCGATGCCGACAAGGTGCACGGCATACAGGTGTCGGACCTCAACAAAAAGAACATAGGTGTGCTGAAGGCATACGCCACCAGAGGCATGGCCGAAGGCAACTTCATAGAAGTCATGGCCTGCGAGGGAGGATGCATATCGGGACCTGACATCTATAACGACACCAACGCCGGACGCAGACAGCTGAACAAGGAACTCGGCAAGATAAACAAGACATACGAAAGTTCGGAAGAATAACACCGATGTACAACGCGAAGATACTCATCGACAGGCTTGCGGCAGACCATACCCTTGCCGCCGATGAATATCTTTACATCTTGAGCAACACCGATGCGCAGACACTCGCCTATATAAATAATGTGGCGGCGGAAGTCTGCGCATCGGTGTTTCATAAATCAATATACATCAGAGGACTCATAGAGATAGGCAACGTGTGCCGCAACGACTGCCTCTACTGCGGCATAAGGCACAGCAACAGCCATGTGGAGCGTTATCGCCTGAACCGCGATGACATCCTCGCTGCGTGCGGCGAAGGTTATGCGTTGGGGTTAAGGACGTTCGTGCTGCAAGGCGGGGAAGAGGGCGGAAAAGCGTCGGACGACTTCATCACCGGTGTGGTGCGTGAAGTGAAAGAGCTTTATCCCGATGCCGCCGTCACGCTGTCATTGGGCGAAAAAGACACTGATACATACCGCCGTTTCCGCGAGGCCGGAGCAGACCGATACCTGCTGCGTCACGAGACGTTCAATGCTGCCCACTACAGCAGCCTGCATCCGGCATCTATGTCGCGCGACAACCGTCTCCGCTGCCTTGCCGACCTCAAACGGCTCGGCTTCCAGACCGGCACCGGCATCATGGTAGGCTCGCCCGGCCAGACTGCGGCACATATTGTGGAGGACATCCTTTTCATCGGCCGCCTGCGCCCAGAGATGATAGGCATAGGCCCGTTCATCCCTCACCGCGACACGCCTTTCGGCACATGCCGGGCAGGCAGTCTGGAGCAGACCTTGCTGCTGCTGTCGATATTCAGGCTCATGTTCCCGCACGCACTTATCCCATCCACCACAGCCCTTGCCACACTATCCCCCGGCGGGCGCGAAGCCGGAATCCTGGCCGGAGCCAATGTGGTGATGCCCAACCTTTCGCCCGCCTCCGTAAGGCGGAAATACAACCTATATAATGGCAAGGCCTGCACCGGATCGGAATCGGTGGAGGGGTTGAAATCGCTTGAAGAAAGTTTCCGCGCCATAGGCTATAAGATTGACTTCGGCAGGGGAGATTACGCCGGGTGACCTGACATCTGTCGCGACCGCTTCCCACGCCCGCAGGAATGCCCTTTTTCATGCCGTCCGGGGATCGGCTCGGTGTAGGGTGAAGATGGCGTATATCCCGGGCGATGATCGAGCCGATACCCGGCGAAGATGGCGCACATCCCCGACGAAGATGTAAAGGTATGACGTAAAAGTATTGTTATTACAGAAGTTGGATATATGGAATTTTTTATAACTTTGTAATCGGATAAGGATCCCCTTTCCGGAGACATACGATTTTATTGAAGAGGCGTTATGCTTATCTTGTAAAGTTGAAACCTGAGAAATTTCTAATTGATACAAGAAGATAGCATAGTGGTTCTCACGCTATAGCGTGGGCTGCTGTTATCCACACTTGTATCAGGGTTTTCTCAGGACCTCAACTTTAGACGTGGCATTGCAGTTCCACGCTCTCGCATTTTAAACTAAAGCCTTTATGGTAACTGGAAGGAATAAGGAAAAACACGTATGAAAAAGTTTTTGTTAATCGCTGTCATGATGATGACATCTGTCGTTTTGTTTGCCCAAAACGATGTTACCAAGTTTTTAGGCATTCCGGTTGACGGATTTAAATCTGAGATGATTAGGAAGTTAAAGGCCAAAGGTTTTGTCAGCTCTTCCTATGATCCGGAAATATTGGAAGGAGAATTTAATGGAACAGATGTAAATGTCCATATCGTGACCAACAATAATAAAGTTTATCGCATTTTGTTAAGTGATAAAACTCCCATCGATGAAACTAATATAAAAATAAGGTTCAATAATCTTTGTCGCCAATTTAGCAACAACGACAACTATATTGTCATTGATGATTATACAATACCTGAATATGAAGATATATCATACGAAACGCTTGTAAACGACAAAAGATACGAAGCTGTGTTTTATCAACTGCCTGACACAACCATGTTAATGGAAAATTTACAAGTCATGGCATTAGAAAAATATACAGAAGAAGAACTGGCTAACCCGACAAAAGAAATAGAAGAAGACCTTAATGAAATGTCATATTCATATTTAATGGACATTGCTCCCATGAAACCTGTTTGGTTCATGATAGATGATATTTACGGCGGCTATTCCATTTTAATGTATTATGACAACGAGTACAACCGTGCCAATGGGGAGGATTTGTAGAATCAGTTATGTAAATGGATTGAAATATAAGACATTAAAAAAACAGCAGAAAATGAGAAAAGTATTGAACTTGATATTGCTATGTGCAACAATGGCATTGTGTCTTTCTTCATGTTCGGAAGAAGAAAAAGAAGGTACGAAACTAAATCGTAACGAACTGACTCTTACTGTGGGGCAAAGCGCAAAATTGCTTTATGATGGAGACTGCACCTGGAAATCTGACGAACCGTTGATTGCGGAAGTGGACAATGACGGAAACGTAACAGCAAATCTTGTCGGTAAAACCAATGTTTATGCCAACGATGAGATTTGCAGAGTCACGGTAAAACCGCTCTATGATACATATATGGAACCTTGCCTGAAGTGGGGAGCTTCCGAATCGGAAGTAATGTCTTTTATGGAAGACTATAGATATTTGGGACGAGACGGAGAATTCCTGACATTTGCAGACCTTATTAATGAAGTAATGTATATGTATAGGTTTGACGGAGGATTGGTGGCAAGTTTTATGGCAGCAGATATTCTGACAAACGGAGAGGAAATAGCAAATTTCATTTTGGAGAGATATGTGGTTGTAGATGTAGATGAATATGATTATACAGTCTATCTGACAGACATAGATGTGACTGTAATGGTCGGAATATATCTTGATGCAGAAACAGGGATAAT
>DVIH01000003.1 GCA_018711405.1 Candidatus Avibacteroides excrementipullorum | reverse complement strand
AGAGGTATTCAGCGATTTGAGCCAGACGACTAGTGTAATACAGAATAGTTATATCATGGATTTCGCCGCATTGGTAAAAGACGCAGAATCAAGGAATTCTACATTTTTAAAAATTATTCGCAGTAAATTCGAGTGTAAAGATTAAGAATCATTTCAGGGTAAATCTGCAGCGGGGGTAGTTGGAGCAGCCGTAGAAAGTGCCGTAGGGACCGTGGCGAAGGATGAGGTTGCCGCCGCAACGGGGGCATTTGCCGGAGGCGACGGCGGTGTTGCGCCGTTGCTCGTTGGTGCGGACATTGCGGATGTGCTCTTTGCGTGACTCTTTAGAGTCGCGGTTGGATTCAATGAGATGGTTGTGGATGCTGATAACTTGGGTGGGGTTAAGGTGCTTGTCTCTGAATTGGTTGATTATTCGTGGTATCTGGTTCCAGTAGATGACCGGAGTTGAGGCGTTGACTCCGAGGCGGCACTGTCTGGAGAATGCGACTATGGAGATGAACGGGATGTCGCCGAAGTCTTTGAGGAGGTGTTTCAGTGCCCGGACATGTCCGGCATTCTGAAGAATGGGATTGCGGAGAGTGTATTTGTTGCCGTAGATATTCTGAGTCCAAACTCGCTGTTCTCTCCTCCGTATATCCAGCCTTTGTAGAATTTGGTCTCGATGACGAATATGCCGTATTGGGATATTACTATATGGTCAACCTGTGTGGTGCTGCCTGATGATGTCCGCAGGAGCAGATTGTTGATTACCCGGTATCTGTCTTTTGGTAGTCTGCCGAGAATATGGGCGACACGATGTTCGCCTATCCGGCCTTTCGATCTGCGGAGCCAAAAGCCGAGAAAAATGAAGATGGCTATTATGACCAGAGTGAGTATCATTATCCGTTATTTTGATTACTTGTGCAAATGTACATAAAATCAAAATGGGCTATGATATACGGATACATTAGAGTGAGCAGCGACAAGCAAACTGTCGAGAACCAGAGGTTTGAGATAAATAACTTCTGCAGGAAAAACAATTTTGTAATTGACGGATGGATTGAGGAAACCATCAGCGGCACAAAGGCTTACAACAAGAGGGAGTTAGGAAAATTACTGAAAAGAGTTCAAAAGGATGACCTTATCATCTGTGCAGAACTTTCCCGACTGGGGCGCAATCTGTTCATGATTATGGAAATACTTAATATCTGCATGACAAAAGAGTGTAAGGTATGGACTATCAAGGATAATTACAGGCTGGGAGAAGATATTCAGAGTAAGGTTTTGGCTTTTGCGTTTGGACTGTCGGCCGAAATTGAGAGGAATCTTATCAGTCAAAGGACTAAGGAGGCTTTGGCGCGGAAGAAAGCTGAAGGCGTGGTCTTGGGCCGCCCTAAAGGACGTAGAAGTAGTCCAGAAAAGTATAAGTTGCACGGGAAAGAGGTGCTTATAATGGAATTGCTAAAGGCTGGGGTATCGAAACGGAAAATCGCCAAGATTTGCAAGGTGGATCGGAATACATTGGCCAGGTTCATCACAAAGGAAAAACTTGATGTGTGATTACCAGCGTTTTCGTGCGGCAGGAGGGAATGGTTTGCGATTTTGCTTCTTCTGAACCGTGGGTTATTCTTACACCTATAGAGCAAAGCATCAAGAGAAAGATAGAGGCAGTAGGCACACCTCTTAAAGATTGGGATATCCAGATTTATCGTGGAGTATTTACCGGATGCAACGAAGCTTTCATTATTTCAACTGAAAAGCGCAATGAAATCCTTGCTAACTGCCAATCAGATGATGAACGCAAGCGGACGGAGGAACTTATACGTCCTTTTTATTGCTGTTATACGGTTCATGGCCTCGGTCTCCAGTTCCTCTTTTGTTTTGATTTTGCCTCCGGAGAGCCATTGGTCAATCTCACTGCGAAGGAACCGGAGTTTCTTGCCGTCTTTATGGACCGGGATGCGATTCTGGCAGACCCATTCATACACAGTGGATCTGGCTGGCTTGTCGGGATGATATTCCCTAAGCTGGTCTAAGTTCATCCATTGGTCGACATTATCAACCGGTGATTTGTTGACAAGGGTATTGATCAGGGTTTTGAGTCCTGATATTTCTTGCCTGAGGTCTGTTACTGCCTGTGGCAGCTGATCAAATGTAATCTTTTCAGTAGAAGACATTGTTTTGTTTTTTTGTTGTTGTACAATGGCTTCTTTTCCGTGCGCACTGAAAAAGGATGCCGTGACTCGGTTATCGAATCACGGCACAAATATCTACGGATTTTTCGGGTATGGTCTTAGACTCTAATTTGAGTCTATGTTGTTTTTCTGATTTTGGAGATTATTTTTTCTCGTTTAGTTGTTTTTCCAGAAGTCTTATGCGTTTGGTCAGTTCTTCGACTGATGGCAACTGGTCCTGAATTTCTTTAATTTGGACATTGGTGTAGGAGGATACGCCCATGGGAGTCTGAATGCCTTGGAAGGCGTACTGGACATCGGTTTCGTCCTTGTTGCTGCATATCAGCAGACCGATGGTGGGATTGTCATCCGGACCTTTTATCAGGTCGTTGACGGCATTGACATAGTAGTTGAGTTTGCCGGCATACTCGGGCTGGAAAGGTGTGGCTTTGAGTTCGATGACTATGTAGCAGCGCAGGTGGATATGGTAGAAGAGCATATCCAGTTTGCGGGGTCTTCCTGCGATGATGATCTGTTTCTGTCTGCCGAGGTATGCGAAACCTGTCCCGAGTTCAAGGAGAAAGCGGGTGAGGTGTTTTTCGAGTTCGGTTTCAAGGGCTTCTTCTTTGTATCCTTCTTCGAGGGTGAGGAAGCCGAAGTCGTAGGTGTCTTTGGTGATAGCCTGTGCAAGTTCACTCTGCGGGGACGGGAGGTTGTCGGCGAAGTTAGATATGGCTCCGCCGGATGTGTGATAGTAGTCTGCTTTGATGCAGTTTATCAAAGAGTTGCGGCTCCACCCTCCGGATATGGTCTTCAGAATATAGAAGATTGACTCATCGATATTTTTGCATTTGGCGATGATTTCAATATGATGACCCCATGGAACGCAGGCGAGGATATCTGGAAAATCAGTTCCCTCTTTTTGTATGTTGTTGGCATGGAGATTTTCTCGCGCAGCTTGTGCGAGTTTTCTTACATTTTGATAATCATGTGTTTGTAATTCTCGCGCAACTTGTGCGAGTTTCCCGGCTTCATTGCAGTAGAATTGATACCACTGCTTCATCCTCCATAAATTCGATGCGCTGAATCCTTTGGATTCCGGAAATGCGGCCTGGAGGTCGAGGCTGAGCTGTTCGACTACTCCTGATCCCCATCTTTCTTCGGCTTTGCGGATGACAAGGTCGCGGCCGAGTTCCCAGTTGAAGTGCAGCTTCTCGGCATTGACCTTGACGGCGGCTTTTATCTGTGCGCTGCGGTATCTGGATTTGAGTTCTTCTATCCAGTTGATATAGTCCTTGTCTATATTCACATCATGAATCTTTATGACTGTAGGTGTGTTATTGTCCATATACTGTGTCTAAAGTTACAATTTAGGGATGAGGTTGACTGCCTTGCGCTTGCTTTCGTCTACTATTTTGGCGTAGACCTGAGTGGTGCGGATGTTGGCGTGGCCGAGCAGTTTGGAGACGGTGTACAGGTCGGCTCCGTATGTAAGGGTGAGGGTGGCGAAGCTGTGTCTAGCGGTGTGAAAGGTCACATGCTTGGATATGCCGGCTTTTTTAATGAGAGTACGGAGCCGGACATCGGCATTGTTGACCTGGTCTGGGAGTTTGTAGAAAATTCGGCTTTCGGGCAGGTTACCTTCCCGTTCAGGAAGCCACTTCATGGCATTGTCCGAGATCGGGATGGTGATGCTTTTTCCGGTTTTCTGCATGGTGGTTTCTATTTGGGCATAACCGTCCTGGCTGACGGTTATCTCTTTCCATGTGAGTTTGCTGACATCGGAGTATCTGAGACCGCTGAAACAGCAGAACAGGAACGCAGGCTTGATGTCGTTGTCCGGCTTGTATTCGGTCTCGATTATTTTCTGGATTTCTTCGAGGGTAAGGTAGCAACGGGTTTTCTGTTCGGAGTGGGGTTTCAGTTTCCGGTCGATGTCTTTTCCTGGGTTTTTAAGGATGATGCCGTCTCTTTCGGCTTTGTTCAGGGCTACCATAATTCTGGCGAAGAGAGCTTCTTTATAGACATTGCTTAGAGGCTTCGGCTTGCGGTTTTTGTCTTTCGCCGCCTTGTCAAAGTCCCGGATGTCGGAGTTGAGGTATTCTATGAAGCCTATGAGGAAGTCTTTGTCTATATGATTGAACGTTATGTTTTTCCCTTTGTAGTCGGTCATCCGCTTGATGGCGCTGCGCATCAGGACTGCGCAGGAGTTCTGGCCGTTGGCATCATATTCTGCGGCCATCGCCTCACAGTAAGTGATGAAGTTGAGTTTTCTGCTGCGGTTCCTGTCCTTGAATCCGTACTCTCCGTTTTGAATGTCGATGATGTACTGGGCTTTGATTGCGTTTGCAAGTCTTAGTTGCTCTCTGTTCCACAACTTGTTCTCTCTGTTGCTTTCGGGCCTGAGGTAGAGGCTCAGGAACTTGTATTCGCGGACTCCGTTCACATAGCAATCAAGATAAATGGATTGGTTTCCGTCCTTGAGTGCCTTATACCGCAATTTTACGGGTTCCTTTAAATTGTTGTCATCTTTAGTTGTGTTCATTTTCAATCATATAGTTTCGAAAGCAAATATAAGCAAAAATAACGAAATAGACAATAGAGTAACAAATGTTGAAAATAATGAGTAATGATTTGTTACAAAATAGCAATTTTATATGCATAAATTGGGTATTTTACATATTTAT
>DVIH01000021.1 GCA_018711405.1 Candidatus Avibacteroides excrementipullorum | reverse complement strand
GCCAACTACCTCTTCTCTGAGGTGTCGAAGAAGGCTCAGGATTTTCGTGAAAAACATCCCGGCGTGGAACTTATCAGCATGGGCATAGGAGACGTGACGTTGCCTCTCTCGCCATCGGTGATAAAGGCTCTGCACGATGCTACCGACGAGATGGCGAAAGCGGAAACTTTTCGCGGTTACGGGCCGGAACACGGATACATGTTCCTGAGAGAAAAGATTGTCAACATGTGGATGAAGCCGAGAGGCGTGGAGATAGACCCCGATGAGATATTCATAGGCGACGGAGCCAAGAGCGACATAGGAAACATTGGCGACATCTTCGGGGAAGACACCAAGATGGCATTGTCAGACCCCGTCTATCCGGTCTATATAGATGCGGCTGTCATGTTCGGACGCTCTGGCAACATGGGCAAGGACGGCAAATGGGACGGCATAGTGTATATGCCCTGTCTGCCCGAAAACAATTTCATGCCGCAATTCCCCAAAGAACATGTGGACGTCATCAGTCTGTGCTATCCCAACAATCCAACCGGAACCACGCTCACAAAGGAGCAGATGAAAGCATGGGTGGACTATGCGCGGGAGAACGAAAGCGTAATACTGTTTGATGCGGCATACGAAGGATTCGTGAGAGATGCGGAGACGCCGCGCTCCATCTACGAAGTGGAAGGAGCCAAAGAGGTGGCGATAGAGTTTCACACATTCTCCAAGACGGCAGGCTTTACCGGTATGAGATGCGGATATACCATCGTGCCTAAAGCCCTCAAGGTGAGAAACGGCAAGGGGGAACTCGTCTCGCTCAACGGATTGTGGAACAGGAGGCAGACCACCAAGTTCAACGGCACGGCATACATCATACAGCGTGCAGCCGAAGCCACACTGACGGAACAGGGGCTGAAAGAATGCTACGAGATGATAGATTACTATATGCGCAATGCCGGAATGCTGAAAGAAGCGATAGAAGCGAAAGGTCTGGAGGCTTACGGAGGAGTGAACGCTCCATACATCTGGGTGAAGACGCCGGGCGGAAAGACTTCATGGGAGTTTTTCGACCAGGTGCTCGAAGAAACCAACATAATATGCACGCCCGGAGTGGGATTCGGACCGTCGGGCGAAGGATTTGTGAGGTTTACGGCTTTCGGCACTCATGAAAACACATTGAAAGCCATAGAGCGGATAAAAAGATGGAATCTTCAATTATAATAAAACAGTGTAGGGAGTAATGAGTTACTCCCTACTGTTTTTTTCAGACACAAACCAAATAAACTATTACAACTATGTCGGAGAACTTAAAACATGAATGCGGCATCGCTATGGTGAGACTGATGAAGCCCATAGCATATTACAAGGAAAAATACGGCTCTTGCCTGTACGGACTTAACAAACTCTACCTGCTGATGGAAAAGCAGCACAACAGGGGGCAGGAAGGCGCAGGACTGGCGTGCGTGAAGAGCATGGCGCAGCCTTCGGAGGAATATATCTTCCGCGAGAGGGCATTGGGCACCAATGCTATACAGGCCATATTCGATAATGTCAAGAAGCAGATAAAAGACAGCGGACACGATCTGTCCGATCCCGATTGGGCGGCACGGCACATGCCTTTTGTGGGGGAATGCTACATGGGGCATCTGCGTTACAGCACCACCGGGCGTTCGGGCATCTCCTATGTGCATCCTTTCCTGAGGCGTAACAACTGGAGGGCAAGAAACCTTGTGCTGTGCGGCAACTTCAACATGACAAACGTGGACGAAATCTTCAACCATATAGTCGCACACGGACAGCATCCGCGATTCTATTCCGATACTTATATATTGCTCGAACAGTTGGGACATGCTCTCGACATGGAAAACCAGAGACTGTATGACCGCTTCAAGGCGGAAGGGCTGAAAGGCATGGAACTGTCGAAAGCCATAGAAGACAATATCGACCTGGTAAATGTGCTGAAAGAACCGCACAAGTTGTGGGACGGGGGATATGTCATCTGCGGACAGACCGGCAGCGGCGACATGTTTTCTTTCAGAGACCCGCACGGCATAAGGCCTGCCTTCTATTACAGCGATGATGAGATTGTGGTAGTTGCCTCCGAGAGACCTGTCATACAGACAACCATGAATGTGGATGCGGACCGTGTGCACGAATTGCTGCCGGGACAAGGCATCATAGTCAGTAAAAAAGGCGATATAAGGCTGGAGCAGATTGCCGGGCCGCAAGAATATGCTGCCTGTTCTTTTGAGAGGATATATTTCTCCAGAGGCAGCGACAAGGATATCTATCGCGAGAGAAAACAACTGGGCAGGGAATTGACCGTCAAAATCCTGAAAAGCGTAGATTACGACCTGAAACATACAGTATTTTCTTTCATCCCCAATACGGCCGAAGTCGCATTTCATGGCATGGTGGAGGGAATGTACAAATATATGGAAAGTCAAAAGGTGCAAAAACTCCTGCACATGGAGCGCGGCGATGAACAGGAAATCAAGGAAATACTGATGGACAGGGTGCGCATAGAGAAAGTGGCCATTAAAGACATAAAACTGCGTACTTTCATCACCGAGAGTGAAAACAGAGACGACCTTGCCGCTCACGTCTACGATATAACATACGGCACTATTGTGCCCGGTGTGGACAACCTTGTTGTAATAGATGACAGCATAGTGAGAGGCACTACCCTCAAGCAGAGCATAATAAAGATATTGAGCCGACTGTCGCCGAAGAAAATCATCATAGTGTCATCCTCCCCGCAGGTGAGGTATCCCGACTGTTACGGCATAGACATGTCCCGGCTGGAGGAATTCATAGCTTTCAGGGCAGCAATCGGGTTGCTGAAGGAAAGAGGCATGCAGCATGTAATAGATGAGGTGTATGCCAAGTCTAAACGGCAGCAGAACGAGCCTAAGGAAAATATAGTAAATTATGTGAAAGAGATTTACGCGCCGTTCTCGGATGATGACATCTCGGCAAAGATTGCGGAGATGCTCAAGATGCCCGATGTGAAGCCTGAGATAGACATAGTTTATCAGGATCTGGAATCCATGCACAGTGCCATCCCCGATCATCCCGGCGACTGGTATTTTTCCGGCAACTATCCCACGCCCGGCGGAAACAGGGTCGTAAACAATGCTTTTATCGATTACATAGAGAAAAACAGATGTTGTGAATAAGTTGGTTTTTGTCTTTTTCTGTTATCATAACTTAATATGTTTGTAACCCGATAGTATTTCTTTTGTCATACGGATGTAATATGCGGTCCATACTTTTGCGGCGTGAAATATTAACTATAAGTTGTAATAAGTATGGTATTGAAATTTTACACAAGGGTGATGGCCGCATTCGTTCTTATGCTTGCGGCTTGTTTTGGGGAAATTTCGGCCCAGACCGCATCGGGAGGAGGCGAAGTTTCCGGATTGATAGTAACAGATACAGGGGAGCCTGTCATCGGTGCTGCGGTAATAGAGAAAGGTACATCAAACGGTACGGTTACCGACCTTGATGGGCATTTCTCTTTTACTGTATCTGATGCCGGCAGTGAGATAGTCGCTTCTTACGTAGGTTACAAGTCTGTATCATTTAAGGCCGGGACAGGTCTGAAGATTGTCCTGGTGGAAGATTCCAAAGTGCTTG
>DVIH01000020.1 GCA_018711405.1 Candidatus Avibacteroides excrementipullorum | reverse complement strand
TCCATCCACTCGCGGGCTGAAGACGGACACAACGTGTGCAGCCCCATGCTTCTGCCGGTCTCCACGTTGGCAGGCCCGTCATCGATAAACAATGTCTCGGAAGGAATCACTCCCGAATCGGCCAAGACATGCTCGAATATTTCCCTGCCGGGCTTCACCTCTCCTATCTCATACGACAGATACACCTTGTCCATATATGCGTGCAAAGGTTCGCCGAGCGGAGAGAATCGGCTGCTCCCTGCCCAACGCATCACAAAAGGATTTGTATTGCTCAATAGGAAGACTTTATATCTGTCTCTCAGCGATGATATGAATTTCAGCCGTTCTGGGTCGGCACATTCGTTGCGGAAAAATCCGAGCCATGCGTTCTCCACTTCGTCTTCGGACAACTGTCTGCCGCACATCTTCCCAAGTTCGTCCACAAATTCCGCTTCCGACATCCTGCCCGACTCAAGCTCCAGGAATATCCCGTTCTGCGTATATGCATCGAGCTGCCTGTCGGCATCTGCCAGCCCCAACCTGCGGAAACTTTCCACTGCATAGTCTCTGTAAATGTCGATGACCACTCCGCCCAAATCGAATATCAAATTTTTTATCATAAAAAACTACATAACTGATTCCGGGTGCAAATATCCGAATAAATATTAAATCAGACTACGCGTTGAACGCTTTTTTAGAAAAAATACGGCATGGGAAAAGCCATGGGAAAAGTATCGAGCCGGCCTCCGCCGGGGATCGGCTCGGTATCGGGTGAAGATGGCGCACATTCCCGTCGGATATCGAGCCGATCCCTGACGACAAGATAGTACAAAAAAAGACGAATCGCGGAAAAGCCTGTCGCAGCCTCCGCGATTCGTCCTGTAAATCAGCCTTGTGCCGGTTTATTTATTCTTACGCTCCGCGTAGTTTTTCAGACCGGTTTCAAGGAAGTTTATATACTTGTTTATGTCCTCATCATGAGAATAGGAACCGTTGAGCGGATTGCCTTCGTTGTCGAGCAATACATAGAACGGCTGTGCATTGGCTCCGAACTTCATGCGTTGCAGGTAGCTCCACTTGTCGCCTATGGTTCTCAGCGTGCGTGTGCTTCCGTCAGTGTCTGTCACCTTGATTCTTTCCGGCAGCGGAGCCTTCTCGTCCACATAGAGAGAGATGAGCACATAGTCATTGACCATTATGTCTCTTACTTTCTCGTCAATCCATACTTTCGACTCCATCTCGCGGCAGTTCACGCATCCCCATCCGGTGAAGTCTACCATGACTGGTTTGCCCATACGTTTGGCATAAGCCATACCTTCGTCATAGTCGGTGAACTGTGCATGAACCTCTTCCGTCTTATAGAGGTTGAAGTCCTGAGTGCTGCTCGGCGGTGCAAATGCGCTGACAGCTTTCAGAGGAGCACCCCACAATCCGGGTACCATGTATACGGCAAACGCCAACGAGAGCATTGCGAGGAAGAAACGTCCCACGCCCACTTTGTCATTGTCGTCATCGTGCGGGAATTTGATTTTGCCCAACAGGTAGAAACCGAGCAGAGCAAATATCACAATCCACAATGCAAGGAATGTTTCGCGGTCGAGCAGATGCCAGCCGTAAGCCATGTCGGCTACCGAGAGGAACTTCAATGCAAAAGCAAGTTCAAGGAAACCGAGGGTGACTTTCACCATGTTCATCCAACCGCCCGACTTAGGCATGGACTTCAGCCATGACGGGAACATGGCAAACAGAGTGAAAGGCAAGGCAAGCGCAATGGCAAAGCCGAGCATACCGATGGTAGGAGCAAGGATATCGCCGGTAGTGGAAACCTCGACGAGCAGGAATCCGATGATAGGACCTGTACATGAGAACGAAACGAGAGTAAGCGTAAAGGCCATGAGGAATATGCTCAACAGACCTGTAGTCGTCTCAGCCTTAGAGTCGACCTTGTTGCTCCAGGACGATGGCAGCGTAATCTCGAAAGCCCCGAAGAACGAAGCTGCAAACACTACCAGCATCAGGAAGAAGAATATGTTGAATATGGCATTGGTGGAAAGGGCGTTCAACGCACTCGCACCGAAGATAAGCGTAACGAGCAGACCGAGAACCACGTAGATCACCACAATGGACGCGCCGTAGATGCATGCGTCCTTAATGCCTTTCTTCTTGTCTTGCGTACGTTTCAAGAAGAAACTTACAGTCATAGGGATTATAGGCCATACGCATGGAGTGACAAGCGCGATAAGACCACCTATGAATCCTGCAAAGAATATGTATATGAACGATTTGTCTTCGGTAGATGTAACCTCTCCCGAATTGTATGCGTTAAGTTCATCTATCACCGGAGTCCAGTAGTCGCTTTCAGCCACTTCATCCATAGTCTGGACAGGAGCGGCAGGAGCAGCTTCTTCAGCAGTTTCGGCCTTAGGCTCTTCCGCTACGGGAGCGGTTGCGGCAGCCACTTTGTCTGCTGTCCCTGAGTAGCTGAAATCAACCGGCTGCGGAGGCAGACAGTTTTCATCGTTGCAAGCCATGTATTCCAGATAGCCTTCCATCTTGTATTCTTTCGAGACGAATTTGACTTTCTGCACGAACTTTCCTTCATTCTCGAAATAAGTCACGTCCAGTCCGAACGCATCTTCAAAAAGCGTCACGGTCTTGCCTACCGGAGTAAGCGCACCGACAAGCTCAATGCCTGTCTTTTCATCAAAATTGATAGTGGTAGGCACAGGCCCTCCATCGGGAATATTGGTGGAATACAGATGCCAACCTTTTTCAACGGTCGCACTAAATACTATTTCAGCCTCTGTGTCACTTGTGGTGTTGAAATCCACTTTCCATTTTATTGGGTTTTCTATCTGAGCCTGAGCTACACAGAAAAACATCAGGACCATCCCCAACAACAAACTGATTTTTTTCTTCATTTCGATATTGTATCTTTAGTTAAAAATTTCCGTTTCAAAAATCCACACATGCCCTTTCGTCCACATGTCCGGTCAGGATGCCGGCAGCAGCCACATGGCTGGGATGAGCAGAATAGGCCTTCACCTCGTCCAGAGTCTTGAACTCGCTGTAAAGGGCTATGTCAAATTTCTCATTTTCATTTATGTTCAGCCCCACTTCTATCTTTCCGATAAAGCCTATCACTTCGGG
>DVIH01000002.1 GCA_018711405.1 Candidatus Avibacteroides excrementipullorum | reverse complement strand
CTGAAAGGCAATGGGGTAGGGTCATTGTATGCTACCATAGACAAACTTATGGAATTTGAACCTGCATATATCAATATAACTACCCACAGGAGCGAATATGTGTACAGCGATGCCGGCGGAGGGATGTTCATGAGGAAAAGGCTGAGGAAGCGTCCGGGTACGGTGGCAGTGGCTGCTACCATAAAAAATAAATATGGTGTGAATGTGGTGCCGCACATCTTATGCAGTGGTTTCACTAAGGAGGAGACCGAATATGTCCTTATAGATTTGCAGTTTCTCGATATTCACGATTTGCTTATATTGCGTGGCGACAAGGCTAAGCATGACGATGTGTTCAGTCCTGAGACTGACGGGCATGCGCATGCGGTAGATTTGATAAAACAGGTCAATGATTTCAATAACGGCATATTCATTGACGGTTCGCCTATTTCCGACATGAGCACTCCTTTCTCTTTCGGTGTGGCTTCTTATCCGGAAAAGCATAATGAAGCGCCGAATATGGAGAGCGACATTTATTGGCTTAAGAAAAAAGTGGAGTTGGGTGCTGAATATGCGGTTACACAGATGTTTTTTGATAACGAGAAGTTTTTCTCTTTTACGGACAAGGTAAAGGCAGCCGGGATAGACGTGCCGATAATACCGGGCATACGTCCGTTGACAAAGAAGTCGCAGCTGGCCAGTCTGCCGAAGAGTTTCAGTATAGATTTGCCCGAAACCCTTGTGGCTGAAGTTTCCAAATGCAGGAACGATGATGAGGTCAAGGCTGTGGGAGTGGAATGGTGCATAAGCCAGTGCAGGGAATTGATGAGGCGGGGCGTGCCGAGCATTCATTTTTATTCTTATTCGGCCGTAGACAGTCTGCGAAAAGTGGCAAGGGAGATATATTGATATGAAGTTCAGCGATGTCATAGGCCAGGATTCTGTGAAAAACCGTTTGCACCAGATGGTGGAGGAGAACCGTGTGCCGCATGCTTTGATGTTTTGCGGCCCTGACGGGTGCGGAAAACTGCCTGTGGCTTTGGCTTTTGCCGGATATTTGCTTTGCTGTAACCGTAATGAAAGCGAGGCTTGCGGCATCTGCAAGCCATGCAAGATGATAGGAAACAGATATGAGCATCCCGACCTGCATTTTGTTTATCCGATAGTGAAAAAAGGCTCGGGCACGTCTTTTTGTGATGACTATGGCAGGGAATGGAGGGATATGATAAGCCGGAATCCTTATTTCAGCAAGCGTGAGTGGCTGGACAGAATCAATGCGGGCAATTCTCAGATGACCATATATTCGGCAGAAGCCGATGAGATAGTACGGAAACTCTCGCTTGCTCCTGCGTTCGGCAAATATAAGGTCATGATAGTGTGGCTGCCTGAAAAAATGCAGGAGGCGTGTGCCAACAAACTGCTGAAATTTCTTGAAGAGCCGGTGGGCGATACAGTTTTCCTCTTTGTTTCCGAAAACAGGGATATGCTCTTGCAGACTGTAGTGAGCCGTATGCAGGTTGTTGAGATGGGGCGTGTGGCCGATGCGGAAATCAAAGACATGCTCACAACTCGCTATGGAGTGCAGGGGGAGCAGGCCGATGAGATAGTAAGGCTGGCATCCGGCAATGTGGTAAGGGCATTGGAGACTATCTATGTGGATGACGAGGCCAAAAGATTTTTTGATTGGTTCGTCAGTCTGATGCGTCTTTCCTATCAGAGGAAAATCAAGGAGATGAAAGCTTGGAGCGATAGTGTGGCCGAAACAGGGCGTGAAACGCAGAAGAAGTTTCTGGGCTATTGTCAGAATATGATTAGAGAAAATTTTATATATAATCTGCATGTGCCTCAGTTGAATTACATGAGCCGCAGCGAGAGTGAGTTTGCCAGGCGTTTTGCTCCGTTTGTCAACGAGAAGAACGTCATGGACATAATGCGTAAGCTTTCGGATGCGGAGCGTGACATCGAGAGGAACGTAAATGCGAAAATGGTCTTCTTTGACTTGGCTCTTAATATGATAGTGGAGATTGCTGTCAAAGGCAGGGCATGATAAAAATATTTGAAAGGATTAAATTTTATGGCATTCAGTGTAAAGGGATTTTCCAAATACGACAGCAAGTTGCACATTTTCGATTGGTTGGCAGACATACCGGGCAATGAGAATGCATGCGACCTTGTGGAGGTTCAGTTCAAGAATACCCGTAAGGGATATTACCGCAACAGCAACGGACTTGATTTGCAGAAAGGCGACATGGTGGCGGTGGAGGCTTCGCCGGGACATGACATAGGCACGGTGACGCTGACAGGGAGGCTTGTGCCATTGCAGATGAAAAAGACTTTGGGCAAAAAGGAAGCAGAGATAAAGCGTGTCTACCGGAAAGTCAAGGCTGTGGATATGGAGAAATACGAAGAGGCTAAGGCTTTGGAACATGAGACTATGATACGCTCGCGTCAGATTGCGGCATCTCTGAATCTTGATATGAAGATAGGAGATGTGGAATATCAGGGCGATGGCAATAAGGCGATATTCTATTATATAGCCGATGAGCGTGTGGACTTCCGCCAATTGATAAAGGTGCTTGCAGAGGCATTCCGCGTGAGGATAGAGATGAAGCAGATAGGAGCCAGGCAGGAGGCGGGAAGAATAGGGGGCATAGGGCCGTGCGGCAGGGAATTGTGCTGCGCATCGTGGATGACCAATTTCAATTCGGTATCGACCAATGCCGCCCGTTTTCAGGACTTGTCGCTGAATCCTCAGAAACTTGCAGGGCAGTGTGCCAAACTGAAATGCTGCCTCAATTATGAAGTTGATTGCTACGTGGAATGTGGCAAGAAAATGCCGTCCAGAGAGATACAGCTCGAAACGATGGACAACACATACTATTTCTTCAAGGCAGACATATTGAAGCGAACCTTGACATACTCCACCGACAAGGCTTTTGCTGCAAACCTTGTGACGATTTCGGCAAGGAGGGCTTTCGAGGTGATTGCCATGAACAAAAAAGGAGAAAAGCCGTTGAGCCTCGACGATGGCGACAGTGTCGATGCAAATCAAAGGACTGCCGATTTGCTGGAGCAGGAAAGCCTTACACGTTTCGACAAGAAGAAAAAGAATAATTCCGGACAGAAGAAAAAGAAGAAAAACAACGGCTCGAACCAGCAGAAAGAAAAGGAGGTGGCAGCCAATGGCAATAATGCCGAGACGCAGCGCGGCGAAAGCAATGACGAAAACAAGGCTGCAAGGCAGGAAGCCAAACGCAGTCGGAATAAAAACAGGCGTCATGACAACAAGCCCAGACGCGGCGATGGGGGCAAGGAACAGAAACGCAATGCCGAAACTGCCGACAAGCCGCAAGGCGGAAAGGATGTTGTCGCACCTGCTGAATGACGAGTTATCCGGTGATGCGTCATGCGCATGTCTTTCAAAAACATATTGATATTCTTCGCCTTTGCATGCATCCTTTCGGGGTGCGTGCGGGGCGATGTCTGTTTCAGCTCTTACAAGCACATAGCCGGCGATTATTGGAGGCATGGCAACCCGCAGGCCATAATTTATGAAAGGCCTGACTCGACAGCCATCTGCATGGATATGGAGCTGCTCCTGCGTTTTTACGACTCGTATGAGTATCGCAACATACGATTGGAGATAAGCGACAACATTGCCGACTCGGCAGTCTTTGCCAAAGATACTGTGGAATATCTGCTGGCCGATGAGTTCGGCTCGTTTGCGGGGCGCGGCTGGAGCGGTATTTACAGTGTCTCCCTTCCTTACAAGGCTGTCACGGTGTCGAGGCCGGGCAAAGTCATTTTCATAATACGTCAGATCATGGATACCGATTCCCTCGTCGGAGTGCGCGATGTAGGTCTCAGAGGACTGGCTGTAATCCGTCGTTGAGGGCTTTTTCATGTCTGCCGGGGATGTGCGCCATCTTCGGTGAAGATGGCGTATATCTTTGCCCGACACCGAGCCGATCCCGGGCGAAGATGGCGCACATCCCCGGCGGGGCGGAAAACAAAGCCGGAACGTATGTCGTTAAAATGTGATGTCCGGTCGGCGGATTTCTGATAAAACCTTTAATTTTGCATTATCTGTAAGCGAATCAGGATATGACAAGACACTATATTTGCAAATATGAGTCCCCGCTTGGCAAGATGACGTTGGCAAGCGATGGCGAGGCGTTGACCGGCGTGTGGTTTGACGGGCAGAAATATTATGCTTCGTCTCTTTCAGAATGTGCGGAAGAGGCTGTGGTGCCGGTGCTGGAGCAGACTGTGGAGTGGCTCGATTGTTATTTTTCGGGTGGCATGCCGCATTTCATGCCTGCGTTGCGGCTGTGCGGCTCTCCGTTCAGGCTGGCGGTGTGGCGGCTGTTGCAGATGATTCCCTACGGGGCTGTGGTCACTTATGGCGATTTGGCCAAAGAGCTGGCGCGTCTGTCGGGTGTGCGGACCATGTCCGCTCAGGCCATAGGGGGCGCTGTGGGGCATAATCCTGTGAGCATATTGGTGCCTTGCCATAGGGTGGTGGGGTGTGACGGCAGTTTGACCGGTTATGCCGGAGGTTTGACTCGTAAGGCGGAACTGTTGCAGCTGGAGGGGACGGATCCTCTCCGTGTGCTCGAACGGCGGCGCGCCGAATGTCTCATCCGGCAGGACTGAGGATGAAGTAGCGCGACAGTATGCCGATGGCGCATGAGTCGAATTCGCTGTACATTGCCATTTCGTCCCATGAGTTGAATCTGCCGTATTTCTTCCTGTGCGAAAGGATGGCCTTTGCCATTTCCTTTGTCATATACGGGTGGCGTGTCATTTCTTTCATTGATGCTGTGTTGAGGTCGGTTTGGCGCGGGCGAAAGTCATTTCTCACATAAAACCATGCGGCCAGCGAGTCGGGCATGTTGTTTATCTCGTTTAATTGGGATACCGATATGAATCCGCCGAGTCTTTCCCTGTATGCAACTATGGCTTTTGCACGGTATGAGCCTATGCCGGGTATCTTCTTGAGTTCTGTCGTGTCGGCGGCGTTGATGTCGATGACGGTTCCTTTCTCGTATTTCGTCTGTCTGGCGGCGGCTTTCGGCACGGTCGTTTCCTGTGCGGCGGTCTTGCTTTGCCGGGCAATGTATATGTATGGCGATACGGCTTTATATGTTGTCTCGTCCATGCCGTATATCTTTCTGATGTCTTCGATTTTTCTGAACACGCCTCCTGCTCTCCTGTATTTTATGATGTTGTTGGCCACTCTTGGGGGAAATCCTGCTGACAGCAATGTGAGCGAGTCGGCGGTGTTCGGGTCGAATGGTTTCAGGGCGCTTTTCAGCTGTCGGCCGATGTGGGGTTGCCGTTTGTCATCGGTGTAGTTGCCTGTTTCTATGGTTCTTATTTCCGGTTCTTGGTTTCCGCTGTCGGTTTGCAGATAGAGTCTTATGCCGAGTATGGCGGCAAGGCAAAGCAGCAAAAACAGCATGGCGCGCCGATCCTGTTTGTTGAAGTAGAACCAGTCGCGCCACATGTCTTTAAGTCGTTGGGTGGGTTATTCGTTTTCCATGCTCTTTGCCCGGTCTGTTGCAGTCGCTTCTTCTTTTGCCGGCGACAACAGTTGTGCGTATCTTGCCCGGTCGTTTATGATACCGGCTGCTTCGTCTATCTCTTCGTCATGCTTCAGCTGTTGCATGAGGCCTCCTTTCTGGAAGTAATAGCGTTTTACTATTTCGTAATTGATGTAGTCTGTTATGTCTTTCTTGAAATAGTTCAGATCGTGTTCCGGGTCGTGTTGCAGTTTCTTTTCCAGTGCTTCAAATTCAGCTTTTGCCGTTTCCGTATAGCCTTCGAATTCGGCAACTTCTTTCAGGCTTTTCAGGAATTTTTCGCTTTGCCTGTCATATTTGAAGTCAGAGTCCAACACACGCTTTTTGAAATTTTCATAATCGGCATCGGTTATGGAGAAACTGTCTGCTTGGGCTATGTGCTCGTGTTGCAGGCAATAGTCTGTTGCGTAGTCGAATATGATGTTTTCTGTTATGAGATAGTAGAGTATGTTGTTTGAGAATTTTTCGGGTGCTATTTCCACATCGGGCGTAATGCCTCCCCCGTCTCTGACTTTCCGTCCGGCTTTGGTGTAGAATACTCTGGTGAGGCTGTCGGGCACACGTCCCACGCTGCCGTCTTCATTGCGGTGGCTGTAGTCGATGGCTTGTATGCAGCGTCCGCTCGGTGTGTAATATTTTGCTATGGTCACTTTCAGGTTTCCTCCGTAGGGCAACTGGCGTATGTTTTGCACAAGTCCTTTTCCGAATGTCCTTTTGCCTACTATGACTCCTCTGTCGAGGTCCTGCATGGCGCCGGCGAGGATTTCGGAGGCGGATGCCGATATGCTGTTTACCATTACGACTACCGGGATTACGGTGTCGACAGGCTCTTGCGTGGTTTTATAGATTTGCTCGCTTTGTCTGATGCGGCCTTTCATGGAGACTATCGTTTCTCCGCGCGGCACGAATATGTTGGCTATGGCCACTGCTTCATCCAATATGCCTCCGGTGTTGTTGCGTATGTCTATGATTATGCCTTTTATGCCTTTTTGTTTTAGTTCTATAAACGCTTTTCTGACTTCGGCTGAGGGGTGCCCGTTGAATCCTGCAATGTTTATGTATCCTATGCTGTCTCTCACTATCCCGTAATAGGGCACGAGGGGAAACTGTATGGTCTGTCTTGTCACTTCGCGCTCTATGTCTTTTTTCTCGCCAGGACGGCGCACCTTTATGCGGAATTTTGTTCCTACTTCTCCTCTCAGTTTTTCACTTACGTAGGCATTTTTCTTGCCTTTCATGTCTTCTCCGTCTATTTCCAGTATAAGGTCTCCTGCTTTCAGGCCTGCCTGATATGCGGCCTGCCCTTCGTATGGTTCGGAGATTGCCACATAGTCGCCATGTTGCACTATGTATGAGCCTATGCCGCCGTATGTGCCTTTGGTCATTATCTCAAGGTCTTCATTCTCGTCTTCATCATAGAATTCCGTGTACGGGTCGAGTTGGGCCAGCATTCCTTCTATCCCGGCCTTGATTGTCTGTTTGGGGTTGATGGTGTCTACATATAGCAGGTCGAGTTCCTTGTATATGGTGTTGAACAGATCCATGTATCTGCTTTTCAAAAGGTCTTTTTCACTTGTTGAAAAAGCTGTCAGTATTATTGCAAAACCAATGCAGAGTATGTATAGCGATCTTTTGTCTTTGAATAGTTGTCTTTTCATTTTGTTTGCTTGTGCTTTTAGGAAATGATGTTGTTTATTCCCTCTTTTATTCTGCCCCATGTGTCTTCAGGCAGGGTGGTTCCGATGGTTTGGATGATATGCCCCGACAGCAGGGATGCTATCTTGCCGCATTTCTCCATAGAGTAACCGCATGCCAGTCCGTAGATGAATCCGGCTGCGAAATAGTCTCCGGCTCCCGTCGTGTCGATTACCTTGTCTACTTTTTCTGCGCAGATGTGCATCGTGTCGCATCCTTTTTTTATGTATGCTCCTTTCTTTCCAGCTTTGACTACTGTGATGCTGCACATCTTGGATATGTCTTCCAATGCTTTTTCCGGACTCTTGCCGGTGAAAGCTTTGGCTTCTTCTTCGTTGGCGAATACTATGTCCACATATTTTGTCACGAGCTGTTTGAAGAAGTCGAGTTCGCTTTTCACCACATCGGCATTTGCCAGGTCTATGCAGATTTGCAATCCTGCCTGTCGTGCCAGTTCGGCAGCCTTTATTATCATGTTATGGTTTTGTACCAGATAGCCTTCCAGGTAAAGGCATGTCGAGTCTTTGAACATGTCTATGCTGAGATCGGTCTCTTCCAGTGTCGAAGCGGCGCCGAGATAGTCTATGAAAGTCCTTTCCCCATCGGGAGATATGAATGTGATGGCCGCTCCTGATGGCAAATCGCCGCACAATATGTGGGTGGTGATGCCGAGTTTGTCAAAATCTTTCCTGTAGAACTCGCCGTAACGGTCGTTGCCGGCTTTTCCTATGAATCCGCATTCCAGTCCTAACATGGACAAGGCTCGTATGGTGTTTCCGGCTGAACCGCCTGTGGAGTAATATGGATTCATCCTGGCTATTGTTTCGTTTGTTGCTGCAAATTCTTCTTTATCTATGAATCTGACACCCCCTTTGTTAACATTCAGCCGCTTGAGGAAACTGTCGTCTTCTATGTTTACCAATATGTCTGTGAGGGCATTCCCTATGCCAACTATTTTATCCATTCTTTCTTTTTTTGCAAATATATATATAATGTGGCGAATTATGAAAAGCAAAGCTAAACAATGTGTTCAAGCCGTTGCCTATGTGTCTCTTTGTTTTATGGTTTTTATGTAAATTTTATATGTTTTTGGACTAAAAACCGTTTTCGGGATGATTGAAAGGAAGCATTTGATATTATCTTTGCCAATATAAACTGTTTAAAGATATACGAATATGAAAAAAATCTTTTTTATGGCTGCTTTGGCTGCCATGACATTGGCATCGTGCACGGGCGGCGCTTCAGGCGAGCAGAAAGAAGCGGCAGTTCAGCAGAAAAATGAGGTTATAGAGACTATCATGTCGCGCAGAAGCATCAGGCAATATAAGGATATGCCTGTGGAGAGGACAAAGATGGATACCATTCTGATGTGTGGCATTAACGCTCCAAACGGGATGAACCGACAGTCATGGGAGATCAGGGTCGTAGGAAAGGAATACATAGACGGTGTAACGAAACTTTATGTGGAGGAAAATCCTGATGCAGCTAAAGATCCGTCGTTCAAGAATATTTTCAGGAATGCTCCCGTTGCTGTGTTGGTCGCGGCAGATACGGAATATGAACTGTCGCAGATAGATTGTGGCTTGCTCGGTGAAAACATGATGTTGTCTGCCTGGTCAATGGGCATAGGCTCTTGTTGTCTTGGTTCTCCGGTAAGATTCCTGAAGAGTGAGACTGCAAAAGAATTTTATGATAAACTTCAGTTCAGCGATGGGTATGAACTCGTTTATGCCATAGGTTTTGGCTATCCGGATGAAGCTCCGGCGGCAAAACCGAGAGACGCACAGAAAATAAAATATGTGGATTGAATGTATTAGGCGATGGTTTGGGGTGTGTCTCCAAGCCATTGCCGCTTTTTATGTCTGTTATTGAATTTCTAATGTAATATGGCATTTGACAAATGGCGGTGAAGAAACTTATATGTCTTTTGATGTTTGGCTTTGTGTTTGTAA
Organism: Candidatus Avibacteroides excrementipullorum; assembly: GCA_018711405.1. Classification (GTDB taxonomy): domain Bacteria; phylum Bacteroidota; class Bacteroidia; order Bacteroidales; family Bacteroidaceae; genus Avibacteroides; species Avibacteroides excrementipullorum. The sequence goes on along the minus strand of DVIH01000002.1, from coordinate 5,272 downwards.
ATATTTCCTCGCAGACGGTGAGCAAGGAAGCCAAAGAGTACATAGAACGGTATTTTGAATTTAATAACCCTGATTCTGTGGGTGTGGCTTGCCCCAAACTTAAAGACATAGAGGTGGATGCCAAAAGGAAAAGAGTGGATATCACGTTTGACAAGACATTGGAGTACCGGCCGTTCAGAGAAGATTTTGTGTCTAAGGCCAAAAAGGATATCCAAAAGAAACTTGGCCGGAAATTCAGGGGATATGACATAAACATCTATACAAATGGTGCCGAATTGTTTGACTTGATTCCCAATTTTTACAGAAGCAAAAATCGGCAAGACCGCTCCAGGCTGTTGCCGGCAGATGATGATGCGGATTTTGTTCAGGCTTGGACTCGGAATGATTCGCGCCCTATAGTGCCGACGGAGGGATTGGAAGGCAGGCATATCTCTTTATGGCAGAGTCACGGGATCTATTATAAGGAAGATAAGAACGAATGGAGGTGGCAGCGTCCGGCTTTATTCGGGACTCGTGAGGATTTGCTTACGCAGTCGTTTGTGCTGCCGTATCTGATACCGATGCTTGAACGGGCGGGGGCGGTAGTGTTTACTCCGCGCGAGAGAGATGTGCAGACTTATGAGGTAATAGTGGATAATGATGTCGATAACCGGTCGGTCTATCGTGAACGCAATAGTCGCAGCAGCGTGTGGCAGACTGCTCCCGGAGCAGGCTTCGGCATGAGGAAATTCAAATATATGAATGGAGAGAATCCGTTTGAACATGGGACGGCGAGACTTGTCGAGAGCGGGACATATAAGCAGGAAGCCGTAGCCGAATGGATTCCCGACATACCGGAGACTGGCGAGTATGCGGTCTATGTGTCATATAAGACTGTGGAGGGAAGTACGCAGTTTGCACATTATCGCGTCTATCATGCAGGCGGGGTGACCGATTTCACTGTTAATCAAACTATAGGCGGCGGAACTTGGGTTTATCTTGGAACGTTCCGTTTCGACAAAGGGGTGAATTCTTATGGCATGGTCGCCTTGTCGAATGTGTGCGATGACGATGGAGTCGTTACTGCCGATGCCGTGAGGTTTGGGGGAGGCATGGGCAATATCATGCGTGGAGGAGAGGTCAGCGGCAGGCCGCGTTATTTGGAAGGGGCCAGATATTATGCGCAATGGGCCGGGATGCCCGACTCGATATATAACGGTTATGACGGGCATAATGATTATGCGGATGACATAAACACACGTTCGAAGATGACGAATTATCTTTCCGGCGGTTCGGCCTACAATCCGGGACAGGCCGGCTGCAAGGTGCCTTTTGAACTTTCGCTCGGCATACACAGCGATGCCGGCGTGCAGCCTTGCAATAAGTTTGTCGGGACGCTCGGCATATATACTACCGACAAAGGCGAAAAACTATTGGGTGATGGCAGAAGCCGCTATACATCGCGTGACCTTACGGATATGACATTGACTAATGTTACTTCCGACTTGTCGGCTCTTCTCGGGCGAAAATGGAGGAGACGCTCCATGTTTAACAAGAATTATAGCGAAACCAGAATACCGCGTGTGCCTTCAATGATACTTGAAATGTTTTCCCATCAGAACCCAGCGGATTTGCAGTATGCCATGAATCCGAATTTCAAGTTTGACATATCGAGGGCCGTCTATAAGTCTATCCTTCAGTTCCTGGCTTTGCAGCATGGAACGAAATATACCCTCCAGCCGTTGCCTGTCACCCATTTCAGTGCGGAATTCGGTCGTCAGAGGAATGAGATAGTTTTAAGGTGGCATCCTCAGGAAGACCGACTCGAGAAAAGTGCCAAGCCCGAGCAGTATATAGTGTATATGCGCATAGGCTCCGGCAGTTTTGACAACGGCACTCTTGTGAACGGTACAACTTATTCCGTGCAGATAGAGCCTGACATAGTTTACAGTTTCAAGGTTACGGCTGTAAATAAAGGCGGAGAGAGCATGGACAGTGAGATTCTGGCAGTTTGCAAACGTCGCAACGAACGTGGAAAGGTGCTTATAGTAAACGGGTTTGACAGATTGGCCGCTCCATATTTCTATAATACTCCCGATTCTGTAGGGTTTGACATTGCCATAGATCCGGGAGTGTCTTATAAACGGGAATTAACTTTCACAGGCAGACAGTTGTATTTCAATCCTGACGGACTTGGCAAAGAAGGCCCATGCGGATTGGGAAACTGTCTGACGGATATAGAAGGCAGCATAATAGCCGGAAATACTTTTGATTACACCTTTGTGCACGGCAAGGCTATTCAGGCAGCCGGAGGACTTTCCTTTGTGTCTTCGAGCGATGAAGCAGTGGAAAGCGGCATGCAACAGTTGAAAAACTATGACATAGTAGATTATATATGCGGACTGGAGAAAGAAGACAACAGTTATCCCGGTAAATCTTATAAGACTTTCAGCTCGGTCATGCAGCAGAAAATCACGGAGTTTTGCTCTTTGGGACGGGGGATTATGGTCAGCGGCAGTTTCATAGCGAGCGACATGCAGGCACAGGATGAACGTGAATTCACTTCCTACATACTTCATTACGGGCTGGAACGAAACAAACGCAACGATGTCAATGAATTTGTGATAGGACTGGACAACAATGTCTCAATCCAAGTGGAGGCTGATAAAGAAATCTATCAGTCGTTACATTCAGACAGGATACTTCCGGTGGGAGAAGGTTTCATCCCCATGATCTATTCTGACAACGGCGGGGCGGCAGTCGCTTATAAAGGCAGTTACAGGACTTTCTCCATGTCGTTTCCTTTTGAAATTATAACAAGTGCGGAAAAAAGAAGTCAGATTATGGCCAGCATTATGAATTTCCTGTTGGAGAAAAAGCGGAAATAAAGAGATGCTTTTTAGTTAAAATAATCCAAACTGTGAGGGCAATGGCATTCTGTCACGAAATAAGTGCTAAAATAACAAAAATTAGAACATTGAACTTTACAAAAATTTGTCGTACTCGTTTTTTTTAGTTTAATTCGCCGCCTGATAAAATAATCAAATTTAAGCTTATACTTATTATGAAAAAGATCTTTACGTTATTCGCTGCCGCATTGTTTGCAGGAACCACAGTTTTGGCTGTGCCGGCAAAGAAAGAGTTTAGAACTTTCAGACAAGCGGATGGTAGCGAGATAACTTTGTCGCTTAGCGGTGACGAGTTTTTGCATTATTACATTACGACCGATGGCGTGCCTGTTGATTTGGGTACCGATGGCAACTATCGTTACATTCAGTCTTTCACATCACAGAAAATCGTATTGAGTGACGTTGTAGCGAAGAATCCTGAAGTGAGAAGCGTGAGCGAGAAAGCATTTGTTGCAGAATTGCAGGAAAGCGGCCTTGCCGAAGCTGCTTCCGAAATAAGGATGCAAAGAGCCAAAGCCGATTACACTTTCCAGGCAGCACAGGCTTTCCCCAGCACAGGCAGCGTGAAAGGCCTTGTCCTTTTGGTGGAATTCAAAGACAGGCAGTTCTCCATAGAGAATCCTAAAGCTACATACGAGGAAAGACTTAACAAAGAAAACTTGGAGACAAGTGAATTGATAGGTAGTGTGCACGACTATTTCACCGATCAATCACATGGCTTATTTGACATGCAGTTTGATGTGTATGGCCCGGTACAGATAAAGGGTAACATGGCCGATTATGGAGCAAATTCTGGCTACGACCGCGATATAGATGCTCCGGCGATGGTGGTAGACGCTTGCGAGGCACTTGACTCGGAAATAAATTTCAAGGATTATGACCAGGACGGAGACGGTCTTGTGGATTTGGTATTCGTGCTTTATGCAGGCTATGGCGAGGCGCAAGGTGGTAACTCTAACACTATATGGCCTCACGCATTCGATGTGAGGGGCAATTACAACGTAAGACTTGATGGTGTGACCATAGGTCCTTATGCTTGCTCTTGCGAGTTGAGAGGCAATAGCGGTACTACAATTGACGGCATAGGTACTTTCTGCCATGAGTTCTCTCACTGTCTGGGCTTGCCTGACGTTTATGATACTGACGGATATACCGGCGGCAACGGCTATGGCATGGGCGATTACAGCTTGATGGACAGCGGATGCTACAATGACGATGGTTATACTCCGTGCGGTTACACTGCATACGAAAAGATGTTCGTGGGTTGGATGGAACCGGAAGAACTGAAGTATACGTTGTTTGACGCACAACTGAGAAATACAATTGAATACAATGAGGCTTATGTCATCTATTCAGGTGTCAACAGAAACGAGTATTACATCCTTGAAAACAGGCAGAAAGTGGGTTGGGATGCGCATATTCCGGGTAATGGCCTTATGATTACTCATGTGGATTTCGACCAGAAAATATGGGATGCCAACTGTCCTAACAGTACGGCAGGCGAGGAAAGATTGCAGATTGTTCCTGCCGACAATAAATATTCTTCTACCAACCAGCAGAACGATGTATGGCCGGGCAGACTTAACAAGACTGAGTTTACTGACGATTCCGAACCGGCAGCAGAACTTCACACGGGCGGCTTCCTCGGCAAGCCTGTCACAAATATCAGGATGGAAGATGATATCATCTATTTCGACTTTATGGCAGACCAGATTGTTGCTCCTACAGCGTTGTATTCTTATTATTGGAACGAGAGCGGATTTACCGCAAGGTGGACAGGCGCTCCGTCTGACGAACACTATACGCTGAAAGTGACTCCGGTGATGCCGATGGGCGAGGAGAATATGATATTGAGTGAAAGCTTCAGCAAATTCACAAAAGGTAACGCCACTACTCCTTCCAACAGCGACATAAGCGCACAGCTTGATGCAAATATGGAAACTGCGGGCTGGAGCGGAAGCAAGGTATATCATGCAGGCGGCATGTGCAAACTCGGTCTGAGCATCACTCCGGGCTATCTGGCAACGCCCGATATGACATTCCCGTCTAAGTTCACTCTTACTTTGGATGCTCAGGATTATGTTACGGCGGCCGGCAAAGCTGATGGCGGCATATTGTATGTGGCTCTTTGCGAATATGACGGAAACGGCAATTCGCAGTTCATTAAGAAAGAGACTATAGAACTGACTTCATCGTTGACCAATTATGTGTTCGAGTTTGAAGGCGGAGGCGCAAATCAGTTCATCGAAATCGGCAACGAAAGCAAGAGGGCTTTGATAGACAATATCAGGATAGCTAAGCAGGGTGACCAGATTCCGGAAGAGAAAGTGTTTGAGAATATTGTAAAAGCAGACAATACAGATGAAGATGGTATAACGACTTAT
>DVIH01000019.1 GCA_018711405.1 Candidatus Avibacteroides excrementipullorum | reverse complement strand
ATACTGTTGACGCTTTTAGTTCATCTGCCGGATTTTTTATTGAGTATTCTTATGATGAACAAGGCCGTGTAATAGAAAGAAAAAACTATAACAATTACGGTACAGGTTTGGTCCTTGCTGGAAGAATCGAATATTATTATGATGAGACTACAGGCAGTCTTGTAACTGAGAAATGTTACACCGTGTTTTGGGAAGGAGAGTCTATGACTTCCTATATAGAATATTCTTATGATGGAAGTGGTAGGCTTGTGAAAGAGGATACTTATACTGATTCGAATGTAAGCGCGCGCATAGAATATATTTATGATGAAGATGGACGTTTGTCTGAACAGTTGGATTATTTGCTTTCTGAAAATGGCACGGAACTGGTGCTTAGTAGAAAGACTGATAGGACATACGATGAAAATGGCAACATCCTGTCTGTTAAAGGGTATCAGAACCAGGGAACATCTTCGACACCCAATTGGGTTGCAGATTCGGAAACCAAATTTGTATATGATATGGATAGATTGGCAGAAAATGTGGTTTATCCTTATCATATGGAAAAGGATTTTAATTACGGGCTTGGTTCCATGCAGATGGATGTCTTTTTGGAATCTACTAATTTGTTAGTACAGGATTCCACTTATCTTGAATTTGAAGGCGCGGGATGGGATTTGTCCGATGTTGTTGACTATAATTATACGGAAGAGCGTCCTGCCCGTCCTGAGCCAAGCGCAGTGGAAAGCATGGATGCAGCCGATGAGATCTCGTTGGTGATACTTTGTGGAAGGATTTATCTTTATGGTGTAGAGGAAGGTGCCGCTGTAAATGTTTATGATGCTGACGGACGCATATTGCTGTCTGCCTCATATACTGAAGGGGGAATACCTGTGAACGGAATGGCTCCCGGCATGAAGATTGTGAGGACAGGAAAATTCACAGGAAAATTCATGTTATGATATAAGTCGGCAGAAACATAATATGGTCCGGTTTGCAAATATTTGCAAACCGGATTTTTTTTGTTATGTTTGCTTCTCAAAATGCAGAGACAGATGAAACGTATTTTTCTGGTCGGATATTCGGGAGCAGGCAAAACCACATTGGGCAGAGCTTTCGCAAGGCAATACGGGCTTTCTTTTATCGATCTTGACTGGTATATAGAGCAGAGGTTTCATAAGACCATAGCGCAACTTTTCAATGACAGAGGCGAGGCCGGATTCAGAGAGGCGGAGAAAAGGATGCTCCACGAGGTTGCCGAATTTGAAGATGTGCTCGTTTCGTGCGGTGGAGGAACGCCTTGTTTTTCAGACAACATGGATTATATGAACTCGATGGGCATTACCGTGTTTTTGGATTCATCGTTCGACACTTTGTTCAGGAGGATAAAGCTGGACCGGAGCGGACGGCCGTTGCTGCAAGGCATGGACGATGCCGGGTTGGCGGAAGCGATAAAAGAGTCTCTCGGACAGCGCAGGCCGGTGTACGAGAAAGCGAAATTGAAAATAGATTCCGACTATCTTGAAAACAAAAAGCAGATAAGCGACTGTGTCTTGAAATTGGAGAATATGATATTAAATTATACTATAAAACAATGAAAAACAGATTTTTACTCTTATTGGCTTTCCTGCCGTTGCTGGTTGGAGCACAGATAAAGCCGGACAAAGAATGGCTGGACAGCAAGTTTTCCATGTTCATACACTTCGGCCTTTATTCGGAATTGGGAGGCGTGTGGAACGGACGTCCTGTCACGTCAGGTTACAGCGAACAGATACAGTCTTTTGCCGGAATATTCAGCGACTGGTATGCCGAGACGGCAGATTATTTCAACCCTGTGCAGTGGAACGCCGATTCTATTGTGGCTCTTGCCAAAGAGGCAGGGATGAGATCTATCGTGTTCACGTCCAAGCACCATGACGGATTTTGCATGTATCATTCCCGGTATACCGATTTCAATATAGTCGATGCCACTCCTTACGGGCGCGACCTGATGAAGGAGCTGGCTGATGCCTGTCGGAGAGGCGGTATCAGGTTCTCGGTATACTTTTCGTTGATAGACTGGCACTTCCCTGAGGCATATCCCATTTCGAGCCACAATGCCGATCCGCTTACGGATGAACATTACCGCTACAACCTTAACCAAGTGACCGAGATAATGACAGGCTACGGCCCCATCTCGGAGATATGGTTTGACATGGGGTCGCTGACCAAAGAGCAGAGCGAGGGACTTTACAATCTTGTAGACAGCCTGCAACCGTCTTGCATGATAAGCGGACGTCTCGGAAACAACCAGTGCGACTTTGCCGTTATGGCCGACAATGAATATCCTGATTATAAAATAGGAGTGCCATGGCAAACTGCCGCATCGTTCTTCAACGAGACGTGGAGTTACAGGTCATGGCAACAGAGAGGTTCGGAAGAAGCCAAATTCGATGAGAAGGTCAAAAGTCTTGTCAGGGTGGTAAGTAGGGGAGGAAATTTCCTGCTCAACATTGGCCCGAAAGGAGACGGAAGCGTGGTGCTTTTTGAAGAGAAAGTCCTGAAAAAGATGGGAGAATGGCTTGACAGATACGGAGAAGCCGTTTACGGCACTCATGCAAATCCTTTCGATGCCATGCCGGAATGCTGCGAGGTGACTTGCAAGGACGATGCCATATATCTGTTTGTTGACAGGATACCCGCAGACAGGGAGATAATCTTGCCCGGTCTTTCGGCCGGAAACCTCAAATCGATAACCAACCTTACAGATGACAATCATAAGCCTGCTTTCAAAGGCAAGGACGGCAAGACTGTAGTGATGTTGGGAGACGATTTCATATTGAGGGAACCTTACTCGGTATTGAGGCTCGATTTCGATGGCGATTTCAGGATAACCTCCTCCCGTGTGGTGAAAGACAAGGTGCTCGACAGGACAAATGCAGTACCAGTGTTCGGTCATTCGTCGCTCGACTACTATTGCGGTTTCAAGAGTGTGACAGAGTATGACTGGACTTTCCAGAGCCTGTTGAAGAATGTGTCTCCTTCGGTGGTGTACACCGACAATGAAAAAGGCAGGAAGATAGTCCTGACAATAGATACTGTGGAGATGGTGCTCGATTTGGACGGCAGCGAAGGCAAAACGGTCAAAGCAGAGAAGAACAAGGTGTCATGGGGCAAGGTTTATACGGCTCAAGGCAGGGGAACTTTCGGGCAGCTCAGAGAAGAGGGGCAAATGTCGGTAGAACCGGAAAAAGAAAATGGCACATGGACGGAACTGACCGACTTCGAGTACGGACGCATTTATGATAAAAAGGTAAAGGAATTTTACTCGGAACTGTTCCTCGTGGAGGCCGAAGCTAAAGAAGATACCGAAGTGGCCGTGGAAGTGACAAGCGGAAACTCGCTTTACATGCTTCTCAACGGCGAATATGTCACGGCACATTTCTCCTCATCGCGTCCGCAGTCGGAGAAAGACATCGTGGTACTCAATCTGAAGAAAGGCAAGAACCAGATAGTAATGAAACTGTTCAACCGTTATGCGAAGACACGCCCGTTCTGCTTCAAACCGCTTGACGAGTGGAAGGAGTACACGTTGGACGTGCCGAAAATACGGCTCGGCAAGAACTCTCTGCACGATTGCAGTGTCAGGCCGTACGAACCGGAGACGAAAGTCACTCCGGCAAGGCTCAACAATATAAAGGTGGAACTGTAGGGGAAACGATGAAAATAGTTGCCGACGATAAAATCCCCTATGTGAGGGAATGTCTGGAAAGCATGGCCGATGAAGTCGTGTATTTGCCGGGCAAAAGCATCAGCCGTGAAAGTGTGGCCGATGCCGATGCCCTCATGGTGCGCACGCGCACCATAGTGGACAGGGCATTGCTCGAAGGCACATCGGTCAGGTTTGTAGCCACAGCCACCATAGGTTTCGACCACATAGATACCGGCTATTGCAAGCGTGCGGGAGTGGCCTGGAGCAACTGTCCGGGCTGCAATGCCGGCAGTGTGGAGCAATACTTGCAGTCGTCGCTGATTATACTGGAGCGACATCTCGGCAAACGTCTTGAAGATATGACTCTCGGTGTGGTGGGAGTGGGGCACGTGGGTTCGCGTGTGGCCCGCATGGCCGGAGAGATGGGCATGAAAGTATTGCTCAACGATCCGCCGAGAGCCGAAAGCGAGCATGGCGGCGATAAGTTCTGCCCTCTTGAGACGATAATGGAGCAGGCCGACATCATAACTTTTCATACCCCGCTGTCGCGCACGGGCAAATATCCCACTTATCATCTGGCCGGTGAAGATTTCTTCGGAGGGCTGCGCCGCTGTCCCGTCATCATAAACACATCGCGCGGAGAAGTGGTCGATACCACCGCCTTGAAACGTGCCATGAGTTGCGGCAAGGTGCGTACAGCCGTGATAGATGTGTGGGAGGACGAGCCTGACATCGACAGGGAGCTGCTTGCATCCGTGCTGATAGGCACGCCGCACATAGCCGGCTATTCGGCCGATGGCAAAGCCAATGCCTCGCGCATGTCGGTGGAGAATATATGCCGCTTTTTCGGTCTGAAGGCAGCCTGCCGCATAGAGCCGCCCGTGCCGCCGTGCACGGTCATCAGGGCAGAAGGCATGAAAGACGCCTTGCTGCAAATCTACGATCCGCGCGAGGACTGCAAGAGGCTTCGCGCGGAGCCTGAGCAGTTTGAACGGCTCAGAGGCAGCTATCCGCTCCGTCGCGAGAAAGAGGCTTACACCTTTGTGTTGGGACAATAAATGTCTTTGCCCGGGATATACGCCATCCCGGGCAAAGATGGCGCACATCCCGGGCAGGTATCGGCTCGGTCTTCGGCAAAGATGTGCGCCATCTTTTTCCGCCTGTTTTATTTCCGAAAATAAAATTGTTGTTATTAATTGTGAAGACGTCAAGAAAAACTATCTTTGCAAACTGTATTCACAACATTGTAGTCTTTTTATTTGCAGAATTGCTTTATGGTAAAGAACACGATTTTCTTTTTGCTTTGCACGATGCTTGTCGTTTCATGCATGCATCGTCCTGAGTTTAAGGTGGAAGGTACCATTGCCGGAGCTGAGGGGAAGCAGGCAGTGTTTGAACTTTCCGATATAGACGGTATCAAGGAATTGGATTCGGTGGAGCTTTCCGCGCGCGGAAAGTTCAGTTTCACCCATCCGAGATATGAGATGCCGGAGTTTTTCAGGCTGAGGGTTGACGGGCAGATAATCAACTTCGTGGTAGACTCCACAGAGACGGTCAGCATAGATTGCGATTATAAAGATATGTCGGTGAACTACAGCATAACCGGCTCTCGGGAAAACGAGAAAATAAAAGAGCTGTCCCTGCTTCAGATAGGCATGGAAAACAAGGTGAACGAACTGATGAGCATGGCGGCCGGCAGGCAGATAGGCCTGACTCTGTATGAAGACACCATATCGAAACTTGTGAAAGAGTATAAAGACAAGGTGAAGATGGACTACATATTCAAGGCGCCCAATACGGCATCAGCCTATTTCGCCTTGTTCCAAAGGATAAACGGACTGCTCATGTTCGACCCGCTCAACAGCAAGGAAGACATAAAATGCTTTGCAGCAGTGGCCACGAGCCTTATCAACAAACATCCGCACTCCGACCGTGCCAAGCATCTGGAGAACCTCACGCTGAAAGGCATGAAAAACACAAGGATGAAAGACATGGAACAGGCCGCTACGATAGACATGGACGAGATTGGCGAAGTGGGCATCATAGACATAAGCCTGAAAGACAAGAACGGCAACATGCAGACCCTGAGCGCGCTCAAAGGCAAGGTGGTGATTCTCGATTTCATAGTCTATCAGACCACAGTGTCGGTCAGCCACAACCTGGTGCTGAGGGAACTGTATGACAAATACAAGGACAAAGGCCTGGAAATCTATCAGGTGTCGCTCGATGCCGATGAACACTATTGGCGTCAGGCCTCTGACAATCTGCCGTGGATATGCGTGCGCGACGAAGCAGGCATCTATTCCCCTCTGGTGGAGACATACAACATCACCGAGATACCGTCGGTGTATGTCATCAACAAAGCTAATGAACTGGTGGAAAGAAACGATGACATGAAAGGCATGGAAGCAGCCATCGGGAAATTGTTATGATAATATTTTGCCGCTTCGATAATATATCTTATCTTTGCGGACAACAATAATAATGGGACACTGTATTTGTTTCCGGCTTGTGCGTATGAGCCGGAAACTTTTATATTTGTCATTTTAATAAACATAAATAAGATAAAAATTGTAAACGGGAGGAATAATTATGGCTTACATGTCTGAAGACGGTTACAAAAAATTGATGGAAGAACTGAAGCAACTGGAGACAGTGGAGCGTCCTAAGATTTCTGCCGCTATAGCTGAGGCAAGAGACAAGGGAGATCTTTCGGAAAATGCGGAATATGATGCAGCCAAAGAGGCGCAGGGACTTCTGGAGATGCGTATAAACAAATTGAAGGAAGTGATTGCCGAAGCTAAAATCATAGACGAATCCAAACTGTCGACCGATTCGGTGCAGATATTGAACAAGGTGGAACTGAAGAACGTGAAAAACGGGGTTACTATGACATATACCATAGTGAGCGAAAGCGAAGCCAATCTGAAAGAAGGCAAGATATCGGTAAACACGCCGATAGCACAAGGATTGCTCGGCAAGAAAGTGGGTGATGTCTGCGCCATAAAGGTGCCGCAAGGCATCATCAACCTTGAGATTGTGAAAATATCTTTTTAACAACACATAGATTATGGCAACGATATTCAGCAGGATTATAGCAGGCGAGATACCTTGCTATAAGGTGGCGGAAAGCGACAAGTTTTTTGCTTTCCTCGATATAAACCCGTTGGTCAAAGGACATACGCTCGTAGTGCCTAAAAAGGAAGTGGACTACATCTTTGAACTCGACGATGCGGAGCTGGGCGAAATGATGATATTTGCCAAAAAAGTGGCCAAAGCCATAGAGCAGGCAGTGCCGTGTGTCAGGGTGGGAGTGTCGGTGATAGGATTGGAAGTGCCGCATGCGCACATACACCTCATACCTATCAACAAGGAAAGCGACATGCTGTTTTCCAACAAGAAACTGGAGATGACAAAAGAAGAGTTCGAGCAGACTGCTGCTGGCATAGCAAGCCATATCTGACGGTCGCGGCATGCGGCTTGAGGGCAGGCATGGGTAAATGCAGGGGATAATAAATTTCAAGGAGTTTATTATCCTTTGCATTTTTAAACAAAATAAATAACTTTGCATAGCTAAAAAACAGATTAAATTCAATTGTTATGGATTGCGAGCCTTTGTCTCTCCTCGTTCATAAACGTGCCGGAGTCTTCAATAAGCGGATAGCGTTGCAATACAGAGATTACGGGAAATCCGAATGGGTAGGTGTGAGTTGGGAAGAGTTCTCATCTTTTGTAATGAAATGCGCTTGGGCTATGGCAGTCAATGGAGTGGCTGTGCAGGAGAACGTTGGCGTATTTTCACAGAACAAGCCTGAGCTGCTCTATGTCAATTTTGCCGCCTATGCCAACAGGGCTGTGATAGTGCCGTTTTATGCCACCAGTTCGCCAAAACAGGTGGAATATATGTTGAAAGACGCAGGCATAAAGGTCATGTTTGTGGGTGAGCAGTACCAGTATGACACCATGATGAGCATAGCCGGCGAATGTCCCGATGTGGAGCTCGTGGTCATATTCGATAAGGCTGTCAAGAGGAAAGACGATGACAAGTTGTCTGTCTATTTCGATGACTATCTGTCCATGCCTGTCACAGAGCGCGACAAGGAGCTTGTAAACGAGAGAATGCACAGCGCGAAAGAAGAAGACGTGATCGATATACTTTATACATCGGGCACTACCGGAGAGCCTAAGGGCGTGCTGCTGTGCCAGTACAACTATACCAATGCATTTATCAACCACGACCAGCGGTTGCCGGAAGTGGGGCCGGGAGATGTATCTATGGACTTCCTGCCGCTGACGCATATATTTGAAAGGGCATGGACCTATTATTGCTTCCATAGGGGGGTAAAGGTGTGCGTGAATCTGAAACCCACCGACATACAGATGACCATCAAGGAGATAAGGCCCACGCTTATGTGCAGCGTGCCGCGCTTCTGGGAGAAAGTGTATAACGGCGTACTTGAAAAGATATCTGAAACCAAAGGCATAAAGAAAAGACTGATGCTCGATGCCATACGGGTGGGACGAATCCACAATCTCAACTATTTGCGGACGGGCAAGACGCCTCCGCTTGGCATCAGACTGAAATACAGGTTTTACGACCGCTTCATCTATAGTCTGCTGAAACGCACCGTAGGTATAGAAAACGGCAAATTCTTCCCTACTGCCGGAGCGGCCATACCGGAGAAAGTCTTCGAGTTTGCACGTGCGGTGGGGATAAAAATCATAGCCGGTTACGGCCTTACCGAGTCTACGGCCACTGTGTCTTTTACCGAACTGGAACATTACGACATAAGGTCGGTGGGCAAAATCATGCCCAACCTTGAGGTGAAAATAGGCGACAATGATGAAATCCTCCTCAGGGGCAAGACCATAACTCCCGGTTATTACAACAAGCCGGAAGCGAACGAGGCTGCGTTTACTCCCGACGGATGGTTTCGGACCGGAGATGCCGGAAGGATAGAAGGCGATATACTTTACATCAAAGACAGGCTGAAAGACCTGTTCAAGACTTCAAACGGGAAATACATAGCCCCGCAGGCGCTTGAAACCTCTTTGGTGATAGACCCGTTTATTGACCAGATAGCGATATTCGCAGACAAGAGGAAATATGTATCGGCTCTTGTGGTGCCTGAATACAAGGCAGTGGAGAAATATGCTGCGGAGCATGGCATAGAGTATGCCGACATGAAAGATCTCCTTTCCAAAAAGGAAATATACGATATGTTTAAGGAACGCATAGACGGCCTGCAACAGCCGTTTGCCCATTTCGAGCAGATAAAGAGGTTCACGCTGATGCCCGAACCTTTCAGTCTCGACAAGGGTGAGCTTACCAATACGCTTAAAATCAGGCGCAGCGTATTGAATAAACATTATGCGGACATAATAAACAAGATGTATGAAGAATAATAAGAATTATTTATGATAACTATCGAACAACTTAAAGATGTTATGGCGCGTACCGATGCGCTGAACAGATATCTGGACATAGACAGCAAAAGGATTCAGCTGGAGGAAGAGCAGTTGCGCACTCAGGCTCCCGACTTTTGGAATGATGCCAAGACTGCGGAGGCACAGATGCGCAAAGTGAGATCGCTGAAAAACTGGATTGACGGATATGAAGAAGTCAAGACTTTGGCTGATGAACTTGCCCTTGCCTTCGACTTCAGAAAAGATGACCTCGTGACCGATGAGGAGGTGGATGAAGCATACGCCAAAGCCTTGAAAGCTGTGGAGGAACTGGAATTGAAAAACATGCTCCGTGAGGAAGCCGATGAGATGGACTGCGTGTTGAAAATCAACTCTGGAGCGGGAGGCACCGAAAGCCAGGACTGGGCATCGATGCTCATGAGGATGTACATGAGATGGGCTGAAGCCAATAAATACAAGCTCGCAATATCCAATTTGCAGGAAGGAGACGAGGCCGGCATCAAGACCGTGACCATGCAGATAGAAGGCGCTTATGCTTACGGATATCTGAAAGGCGAAAACGGAGTGCACAGGCTTGTGCGTGTGTCGCCGTTCAATGCTCAAGGCAAACGCATGACTTCGTTTGCATCGGTATTTGTCACTCCCCTTGTGGACGATACGATAGAGATTCAGATCAATCCGGCCAATGTGTCGTGGGATACGTTCCGATCGGGAGGCGCAGGAGGACAGAATGTGAACAAAGTGGAGTCGGGAGTGCGTTTGCGTTATCAGTACAAAGACCCTTATACGGGAGAAGAAGAGGAGATATTGATAGAGAACACCGAGACCAGGGATCAGCCGAAAAACAAAGAGAACGCAATGAGACAGTTGCGCTCCATATTGTATGATAAGGAATTGCAACACCGCATGGCCGAACAGGCCAAAATCGAGGCCGGTAAAAAGAAAATAGAGTGGGGGTCGCAGATAAGGAGTTATGTGTTTGATGACAGGAGGGTGAAGGATCACCGCACCAATTATCAGACTTCGGATGTGACGGGTGTCATGGACGGTAAAATAGACGGTTTCATAAAGGCGTATCTGATGGAGTTCTCCGGCAAAAACACAGAAATGTAGCAATATCGTAATATAGATGTGACAGCATAAAAGATCTCGGTTAAATAAACGTTAATTCTTAATTAATGGAATTTATGTAGCCGAATCTTTTTTATTTTTGTTGCTTGCAATGCCTTTTATGTTGATAGTAAAGATTTTTTCTTTCTATTGTGCATTTGTATGATAAAGAAGCTGGTATACATATTGTTCGCTTGTTTTTCTCTTGCATGGTGCTTTTGCGGTTCGGGTAAAGGCAGTGCGGAGAGTGCGGCATTGCAGGTAAAAGGGGAAAATATGTTGCAGGCATCCGGAGAAATGATTTCGTGTCAGAAGACCGATTCTTATGATTTGCGCGGTCTGTTTGCGAAATATTTCAATTTCGATTGCAAGAATGATCCGGTGATTTTTTCTCTTTCTGCCAGGACGGTGCAGCAGGTCAAGTCGGGGCATTCTCACAGGATGTCTTGCGTTCCTGTAGAAATGTTGCATAACGTATGTGGCAAATCTGATGGCCATAAAGTTGCAGTATCTTCAAAATTCGTAAAATATACACACGACTATTACATCTTTTTCAGAGCTATTATTATTTAGCTTTCCCCCTCTTTTATGCTCCCTGTTTTATTGCGGCATGGTTTGTGTGCGGTCTCTATAAGACACAGACCGGTGGCAGTAGTGTCGATTTTCCGGCAGGGATATGTTTTTTTATTTGCTTTTGTTTTTATTGATTTTATACATTTCATATTATGCTTGACTTAATATTGGCTACATTGGCTATGATGGGATTGACCTTTGCAATAGGTTTCGTAGTCGCTGCCATAATAAAACTTATAGCTGCTGTTGCAGATTATTTTGATTTCTACAACACCCATTCAGAAGCTTTGGCGCGTTTGCAGAGTATGCGCAAACTGCGCCGCAGGATTGCAAAACGAGTATCCGAAGAGTTGCTGAGAGAATATTATGATGATGAACGTGAGGATTTCGAGAGTGGCGAGAACCGCAACCGTTATCCTAAGATGTATTCCGGTTATTATAGCGAGACCAGTCGCGGCGTGTCCGAGAAAGACCTTGTGGACTATTATTATCCGGAAGACACACAGATGATTTATCTGCGTAAGAAAGGGAAAATGATGCGCAAGAATGAAAGTGAGCGCACTAACAGTAAATTTGAATAAAAATTATCATCAAGGCTTTTGGCCTGCTTTTATTAAACAGTAATTACTTGTAAAATGGAAAATATAGATTGGACGACCTTGTTTCAAGGTTTCGGCACAATGATGGCCAGCGGCTGGTTGCTCTCCTGTGCCCGCGTGTTTTTGATATGTCTTGGTTTGTTGCTTATATATCTCGGTTGGAAAGGTGTTTTGGAGCCTATGGTCATGATCCCTATGGGATTGGGCATGGTGGCTATCAATTGCGGCACTTTGTTCATGCCCGATGGATCGTTGGGCAACTTGTTTCTTGATCCTATGTTGTCAGATACCGATGAGCTTATGACCGAAATGCAGATAGACTTTCTGCAACCGGTCTATACTCTGACTTTCAGTAACGGTCTGATAGCCTGTTTTGTCTTTATGGGCATAGGCACCTTGCTGGACGTGGGATTTCTGCTTCAGAAACCTTTTGCCAGCATTTTCCTTGCTCTTTGTGCAGAGTTGGGTTCTTTTGTGACAGTGCCTATCGCTTCTGCTCTTGGTCTGACGCTCGAGGAGAGTGCGTCAATAGCAACGGTTGGCGGCGCAGACGGCCCTATGGTATTGTTCACGTCTTTGGCTTTGGCCAAGCATCTGTTTGTGCCTATCACGGTAGTGGCCTATTTGTATCTCGGCCTGACTTATGGCGGCTATCCTTATCTGGTGAAGCTGTTGGTGCCTAAACGTTTCCGTGCCATAAAGATGACGGTGAAGAAAGCTCCGAAGAATTATGATGCCAAAATCAAGCTCGCATTTTCGGCAGTGCTTTGTGCCGTGTTGTGTTTCCTTTTCCCAGTGGCTTCCCCGTTGTTTTTCTCGTTGTTCTTGGGTGTTGCAGTCAGGGAGTCGGGCATGAAGCATATTTATGAATTTGTCAGCGGTCCGCTTCTCTACGGTTCCACATTCATGCTCGGCCTGTTGCTTGGCGTGCTTTGCGATGCCCATCTGCTTTTGGATCCGAAGATACTGAAGCTGCTTGTACTCGGCATTCTGGCTTTGCTGTTCTCCGGCATAGGCGGAATCATAGGCGGTTACATCATGTATTTCATAAAGAGAGGCAATTACAATCCGGTCATCGGCATTGCTGCCGTGAGCTGTGTGCCGACTACAGCAAAAGTGGCTCAGAAGATAGTGAGCAAAGACAATCCCAATTCTTTCATTCTGGGCGATGCTTTGGGCGCAAACATTTCGGGTGTCATAACTTCTGCAATAATAACCGGTATCTATATTACGGTCATCCCTTATCTGTAATGTCTTTATCGGGCGTATGATTATGGATTAATCCGGACATCTCAAGCGTAAGGTGTCCGGATTATTTGTTTTCAGGGCATAGTTGGCTCTTGTCCGTTTTTTAATGTTTCGTAAAAGTATGCGTGCGATGTGTATACGTATGGATGCAGCCATAAAAATCCTATGCCGAGCGTGAGCAGGCAGAGCAAGAACCAGCCTATGAAACTGAGATCGAGCATAAACAGTTTCATCTTATATCCTTGCATCATACGCATGCTTTCGGTTATCGCCTCATCGTAGGACAGGTTCGGATTGTCGAGCATCAGAAATTCCGTCATGGCATAAGAGTAGCTTTTGATGATGCCCGGCACGATTAGCAACAGGCTCCAGAGGCAGATGTAGATGTTTTTCATCAGTTCTGTCAGAAATACTCGTTTGAAGTCTTTGAATCCATCGAGGAATAGCCCCATGTCGAGTTTGTCTTCGCGCGACAGATAGAGAAATACCGAGTAGAGACCGTATTGCAACGGCAGTATGATGAGCAGCAGCAGTACTCCCCAGTAGTCTTCTATTGTGTACGAGAAAGTGCCGGTCAGGATGAAATACATCAGCATAAGCAGTGCGGCCGTCATCCAATTGTTTTCCAGGACTACCCTTGCCGCAGCTTTGATTTCGGAATTATTGTGTTGCATAGCCTTGAAGAGCTATGTGGTTTATAATTCCGTAAAGATATTGACATTTTTAATATGCAGATGCTTTTTCTCTGATATTTTGCATTTGCATCACGAAGAAAAGATTTACAAGGCTTCGTTTACGGCTGCACGGTATTTGTCGAGCGATGTGCTTTTCATTATTTTCTTTCTGGCTTTCCTGTCCATGTCGGGCATGAGATATTCCCAGTATGGTTTTATCTTCATGAGGATCTGGGTTTCTCCATGCAGCGTATTGCAATACGCTTCCAGTATGAGGTCGTGCATCGTGTGTATTTTCCGCAGAGTGTTTTCGGTGTCGGCTTCTTTGTTGTTGCGTATTTCATTGGCCAGTTCAGGATTGGCCAACAGTCCGCGTCCTATCATTATGCCGTACAGTTCGGGGATGCGTTCTTGCAGGCTGTTGCAGTCGCTGAGCGAACGTATGTCTCCGTTGTAGACCACAGGGTGTGCGCATGCTTTGCGAAATTCTTCAAATGCTTCCATGTTTATGTCACCTTTGTATTGTTGCGTACCTATGCGCGGGTGCATGATGACTTCCTCCAGAGGCGTTTCGTTTATTGTGTCGGCCAGTCGTTTCCATTCGTCAAAACTTTCCATGCCGCATCTCATTTTAATTGAGAATTTTATTTCGTCATGCCCTTTTATGATGCTGCACAGTTCCGCTACCTTGTCGGGATGTTGCAATATGCCTGCGCCTTTGCCCTTTTTGGCTATGGGTGGGAACGGGCATCCCATGTTTATGTCTATCCTGTCATATCCTTTTTGCGATATTTCGTTTACCAGTCTCTCTAGTTCTTCTCCGTTTCCGGCCAGTATTTGCGGGATGCAATGGTTTCCTATGTTGTTTTCAGGAGCTATTTCTCTGATGTCTTTGTTGCGCAAAGAGCCTTTTTCCAGACGGATAAACGGAGTGTAGTAGGCATCTATGCCGCCGAACAGTTCCGCATGGATGTTTCTCCAGATGTGTTCGGTAAGACCTTGCAATGGTGCTGCGTATATTTTCATGCTGTTATGGTTTTGTGTGTTTCTTTATTACTTTCGGGAACAGTTTCTTTAGTCTTATCAGATATGAAGTGATGTTGCCTGCCGCCACTATCATTGTCACGGCCAGTATTATCAGTATTATTCCAGTGACAGACCTTACAGTGAGCTTTTCGTCAAACAGAGTGACTCCGAAAAATATGGCTGTCACCGGTTCCAGTGCGCCGAGTATGGCTGTGGGGGTAGAGCCTATGTAGTGCACTGCCTGCGTGGTGCAGAGAAACGATATGACGGTGGGCAGCAGAGCCAGAGCTATAAGGTTGCCCCAGTGATACCATTCATGCACAGGTGTCAGTGCCGTGCCGAAACGGCATTTCACGAAGAAAAGCATGAAGCCGAATACGAGCACATAGAATGTCAGCTTCACTGTGGCGGTATCTTTCAGCACCGAGCGGTTCACGGCCACTATGTATATGGCATACGACAAAGCCGAAAGCATCACTATGCCTACTCCCACAGGGTTGAGCGTGCTGTTTCCGTTTCCCTGATAGAGCAGTCCCAGTCCGCACATGGTGATCATAATGCTTACTATGGTAATGACAGGCAGCCGCTCTTTGAATACAGCGGCCATGATGACCGCCACCATCACAGGGTATACGAACAGCATAGTCGAGGCTATGCCTGCATCCATATAATTGTAGCTCATGAAGAGGGCGAGCGATGAAAATGCCATGAGCAGTCCCATGACTATGAGAGCTGCCAGTTCTTTCCGGCTTACCTTGAAGCTGCGCCCCCTGCTTTTTATCATTATGGCGAGCATGGGTATGGCAAACAGATACCGGTAGAATAGTACCGAATCGGGATTCATCCCTTCCTCGTATAGCGGGAGGGCGAACAGAGGGTTCATGCCGTATGTGGCTGCCGCTATCGCTCCGAGCGCGTAGCCTTTGGTCTTATCGCTCATCATGCAAGTGAAAATCTGAAAAATCGTGCAAAATTATAAAAGCTTTTCCAATGAATGACACGGGTGTATGTTTTTTCTGATGTCTTGCGGCATCCTTGCCTCATTATTATTATCTTTGCTTCCCGTTTCAGATTAATTATCATAAGCAGAAAGGTTAAGAAGATGGCAGAAGACGTGGTGATGACGCCCATGATGAAACAGTATTTCGACCTGAAAGCCAAGCATCCCGATGCGGTATTGCTTTTCAGGTGCGGAGATTTCTATGAGACCTATTCCACCGATGCGGTTACGGCATCGGAGATACTGGGAATCACCCTTACGCGGAGGGCTAACGGCAAGGACAAGAAAGTGGAGATGGCCGGGTTTCCGCACCATGCGCTCGACACCTATCTGCCAAAGCTCATAAGGTGCGGCAAGAGGGTGGCTATATGCGACCAGTTGGAAGACCCGAAGACAACCAAGAAACTGGTCAAACGCGGCATTACCGAACTGGTCACTCCGGGCGTATCCATCAATGACACTATACTGGATTACAAGGAAAACAACTTCCTGTGCGCATTGCACATAGGCAAGAACAATGTATGCGGCATATCGTTTCTCGATATATCCACAGGCGAGTTTCTCACATCGGAAGGCACATTCGACCATATAGAAAAACTGCTCAACAGTTTCTCGCCGAAAGAGGTACTTATAGAAAGGGGCAAGAAAGCGGCTTTTGAACTGCATTTCGGCAACAAATACATAGTGTTTGAACTTGATGACTGGATGTTCACCGAGTCTACCGAAAAAGACAAGCTGTTGAAGCATTTTGAAGTGAAAAACCTGAAAGGCTTCGGCGTAGACCATCTGCACAACGGCATAATCGCTTCGGGCGTCATATTGCAATATCTCGATATTACCCAGCATACGCACATCAGTCACATCAGGTCGCTCCGCAGGATAGAAGACGAGAAGTATGTGCGTCTCGACAAGTTCACCGTGAGGAGCCTGGAACTGCTTCAGGGCATGAACGAAGGAGGGATGAGTCTATCGTCGGTCATAGACAAGACGGTGACGCCTATGGGCGCGAGGATGCTCCGCCGCTGGATAGTGTTCCCCTTGAAAGAGATAAAACCCATAAACGACCGGCTCAACGTGGTGGAATATTTCTTCCGTAACCCGGAATTGCGCGATTTTCTGGAAGAGCAGATGCATTTCATTGGCGATATAGAAAGAATTATCTCCAAAGCAGCTGTCGGCCGCATCTCTCCCCGAGAAGTAGTGCAGATAAAGACGGCTCTCAATGCCATAGCCCCGATAAAGGCTGCCTGTACGGGAGTGGAAGAGGAGGCTTTGGCTATAATAGGCGAACAGCTCAACGTGTGCAAAGGCATACGCGACAAGATAGACCGGGAGATAGTAGATGACCCGCCGCTGCTGCTCAACAAAGGACATGTCATAAAGCCCGGAGTGAATGAAGAGCTCGATGAACTGAGAAACATTGCCTATTCCGGCAAGGACTACCTGCTCAAAGTGCAGCAGAGGGAGATAGAGGCCACAGGCATAAGCAGTCTCAAGATAGGCTACAACAATGTGTTCGGCTATTACATCGAAGTGCGCAACACACACAAGGACAAGGTGCCGGCAGGCTGGATTAGGAAGCAGACGCTTGTCAACGCCGAGCGTTACATCACCGAAGAACTGAAAGAATACGAGGAGAAGATTCTCGGAGCTGAAGACAAGATACTCGTACTGGAAAACAAAATCTATACCGAACTGGTATCCGCCCTCATAGAATACATACCGGCCATGCAGATCAATGCCAGCCAGATAGCGCGTCTCGACTGCCTGCTTTCGTTTGCCAAAAGTGCGAAAGAAAACAGATATATCCGTCCCGTCATAGACAACAGTCTTGTCATCGACATAAAGCAGGGTCGGCATCCGGTCATTGAAAAGCAGTTGCCGGTGGGCGAACAATACATTGCCAACGATGTCTATCTCGACAGCGAGACGCAGCAGATCATTGTCATAACCGGTCCCAACATGGCCGGAAAGTCTGCCCTCCTGCGACAGACAGCCCTTATTGCGCTCATGGCGCAGATGGGATGTTTCGTGCCGGCGGAAAGTGCGCGCATAGGCATGGTGGACAAAGTCTTTACCCGTGTGGGAGCCAGCGACAACATATCGTTGGGCGAATCCACGTTCATGGTGGAGATGAGCGAGGCATCCAACATTCTGAACAATCTTTCGGGCAGGAGCCTTGTGCTGTTTGACGAACTGGGGCGCGGCACATCCACTTACGATGGCATATCCATAGCTTGGGCCATAATAGAATACATACACGAAAACACCACAGGCAAGGCCAGGACGCTTTTCGCAACCCATTATCACGAACTGAACGAGATGGAGAAGACTTTTCCGCGCATCAAGAACTATAATGTCTCGGTGAAAGAGGCCGACAACAAGGTGATTTTCATGCGCAAACTCGTGCGCGGAGGCAGCGAGCATTCATTCGGCATCCATGTGGCCAAGATGGCGGGCATGCCGCCGTCCATAGTGAGGAGGGCGGATGAAATCCTGAGAGTGCTGGAGCAAAGCAAAGACAGCGAGGCGGGACGCGGTCTGGCCGAAGGCATAGCCGCAGGAAAGGAAGGAGTGCAACTCAACCTCTTTCAGCTGGATGACCCTGTGCTGTGCCAGATTCGCGATGAGATACTCCATGCTGACATAAACAATCTGACCCCTATAGAGGCTCTCAACAAACTGAACGAGATAAAAAAGATTCTCACCGGCAAGTGATTGTAAGTAGTAGCCGTATCGGCAGACATGTTGCCTGCCGATACGGCACCAATATCAGGACCTTACTTCTTTATGAACTTCAGCGTCTGCGTCACATCGCCGCATGTGGCCGTGAGCAGGTAGAAGCCTTGCGGGAGCGATGACACGTCCACCGTGCCGCCATCACGTACCGCACACTGATATACCGCTCCGCTTATTGAGGTGACGGATACCCTGTCCGGGCAGACCGTCCTGCCGCCGTTATCCGTTATGACAAGTTCGCTGCCTGCTACAGCAGACAGCAGATGCCACGAGGCGGGAGAGGATTCGGCATCTTCTACGGAACCGCCATCGCCTCCAATAATTCTCCTTGCATTGTCTGTGGCATACATCGGATTGGCAAACAGGCATTTATTTCCGTTTTCCAACATGCGGAGGTGATAGGCACCGTGTCCCCCATCAAACAGTGTCACCCATCCCAATCCCTGTATATAGCGATTATTTGAAAGCGCTGAACCGGAAATACAGCCTTCAATATCTCTGTCATCATTCCAATAACTACAATGCAAACCTCTTATTGAAAAATCCGAGTATGACACATGCTGAGTTACGATATTTTTGCGTCCGTCAGCATAATATACGTCTATCACGGTATCACCGGGATTGCTGATTCCATCGCCATAAAACAAGTCTCCTGCTTCAATGCCATCGGTCACATCATATGCTTCAGACAAATCACATTTATCAAACAAGGCATTGAAATATTTACCTTCGGGATCGGTAAGGATATAATCGAAATAAGAAATATTTCCACCTGTGTATTCATATAGGCCGGGCGTATCTGAAGCAGCATAAATGCTAATGGTAAGATTGTCTACCATTAGTGTACCATGTCCGTAATAGAACGTAAGTGTGGAGTCCTTGTTAAAACTTTCGTATTCTTTATTTATTACGGGGATGAATTTGTCCGACAAGAAATCGCCTGTCATGGCTTGAAGTCCTGCCAACGTCCCTTCGCCGGGATAAGTGTCCCGGACATCTTCGGCGGTCATGCTGCGGAAATCCCACCAGACGTCAGGCTTCACCGTGTTAATCTCCGGCCAGCCGCTGTATTTGAAGTCATAGAGCGTGCCGCAATACGGCAAGGCATCTGAAAGTCCGCCGCCTATCACGAAATGGGATGTCTCGCGCCACCATAGGTCTGAAACATCATAATCCGTTTTGATATTATCAGACAAAGATTCACCATCCAGTGAGATCCCTATCCAGTAAACACAATATACGTATAAGTCTTCTGACTCTGTAATATGCCCCGTGCCATGTGTCAATGATACAGTATGAGCGCCGCTGAACCCTGCGGGCAGCATCACGGTATCAGACACTATGTCGTTGAAATAACGCACACCGTAAGAAAGGTAAATCGTGTCGTTGTCATTTATGCAGTCCACCCACAGCGTGCCTCTGTCGGCCTTGTCGGTGCCGTCCCATTCGCGGCTGCGCAGGCCGAGCAGAGAGGTCGTGGCATTGTCCTTTACGGAGTCGAAATCTATGGTGAAACTCACAGCGAAGTCGGCTGCCCACGGGCGTATGTCGAGGCTGTCCACCGGCACCATGAAGTTGTGGCTGCCGTTCACGTGCAGGCCGCCATTTGTCTGCGAGTAAGCCAACGCAGGTGATAATAGCGCCAGAATCAAAATGAAGGTAAACTGTTTCATAATTTGTCCTCCTTTGTCGTTGATAGTTTGTTAATCGAAGTTTGCCTTAAAGTTATGAAATGGTATCAAATGAAAAAGTTTTTCTCCGGCTTTTTTCTTGTTTGTTCTCTTTTTGGATGTAAAAAGTGCATTTCGGGGAGTGAAAACATGAAGATGTCTTGCAATTTGTCAAGCGCACTTTGCAAAGCGCTGACAGGCCTGTGGCATGGCTTCCGGGAGTGCAAGACAGGTGCGGAAAAGATCGGCTCGGTATAGGGTGGGGATGTGCGCCATCTTTGTCCGGGAGCGAGCCGATCATGCCCGAAGATGGCGCACATCCCGGGAGCGGTCGTTTTTTATCTTTTTCAGCAAACAGTGGGCGGGCAGATTTGCTGTTTTGAAAAAATGCATTACCTTTGCAGCCGATATGCTCCGGCATGTCTTGGTGAAGGCCTCATAGTTCAACAGGATAGAACAAGTCTCTCCTAAAGATTAGATTCGCGTTCGAGTCGCGATGGGGCTACCTGTAAAGGCGCGGATTTCTTTGCCGCGCTTTTTTGTTTTCAATCATTCAGGAGTTTCCGTCTGCCGGTTTTCCTGCGTTTGTGGCAGGATTGTTTGATGATTGTAAATAATTTCCATGAGAAAATTTTGCGAAATGAAAATTATTCCCCATCTTTGCGTCACTTACATTGACAAACATTGAAAGAGTATGAAAAAACTGTTTTTTATGATGTTGGCAGGGATGTTCCTGTTCGCATCGTGTGTGAATGCCTCCAAGAGCGGGGCAAGGCTGACCGATGAAGAGGCGCAGCAGGAGCAGGGCGGCGGAGAAGCGGCAAAGCATCTGACCAAAGCGGAGTTCAAGGAAAAAGTGTTCGACTACGAGAATGCCGGCGGCGAGTGGAAATACTTGGGCGACAGGCCTGCCATAGTCGACTTCTATGCCACATGGTGCGGCCCGTGCAAGAAGATTGCCCCTGTGCTCGAGAAACTGGCAAAGGAGTATGACGGCAAGATCTATGTATATAAAGTCGATACCGACCGCGAACGCGAGCTTGCCGCCGCTTTCGGCATAAGGAGCATACCGACCCTGCTTTTCATCCCTATGGAGGGAGACCCGCAGGTGGCTATGGGCGCATTGCCTGAAGAGACGTTGAAAGAGGCTGTTGACAATTTCCTGCTGAAAGCTGACGGAGATGGGAAATAATGTAAAGGCCTTTTGCCGGATAAGGGAAATACACAAGGCTGTCTGCGACATCGAGACGCGGCTGGAGCATGAGTTCGGCGTGAATCTCAATGAGTGCATTTTGCTCTGCCTGCTGTCGTCGGAGGGCAGCCTCTCATCGGGCGACATAGCGGAGAAAATGGGGTTGACCCACTCCAATGCCTCGAAAGTGATAAGGTCGGCCGAAAACAAAGGGCTTGTGGAGAGGTCGCTCGGCAGTTGCGACAAGCGGCAGATGTACTTTTCCGTCACCGCATCGGGCGCAGACAAGCTCGGTACGGTGGATGCAGGCGTCTGGGAATGGCCTGAATGCATAGGCCGGCTGCTTTGACCCAAACCCGCGGCGGTAATGCAAATTCTCACATTATCAAAAAAATATATTAAAAAAACGTGCAAAGGCCGCATTCTGAAATATAATTCATAATTTTGCGGTCTGTTAATGTTTTTAATGCAAATTATTGTATGTCTGAAAGAAAGAAAATAAAGACAGCCCTTATATCGGTGTATCATAAGGACGGATTGGATGAGATATTGAGATTGCTTCACGAAGACGGTGTGAAATTTCTTTCAACAGGGGGGACGCGCAGTTTCATAGAGTCGCTCGGATTCCCGTGCGATGCGGTGGAAGACCTGACTTCCTATCCCTCTATACTCGGGGGCAGGGTCAAGACCTTGCATCCGAAAGTATTCGGCGGGATACTGGCCCGCAGAGGCATGGAGGAAGACAGGCAGCAGATGCAGAAATATGAGATACCTGAAATAGACCTGGTCATAGTAGACCTTTATCCTTTTGAAGATACGGTGGCTTCGGGCGCACCCGAAGCGGACATCATAGAGAAGATAGACATAGGCGGCATATCGCTTATCAGGGCAGGAGCCAAAAACTTTGAAGATGTCGTGATAGTAGCTTCCAAAGAGCAGTATGCACCTTTGGCCGACATATTGAGAGCCGAAGGCGCTTCGACGACCATCGAGGAAAGACGCTGGTTTGCCAAAGAAGCCTTTGCGGTGTCTTCCTACTATGACTCGTGCATATTCAACTATTTCGACAATGACGGCCGCAGCGCATTGAGATGTGCGGTCAACAGTCCGAAGCATCTGCGTTACGGAGAAAATCCGCACCAGGCAGGATGTTTCTTCGGCAACTTCGATGCACTGTTCGACCAGATACACGGCAAGGAGATATCCTACAATAACCTGCTTGACATAAATGCGGCCATAGACCTCATTGACGAGTTTGACGAGACCACGTTTGCCATACTGAAACACAACAACGCTTGCGGACTGGCATCGAGACCTACGCTTGCAGAGGCATGGAAAGACGCTTTGGCCGGAGACCCTGTGTCGGCTTTCGGAGGAGTGCTGGTGACAAACACTCCGGTAGACAAGGAAACGGCATTGGAGGTGGGCAAGATATTCTTTGAAGTGATCATCGCTCCCGATTACGACATGGAGGCATTGAAAGTGCTGGAGGAAAAGAAAAACAGGATCATCCTTGTGAGAAAAGACACAGCCTTGCCGAAAGTGCAGATGAGGAGCGTGCTCAACGGCGTGCTGGTGCAAGACAAGGACACCGACATCGAGACGAAAGCCGACCTGAAAGTAGTTACTCGCACGGCTCCTACCGATGCGGAAGTGGAAGACATGCTGTTTGCCAACAAGATAGTAAAGAACAGCAAGTCGAACGCCATAGTCCTGGCCAAGAACAAACAGCTGCTCGCGAGCGGCGTGGGGCAGACCTCGCGTGTGGATGCACTGAAGCAGGCCATAGAGAAAGCCGGAGCTTTCGGGTTTGACCTCAACGGGGCTGTCATGGCATCGGATGCGTTCTTCCCGTTCCCCGATTGCGTGGAGATAGCCGACAAGGCCGGAGTGAAAGCGGTGATACAGCCGGGCGGTTCCATAAAAGACCAGTTGTCTTTCGACTATTGCGATGAACACGGCCTGTCTATGGTCATCACGGGGAAAAGACATTTCAAACATTGATATCGTTCGTAAACATTAATACTGAAGAGGAAACCGAAAAGTGAGATTATTTTCTTTCACACAAGAGATAGCGATGGATTTGGGCACAGCCAATACCATCCTTATATCGGACAATAAAATAGTTGTCGATGAGCCTTCTGTGGTCGCGCTCGACAACCGGACGAACAAGATGATAGCCGTAGGAGGCGAAGCCAAACTCATGCTTGAAAAAACACCTCCCGGCATAAATGCCGTAAGGCCGTTGAGAGACGGTGTGATTGCCGATTTCAATGCCTGCGAGCAGATGATAAGAGGACTGATAAAGAAATCGAGCAGGAGAAACAGGCTTTTCTCGCCTTCTCTGAAGATGGTGATAGGAGTGCCTTCGGGCAGTACTGAGGTGGAACTCCGTGCCGTGCGCGACTCTGCCGAACATGCCGGAGGACGCGATGTGTATCTCATCTATGAACCTATGGCTGCCGCAGTGGGCATAGGGCTGGATGTACTCGCCCCCGAAGGCAATATGGTGGTCGATATAGGCGGAGGCACCACCGAAATAGCAGTCATATCGTTGGGCGGACTTGTGGCCAACCGTTCCATCCGCGTGGCAGGCAACACGTTGAACCTGAACATACAGGAATATATGAGCCGTCAGCACAATGTGAAAGTCAGCGAAAGGATGGCCGAAAGAATCAAGATCAATGTCGGCTCCGCCTTGACCGACTTGGGAGAAGAAGGACCGGAAGAATACGTCATAGACGGACCGAACAAAATCACTGCCCTGCCTATGAAAGTGCCTGTATGCTATCAGGAGATAGCGCATTGTCTGGACAAGAGCATAGGCGAGATAGAAACGGCCATACTCTCCACGCTTGAGGAGACCCAGCCTGAAGTGTATGCCGACATAGTCAAGAACGGTATTTACCTTACGGGAGGAGGCGCCTTGTTGAGAGGACTTGACAAACGTCTGATGGACAGGCTCAACATACCTTTCCATATAGCGGAAGACCCGTTGCACGCTGTGGCCAAAGGTACGGGGATAGCACTCAAGAATGTAGAGCGTTTCCCTTTCCTGATGAGACAGTGATGACTGAGAGCGGGGCTTCGGCAACCGGTCGGCCTGTTTGTGTTTATCATAGTTGCGCTTATGCATAATTTGTTGAATTTCATTCTAAAGAAAGGACATTGGATATTGTTTGTATTGCTTGAAACAATATCCTTTGTGCTTTTGTTCAGGTTCAACAACTATCAGGGCAGCGTATATCTTTCGTCTGTCAATGCGGCGGCGGCTTATGTCAACGGCATAGTGTCGGATGTGAAGTCTTATTTCGGGTTGAAGTCGGAAAACGAGACGCTGTTTGATGAAAACGTGCGCCTTCGCATTACGCTCGAACAGTATCGCGACAGATTGTCGCAGGCCGGTTTGGATACGGTTTCCGTTCCGTTGGCCGGTTTTGAAGTGAAACGTGCGCGCGTCATCAAGAACAGCCTGAATCATGCAGACAATTACATTACGCTCGACAAGGGAAGCGCCGATGGCGTGTATCCTGACATGGGAGTGGTGGGAACCGACGGTGTGGTGGGCATCATCTATATGACGTCTGAACACAGGTCGCTGGCCATATCTTTGCTCAACAGCAAATCGAACATAAGCTGCAAGTTGAAGCACAGGGACTATTTCGGCAATCTCGTTTGGGAAGACATCAATCCCGAATATGCATTGTTGAAAGACATCCCGCGTCATGCGGAGTTTTATGAAGGAGATACGGTCGTGACCAGCGGCTATTCGGCTGTTTTTCCCGAAGGGATTCCGGTAGGGATAGTGGAGGAGATAAATGATTCGGAAGACGGACTGTTTTTTGAACTGAGAGTAAGGCTGAGTACGGATTTCAGCAAAATAAACGATGTCAGGATTATAAATGACAGGTTCAGGGAAGAGGAGAAGATGTTGGATAAAAAAGCAGGCATACCGCAGTATAACAACAGATGAAAAAGTATGTGGAAATATTGATGCTCTTCGTATTGCTGACACTGGTGCAGGTGCTGGTGCTCAACAATGTCAATATATTCGGTTACGGAACACCGTTTCTGTACATCTATCTGCTGCTGCGCATGGACACCGAGACGAAGTCTTATGAGATTATGCTTTGGGCGTTTTTTCTGGGGCTTGCCATAGATATATTCTCGGATACTCCGGGTCTCAATGCCGCAGCATCGGTGGCGTTGGCTTTCTGCAGGAAAGGAATACTGAAACTTTATACCACCTATGACAGGCTTGAAAACTGTAGTCCCGGAATCGGTTCGCTCGGACTGTCCACCTATTTGAAATATGCGTTGACCTGTTCTGCATTGCATTCGTGCGTGTTGATGACCGTTGAATTCTTTTCTTTCGCCGGTTTCGGCTTTATCCTGCTCAAAATCCTGGCGAGCACCGTGATGACAGTACTTTGTCTTGTTGCGGCGGAACAATTCAGGAGATGATATGTCGAAAGGTAACAGTATATATGAGAATCGCAAATATGTCATAGGCGGCATAGCGGTATTGGTCGTATTCATATATATAATAAGGTTGTTCTGTCTGCAAATCCTGAACGATGATTACAAGAGATATGCCGACAGTAATGCTTTTCTGAAAAGGGTGCAATATCCGGCACGTGGGAACATGTTTGACAGGAACGGCAATCTGCTGGTCTACAACCAGTCTTCGTATGATGTCACTGTGATTCCGCGCGAAATGGCCGATATAGATACTGTCGACCTGTGCAGGACGCTTGGCATTACGCGCGAATATTTCGAGAAGCGTATGACCGATATGCGCGACAGGAGGAAAAATCCCGGATATTCTCCTTATACCCACCAGCTTCTCATAGCCCAGCTCACTCCGGAAGAGACCGGCATGTTTCAGGAGAAACTGTTCAAGTTTCCGGGATTCTACATACAGCGCAGGAGCATCCGTCAATACACCGACAACATAGCCGCGCTTGCTTTGGGCGATATAGGAGAGATTTCCCAAAAAGAACTGGACAATGACACCACAGGATATTACCAGATGGGAGATTATGTGGGGAAACAAGGGGTGGAAAAGTATTATGAAGAACTCCTGAGAGGACGGAAAGGCGTAGAGATATTATTGCGCGATGCACGCGGGAGGATTCAAGGCAGGTATATGAACGGATTGCATGATGTGCCGTCAGTGCCGGGCAAAAACCTTACTCTGGGGATTGACGCTGCCTTGCAGTCTTTGGCCGAAAGGCTCATGAGCGGCAAACGTGGCAGCATTGTCGCCATAGAACCTGCAACGGGCGAAATCCTGTGCCTTGTCTCGGCTCCGTCTTTCGACCCTGCCATGCTTGTGGGCAGGGACAGGGGAAAGAATCATCTGAAGTTGCTTAGAAATCCGGCCAAGCCTCTGCTTAACAGAGCTATAGTGGGCACATATCCTCCAGGCTCTACATTCAAGACGGCGCAAGGGCTTATCTTCATGCAGGAGGAGATAGTAGACGAGCATACCGTGTACCCGTGTTACAATGGTTTCGTGATTCCCGGATTCAGGCTGAGGTGTCATTCGCATCCTTCGCCGATAGCCTTGCAGGATGCCATATCGACTTCATGCAACTCTTATTTCTGCTGGGGGCTTTGGAGGATGATCGACAATAAAAAATATGAGACTCCGCAGAATGCCATAACCGTATGGAAAAACCACATGGTGGATATGGGCTTCGGGTATGCTTTGGGCATAGACTTGCCGGGAGAAAAAAGGGGACTCATCCCGAATGCGGAGTTCTATAACAAGATGCACAACGGACGTTGGCGGGGACTTAGCATAATAAGCATTGCCATAGGGCAGGGGGAGATACTGACGACTCCTATACAGATAGCCAATCTTGCCGCCACCATAGGCAACCGGGGCAGATTCATTACCCCGCACATGGTGAAATCTATCCAAGACACTGTGATAGACGAGAAATACAGGACATGGAGATACACCGGCATAGACAGGGAGTATTATGACATCATAGCAAAAGGCATGAGAGGGGCTGTAGTGGGAAGCAACTATGGCGCCACGTGCAGAAGGGCGAACGTGCCCGGCCTGGAGATATGCGGCAAGACCGGAACGGCGCAAAACAGAGGCGAGGACCATTCCATTTTCATGGGATTTTCTCCTATGGATTCTCCTGAGATTGCAGTTTCGGTAGTGGTTGAAAACGGAGGTTTCGGGGCTACATGGGCTGTCCCTATAGGTGCGCTCATCATAGAGCAGTATCTGAACGGGTGTATTGCGGAGGAGCGTCTGCCTGAGGTGGAGCGCATTAGCCGTACCAATCTGCTGTCGCCCAAAGAAAATCTGTATGAGATGCAACTGGAGAAAGAAAATTCAGCGAAAGACATAAAGTGATGACATGAGATATAATCGGAGCATAACGAAACGGATAGAC
The DNA here is from genome assembly GCA_018711405.1 of Candidatus Avibacteroides excrementipullorum. Classification (GTDB taxonomy): domain Bacteria; phylum Bacteroidota; class Bacteroidia; order Bacteroidales; family Bacteroidaceae; genus Avibacteroides; species Avibacteroides excrementipullorum. Next base: position 3,802 of record DVIH01000019.1, on the reverse strand, counting down.
TGGCTGATGATAGGGCTGTATGTGGTTCTGGTCATCTGCGGCTGGTTCAGCATCTGCGGGGCAAGCTATAATTATGCCGATACCGACTTTCTGGACTTGGGCAGCCGCACCGGCAAGCAGGCTATGTGGATATTTTTTTCTTTCGGTCTGGGAGGCATCCTCATGTTCATTGAAGCACGGCTGTATGAGGCTGTGGCTCCTTTTTTCTATGTGGGGATGCTTGGGCTGCTGCTGCTCACCATATTTGTGGCCGATGACACCAAAGGTTCCAACAGTTGGCTTCACTTCGGGCCTGTAAGTCTGCAACCTGCCGAGTTCGCTAAATTTGCCACAGCCCTGATGCTTGCCAAAATAGCCAATACATATCCGTTTGATATAAAAAAGAGTCGTGATTTCGCCACAGTGCTTGCCATAGTGTTTATTCCGATGCTGCTCATAGTGGCGCAAAAGGAGACCGGCACGGCATTGGTTTTCCTGTCGTTCTTTCTCATGTTTTACAGGGAAGGCATGTCGGGGGCCATCCTGTTTTCGGGAGTGGCGCTAATACTTTATTTCATACTCGACATAAAGTTCAGCCATGACGTATTTTTTGCCGGGACTACCAATGCCGGGCAGTTCATAGTGCTGTCTCTCATCATTTTCATCTCTGCGGGGATGATGACGCTTTATACCAAAAGAAAAGGGCTGGCCCGTGTGGTGTTGTGGCCTTATTTCGTGCTTGTGCCTGCGGGGTGCATAGTCTCATCGTTTTTTTTCCGTTTTGATGTCAACATGCTGCTTTGGGGGCTTGCGTTCTACACGGCAGTGTGCCAATTGTGGTGGTGGGTCACATACAGGATGAAGCAATACGGACTCATGGCATTGTTTACCGGCATGAGCATGTTGTTTCTGTTTTCGTCAGGCTATGTCTTTGAACATGTGTTGCAGGACCATCAGCGCACCAGGATTGAAGTTCTGTTCGGATTGCAGGACGATCCTCGCGGTGCAGGCTATAATGTCAATCAGTCGAAGATAGCCATAGGTTCCGGAGGTGCTTTCGGGAAAGGATTCCTGAACGGGACGCAGACCAAGCTGAAATATGTGCCTGAGCAGGATACCGATTTCATATTCTGCACCATAGGCGAGGAGCAGGGCTTTTTTGGCGCATCGGTAGTCTTGTTGCTGTTTCTGGTGTTTATCTTGCGTTTGGTGCATCTGTCCGAAAGGCAGGACACCGTATTCGGGCGTGTGTACGGATATGCCGTGACCGGCATATTTCTTTTCCATTTGCTCATCAATGTAGGTATGGTGCTCGGCCTTACTCCGGTCATAGGCATCCCCCTGCCGTTTTTCAGTTACGGCGGTTCGTCTCTTTTGGGTTTTACCATCCTGCTGTTCGTTTTTTTGCGCATAGACGCCGAAAGAGGCAACGGATGATAAAAAATCTGCAATAATTCTTGTTTTTGACAATAATTTACTACTTTTGGTTTATCTAATTAATTTAACTTAAAGCTAATATATCATGGCGAAAAAAATATCTAAGGAAGAAAGAGAAAGAAGAGAAGAGGAAAAAGCCAAAAAGACATTCAGGCGTTTGATTATCGCGTTGGCTGTCATTGCCGTAATAATCGTGGTTATTGGTGTCTTGGCGTATAGATGATTGAGACAGAAAGAAAATTTCTTGTAGCAGACCATTCTTATAGAGAGCTGGCTTATTCCTGTCGTGGCATTGTGCAGGGCTATCTCTGTTACGGTGGCGGAGGCAATTCCGTGCGTGTCAGGATATATGGGGAACAGGCGTTTCTGACAATCAAAGGGCCGAGCGGTCCTGACGGGATGAGCCGCTTTGAATGGGAAAAGGAGATATCGGTCGAGGAAGCGAGAGATCTGATGCGCCTGTGCGTGTCGGGGATGGTGGACAAGACTCGTTATCTTGTGAAAAGCGGCAGCCATGTCGTGGAAGTGGATGAGTTTCACGGAGCCAATGCGGGGCTTGTCATGGCTGAAATAGAGCTTGCTTCGCCGCAGGAGCAGTTCTTGCGTCCGGGCTTCCTCGGAAAGGAGGTGACCGGCGATGTGAGATATTACAATTCGTACCTGTCGGAACATCCGTTTTCGACGTGGGGCGAGTGATGTTTTTTTTCAGATTAAGACGGTATGGAAAAAATCTATGAATACCTGCCGGAAGAGTTTGTGACGTTTTTTCTTGTGACGTTGTTTTCTCTTTTAATCGGTTTGTCCCAAAGGCAGATAGCCTTGAAGAGCGGAGGCGGGCCGATGCCTTTCGGCACGGACAGGACGTTTACGTTCATAGGCATATCCGGGTACCTGCTTTATCTGATAGACCCTGTGCGCCTGTATGCCTTTATTGCCGGATTTGTATGCCTTTGCGCATTGCTCGGCATAAATTACTACATCAAGGCCTCCGCATACAAGCATTTCGGCCTTACTTCCGTATCCATTGCCGTGATAACCTATTCGCTTGCGCCCATAGTGTGCACTCAGCCATCGTGGTTTTACATCACTGTGGTGGTAGTGGTGCTGACTTTTACCGAAATGAAACACACGTTTACCGAACTGGTGCAGCGCATGAACAACGATGAGTTCGTCACGCTTGCGAAGTTTCTGGCCATAAGCGGCATTATCCTGCCCATGTTGCCCAACGGCAGAATCATGGAGGGGGTCAGCCTTACTCCCTATACCATCTGGCTGACTACGGTCATAGTGTCGGGCATCTCCTATTTGTCTTATTTGCTCAAAAGATATGTGTTCAGAGACTCCGGAGTCTTCCTTTCCGGTCTCATAGGGGGCATGTACAGCAGCACGGCCACCATCACGGTGCTAGCCAGGAAATGCAGGAAGGCCGCTGCCGAAGATATGCCCGAATATGTTTCGGCAATGCTGGCTGCGGTGGGGATGATGAACGTGCGTTTCCTGCTGCTCATATTCATCTTCAGCCGTGAACTCTTCATGTCGGCCTACCCTTATCTGCTGGTTTCGGCTGTAGTGACAAGCGGTGTGAGCTGGTTTTTGCACAAGAAGTGGAACCGGAAGGAGAAAGACGGCGGCATGGTCAGAGCTGATGAAGAGAAAAATCCGCTCGAGTTTAAGGTGGCCATAATCTTCGCTTTCCTCTTTGTGTTGTTCACTTTGCTCACACATTTCACTTTGAAGTATATAGGTGCCGGCGGTCTGGACTTCCTTTCGTTCCTGTCGGGGCTTAGCGATATCACTCCGTTCATACTCAATCTGCTCGAGACCGGCATCGATGACGGAGTGGTGATGTGCTGCATCCTCCAGGCCATAACGAGCAATGTGTTTGTGAACATGTGCTATGCCTATTTCTTTTCCGGCCGGAGAAAGGATTTGCGCAAGGGGCTTTTCGCCGGATTCGGCATAACTATCGTTCTCAATCTTGTCATGAGCATATTCATCCGTCTTGTCTGACGCCGTCTCCGCGCATTTGCGGGGGGGTGGAAAAAGATCGGCTCGGTCTTGCCCGATGATCGGCTCGGTCTCGGGCGGAGATGTACGCCATCCCGGGTGAAGATGGCGCACATCCTTTCCGACCCTGTTTCCGATGCTTGAAATGAATGTGGCAAACGTGTCGTGCAGATAGTGACAAAGCCTTGTTTTTTGTTTTGATTTATCCTTTTTATTTAGTGTAACTGTTTCGATATTTAGTAAAATATTTTGTATATAGATGGGTGATAGTTAGAAAAAATAATAAACTTATTCAGGGGCTATATACGCTCCGAGAGCGTAAAATAAAATTATTTACGAATGTTTTGCTAACTGCACTTGGCAAAAATGATGTGCTAAA
>DVIH01000018.1 GCA_018711405.1 Candidatus Avibacteroides excrementipullorum | reverse complement strand
CCAATTGTCTATCAGTTGTATTTCATCGAAAAACATATATACCTCTTTTATGGGAATGTCGGGATGCATTTCCATGTACGATGTTATGACATCGTCCAGCCCCTCCGTACCCATGCCGTGAAAACGTTCATCATCAAAACCGATCCATAATATTTTCTTTTTGTCGATTCCGTTTTCTATCAGTCTGTTGATGGCAAGCATCATCAACGATGATTTCCCGCATCTTCTTACGCCGGGCACTGTTATTATTTGTCCGCTGTCTATGGGCAGTTCCATGTCTCGCGGGATTATGCGGAATGGAATTTCCGCCTGTTTCATTGCAATGAGCGATTGTATTACTTCTTTCCTTTTCATAAGGACAAAGATAGTCATTTCTTTCCTTTCTGCAAGGAAATGTCGGGCTTATTGCTTCCGGAAGTCGGCTTGCGTTCCTTCTTTCATCTGTGTGCGGACATGTGTCATGCGAAAATAGGTCCTGCAATGCAGACAAGATTATTTCACCGCTTATATTAAATAAGGTGTATAATCAAATTTTTTATGAGTATGGCTACAACAAAAGTTAAGTCAGGAAGGGCGGCTGCCGGCGGCAGGCGCGGCAGTGTCAAGGTGCTTGGTTTCATGCGCAGTCTGGCCGACAAGTTTTCGGCTTGCGGCAGGTTCGGCACAGCAGCCAACTACATTCGTGCGACCAACAGCCTGTCGGCTTATCTCGGAGGGAAAGACATCCCTTTTTCCAAGTTCAACGAGGAACTGGTGATGAGTTATGACGGCTGGCTGCATTCGCGCAATGTGACTCGCAACACTGTGTCGTTTTACATGCGCATCCTCCGTGCGGTGCATCGCCGTGCGGTGCGGATGAATGCAGCCCGGCCTGCGGAACTGTTCCGTGAAGTTTATACCGGAGTGGACAGCACCCGCAAAAGGGCTGTGGACGAGACTGTGCTGCTGCGTCTTCAGAGGCTCGACCTTGCCCGTTCCCGTACATTGTCGCTTGCGCGCGACATCTTCGTGTTCAGTTATTTCACTCGCGGCATGTCTTTCATCGACATTGCCTATCTGCGCAAGTCTGACGTGGGGCAGAATGTCATTTGTTACTGCCGGCACAAGACGGGGCAGTGTCTGAACATTTTCATAGAGCCGTGCATGAGGAGAATCATGGGGCGGTATGCCACCGAAGTGTCCGATTCCCCTTATGTGTTTCCCCTTATAAAATCCACTGATCCGCCAACGGCTTTCAGGCAATATCACACGGCTTTGCGTTATTACAACCGAAAGCTGAAAGAACTGTCGGAAATGGTGGGGACGCGCGTGCCTCTGTCTTCTTACGTGGCGCGGCATACATGGGCCACATCGGCAAGGGATCACAACATACCTATTTCGGTGATAAGCGCAGGCATGGGACATTCATCGGAGAAGACTACGAGGATATATCTCGCTTCGTTGGAAAACTCCGTCATTGACATGGCTAATAAAGCTATCTTGAAAAAGTTCGATGCGGACATCTCTTTGTAAGAGACGGTACATATACGGGGGCAAATTTATCAAACAAAAGGAGAATAATCAAATTTTAAGAGGATAATTATTGAAAAAATTACCCCCCCCCGTTTATAATTTATTAACAATCAGTATATTGCGGGTGAATGGTTTTGATTGACGTTTGAATGCGGAAAGTCCTTCTCTTTCAGTTGCGAAAAATGCGTTGTTTCAACGCAACAATGTTAAATGACAGAGAATCGGTCAATAAAAAGATATTTATGTGACTGATTCTCTGTTCGTTTAATACAGAGTACCGTCTCTTACAAAGAAACAGTAACATGATACAGACTGAATCAAAGAATGTAGTGTGTCAATCTCTTGAAATTAAGCCTGTTACGCTTGTTTTGAGGAGCCGGGAGAATGTCTCTGTGCGAAAATGGTGTCATGTTTCATTGTTTTGCGGGCGGTAAAATGACAGATTATGCCCGATAGTCCTGATATAGAAAACAAATGTTGGCATGCCTTGAGCGCGCCTTACCGCAGGGAACTGAAAGCCAAACAGTTCTTGGACGAACGCGGAATTGAGAATTTCATACCCATGCGCTACAGTGTTGTCACAAGGCGGAGCGGGGAGAAGCTTCGCAAGCTCATGCCGGCAGTCCGCAATCTGGTCTTTGCCAAAGCGAGCCGCGAGGTCATGAAAGACATGAAAAGCGAAGCTGCGTTTTTGCAGTATCGCACCATGCGGCGCGACGGGCGCAACGTGCCCATAACCATCCCCGACCGGGAAATGGAGAACTTCATCTCGGCTTGCAAGACCCATGACGAGAACATGGTGTTTCTCAGTCCCGATGAGATAGACCTGCGCAAAGGCACTCGGGTGCGTATCATAGGCGGGCCGCTCGATGGGGTGGAGGGCATATTCGTGCGGGTCAAGGGCAGCCGCAGCAAGAAAGTGGTGGTGCTTGTCACCGGGCTGGCGGCGGTGGTGCCTGCCGAAGTGTCGCCCGACCTGATAGAGGTGTTGCCGGGATAGCGGCAGACGGTTGGCCTGAAAAATATGTGGAAAATCAATCTTAAAGTCTGAATATCTAAAACGTTATGTTCTGTTATTGGATTATAAACATTCTGTCAGTGTGTCTGGCGAGCGTGTTTTTCGCCGGCATACTCATCCCCAAAATCCTGCTCATAGCTTTCCGCAAGCGTCTGTTTGACGTGCCCGATGCGCGGAAGATTCATCACGTGGCTGTTCCCCGTCTCGGCGGAATAGCGTTCAAGCCTGTCATCTTTCTGTCCATAGCCCTATGTCTGGGCATCAACTTGTCATTGGGCAATGGCCGCATGCTGCTCTCTTTGGATGGCGATGTGTGTACGTTGGCTTTCGGCTATTGCTGCATGGTGGTGCTCTATCTGGTCGGCATGGCCGACGACCTGATAGGCATACGCTACCGCGCCAAGTTTGTCATACAGATATTGTGCGGGCTTATGTTTGTGGCAGGCGGTCTGGGCATGACAGGTTTGTACGGCCTGTTCGGAGTGCATGGCATACCGGTCTGGCTCGGTGCATCGATTACGGTGTTGGCCGTGGTCTTTATCATCAATTCCATCAATCTCATAGACGGCATCGATGGTTTGGCTTCCGGGCTGAGCGCGGTGGCATTGGTGTTTTACGGGGTGTCTTTTTTCATCATGGGGGCTTACTTTTATTCCATGCTGTCATTTTCCGCTCTCGGAGTGCTTATACCGTTCTTTTACTATAATGTGTTCGGCAATGCAGAGCGTGGCCGCAAGATATTCATGGGCGATACCGGCAGTCTCACCATAGGTGTGCTGCTGTGCTTTCTCGGCATGAAGCTTCTGGCAGATTTGCCGGAAGAGAACAGCCTGCATGTCAATCCGTTCGTGCTGGCTTTCTCGCCGCTGATAGTGCCGTGCTTCGATGTGGTCAGAGTGTTCATCCACCGCATCCGCAAAGGGTGCAACCCATTCCTGCCCGACAAGAGCCACATCCACCACAAGCTGCTTGCGCTTGGCATGTCGCAGAGGGCGGCCATGATAACCATAGTGCTTTCCTCGTTTGTCATCACCGCCGCCAATGTGGCACTCTCCGGCCTGTGCAACATCACGGTGCTGCTGCTTGCCGATGTGGCCTTTGTGACCGGCATG